>QBMO01000040.1:2310-12068 GCA_003242075.1 Alphaproteobacteria bacterium
ATGTCGGCCAAGCCTTCCTCGCGATCGAGGACCGGCGCTTCTATGATCACTTCGGCGTCGATTTCGGCGGCATGATGCGCGCCGGCGCCGAGAACTTGCGCGCCGGCCGCGTCGTGCAAGGCGGCTCGACCATCACGCAGCAGCTGGCCAAGAACCTCTTCCTCACCAACGAACGCTCCTGGCGCCGCAAAGCGCAAGAAATCATGCTGGCGCTCTGGCTCGAGAGCCGCTTCACCAAGGATGAAATCCTCGCGCTGTATTTGAGCCGCGTCTATTTCGGCGCTGGCGCTTATGGCGTGGAAGCCGCGTCTGAACGCTATTTCGACCGCCCTGCGCGTGAACTGACGCTGCTGCAAGCCTCCATGCTCGCTGGCCTCGTCAAAGCGCCGTCACGGCTCAATCCTGCGCGCCAGGACATCGGCGCCGCGCGCGACCGCGCCAGCGTGGTGCTGAACGAAATGGTGGCGATGGGCTACATCAGCGCCACCGAACGCGACGCGGCGATGCAAGAAGAGCTCGTCATCAGCCGCCGCAATCCGGCTGGCGTGCTCTCTTACTATCGCGACTGGATCGATCCGCTTTTGAACGAAGTGATCGGCCAGCAGCGCGACGACTTCATCGTCGAGACCACGATCGACATCGCCGCCCAACGCACTGCCGTTGAAACCGTCGAAGCCATATTGGCCGAGCAAGGCGAAGACCGCCGCGTCGCCCAGGCCGCAGCGCTCTTCATGGACGATGAAGGCGGCGTGCGCGTCATGGTCGGCGGGCGCGACTATGACGAAAGTCAGTTCAACCGCGCCACCCAAGCGCGCCGCCAACCCGGCTCGTCGTTCAAATACTTCATCTACCTCGCGGCGATGGAGAACGGCCTGACGCCGTGGAGCGTGCGAGAAGATGCGCCGATCACGATCTATATCGACGGCCAGCCGCCTTGGACGCCGGGCAACTACACCAACGAATTCCACGGCGCGGTGTCGCTCAACTCCGCTTACGCCAATTCGTTCAACATGGTGGCGATCCGCGTCGCAAATGAAGTCGGCGGCCAAAACGTCATCGACGTTGCGCGCCGTCTTGGCGTCCGTTCGCCGCTGCACAACTACCATTCACTAGCGCTCGGCGCCCAAGAGATCACGCTGATGGAAATGACGCAGGCCTACGGCGCGATGGCGTCGGGCGGCTTCCGCGTCGAGGGTCACGGCGTGGCGCGCATCCGCCGCGCCAATTCGAACGAGACGATGTGGAGCTGGCGCCAGGACAACCGCGTCCGCGTCATCGAAGAGCGCCCGCTGCGCTACATGAATCTGATGATGAGCCGCGTCGTCCAGGCCGGCACCGGCACGCGCGCGCGCATGACCACGCATCAGGTCGGCGGCAAGACCGGCACCGGCAACGATTATCGCGATGCTTGGTTCGTCGGCTACACGCCCGGCATGGTTGGCGGCGTATGGGTCGGCAACGACAACTTCACTATCACGGGCCGCGTCACTGGCGGATCCATACCGGCGGACATCTGGGCCCGCATCGCACCCGTCGCACTGCGAAACACGCCGTCGCGTCCGCTCGAGATGCCGCGCGACGAAGACTATGACGTCGGTGTTCCCGATCCCATCGCGCCGGAACTTACAGCCGTCGGCGCACCCGTCGGCGCCACCATCGGCGCGCCGATCGATACGCCGCCCGACACGCAAGATCGCTCGCTCGATTTTGGCCCCGAAGGCTAAAGCGCACTTGCGACGCGTTGGCGCCAAAGCGTCGCGCATTGCTCAAGCCTCTCTAGCGCCTACACTGCGCCTCTAAGCGAGGTTCGGCATGCAGTGGACAAACACCAAAGACGGATACGGCTGGCTCTCGATCGCGCTGCATTGGCTCGCAGCGATCGCCGTCGCGCTCATGCTCACGACAGGTTTCCAAGCCGATTTCGCGGGCGACGCCGGTGACCGCGCCGCGCGCGCGACGGCGATGTGGTGGCACATCAGCTTCGGCGCGACGTTCTTCATCATCCTGCTCGCGCGCGTCATATCGCACTACGCGCAGCCGCAACCCACGCCGCCCAAACAAGCGTCGATCCTGATGTTTCTCTCATCGGCAACGCACCACATCTTGCTGGCCGCGATCGTGATTCAGATCATTTCCGGCCCGCTCGCGATCTGGTCGGGCGGCCGCGCGATCAATGTGTTTGACGTGCTCTCGATCCCGAGCCCCTTCGCGACGCGCAATGAAGGCGTTCACGAAATCGCGGAGACTTTGCACGCAGTCGGCCGCTGGGCGTTGGTCGGCTTTATCGGCCTCCACATCCTCGGCGCACTGAAGCACGTCTTCATGGATGATAGCGGCCGCTTCCGGATGGCTACGCCGGGCAAGCGCTCCTAGCGCGCAAACCCCACGGCGTGCAGCGCACAGCCATGCTGGTGCAACCAGTCGCGGCCGCGCTCGTAATCGGGCATGCACTTCTTCACATGCGCCCAGAAGCGGCGTGAGTGGTTCATCTCGCGCAAGTGCGCCACTTCATGCGCGGCCAGATAATCGAGCACATAAGGCGGCGCCAATATCAGCCGCCACGAAAACGACAGCACGCCATCGACCGAGCACGAGCCCCAACGCGAGCGCAGCTCCTTCACTTGGATTTTCACCGGGTTCACGCCCAGCGTCACCGCATGATGCGCGACGCGATCGATCAGTTCTTCGCGCGCCCGCTCCTTAAAGAAACGGATCACACGCGCCTCGAACAAAGCCGGATCGCTCGCCGGCACAACAAGGCGCGGGATCAAGCCCGGCTCCACACGCGCGACCCCGCGGCCGCGCTCGTAGGTCAGCTCGTGCTCAACACCGTGATACGTCACGAACGAGCCCGGCGAGAGCGACACGCTCTTTGGCAGTCGCGACAATTCCTGCGCAATCCAGCCCGCGCGCTCGGCCGCGAATTGCGCCGCATGTTTCAGATAGCGTTTGGACGGGGCCGTCGCGATCGCTTGCCGGCGTGTCGGATCGATCCGCACCGACACATGCCGCGCGCGCGGATTGACGATCAGCCGCACGGCCATGCGCCGGCCGTCGATCGTTTCGATCTCGGTCTGAGTTGGCTCTTCTGCCTTGCGTCGCGAATCGAAGCGCATACGCAAGAATCTCATGCTTCGCGGTTTCTCGCACCCATCGCCGCCGGTTAAGCTGCTGAGGAAGGTGAGCACATGACGCACTATCAAGGCTCCTGCCATTGCGGCGCGGTCCAATTTGAGATCGAAACCGAAATCACCGAAGTCACGATGTGCGATTGTTCTCTCTGCAGCAAGAAGAACGCGCTCATGTGCACGGTGCACGAAAGCGGCTTCAAATTGATCGCGGGGGAGGACAAGCTCTCGCTCTACACGTGGAATAGCGGCGTCGCGAAGCACTATTTCTGCAGCGTCTGCGGCATCTATCCGTTCCACAAGAAGCGCTCGATGCCCGACCATTACGGCGTCAACGTCCGCTGCCTCGAAGGTTTCGATCCCGCCAGCGTGCCACTGCGCGCCGCTGAAGGCCGCACAATGACGCTCGTCGATCCTGCGTCGAAGGCTTAGGCCTCGACAACCTTCAGCGCGGGCTTCTTGCGCGAAGACGCCGACTTGAACGAGCGCATGAAGTCACGCACGCGCGGATAGATTTCGGTGCGGAAGCGACGGCCGGAGAACACGCCATAATGGCCGACACCCGGCTGGATGTAGTCGCTGCGCATCGCTTCTGGGATGTTTGTACAGATGTCATGCGCGGCTTGAGTTTGGCCGATGCCGGAGATGTCGTCGTTCTCGCCTTCGACCGTCAGCAGCGCCGTCTTGGTGATCTTGCTCGGATCGACGCGGCGGCCGCGATGCATCATCGTGCCGTTAGCGAGCGTGTATTCCTGGAACACTTCCACCAGCGTCTGGATGTAGAACTCTTCCGAGAGATCCATCACAGCCAGATATTCATCGTAGAACAGGCGGTGCTTATCGGTGCTGTCGCCGTCGCCTTTCACCAGGTTCTGGAAATAGGCGTTGTGCGCATCGACGTGGCGCGAAAGGTTCATCCCCATGAAGCTCGCGAGCTGCAAAAAGCCCGGATAAACGCGGCGAAACACGCCGGGATAAAGCCCAGGCACCGAATGGATCATGTTCTGCTTGAACCATTCGATATCGCGCGTCTCGGCCAGCTTGTTCGGCGCCGTCGGCGATTTGCGCGCGTCGATGGGCGAGCCCATGATCGTCATCGTCGCTGGCGTGCACGGATCGTTTTCTTCCGCCATCAGCGCCACCGCCGCCAATACAAGCGGCCCCGGTTGGCAAACAGCGATGACATGCGTCTCCGGGCCGAGCGCCCGCAGCATCGCCATTACGTGATCGATGTAATCGTTGAGATCGAAGCGCCCGGCCAGAACCGGCACCATGCGCGCGTCCGACCAATCGGTGACGTAAACTTCGTGCTCGGGCAAAAACGCACTCACCGTGTCGCGCAGCAGCGTCGCGTAATGGCCCGACATCGGCGACACCAGCAGCACCGCCGGATCGGCCTTGTCGCCGCGCGCGCTCTTCAACGCGTCAGCGTCGCGCTCGAAATGCAGCATGTTGCACCACGGCGAAGACCAGACCGCTTTCGGCGTCACCGGCACATCGACGCCGTTCACCACCGTCGTCGGCAGGTTCCATTCCGGCTTGCGGTAACGGCGGGTCACCGACTCGAACAGGTCGGAAGCGGCGGCAGCCGTGCGCGAGACCTCGGTGTCGACCATCGGGTTCATGGCCGAGCGCAGCACTGTCGACTGCATCAACGCAGCGATGCGGAGCGGCGCGACCGACAGGTGGCCCAGTTCATAAAGCGAGTAGAGCATTAGGGCCCTTCCGTGCTGCGCTGCAGCAATCCGACTCAGGATCGTGCGCGCTCCCCCGTTTCAAACAAGCTAAGACGCCTGGTAGCCGCAAACGCTGCACTGCGGCGCCAGACGGGCGAACTAGGCCTACGCCCTAGCCGGCCCCGGGTTCCCCACCCGGCGCCTCGGCCTAAACGTAATGTCAGTTATTAACCACGCAAGCGCCGAAAGCGGCCCGCGTTTCACATAATCAGGCGCCCGCCCGCTCCAGCCCGGCCGCGATGCAGGCTGACATCTGGTCCGGCGTCGCCCGCAGCGTGTTGACGATGGCGCGGGTCTGCCACTGGCCGTCCAGCACATAAAGGAAGGACGAGTGATCGACATTGTATGTGCCCGCTGGCGCGCCCTCGATGTCGGCGCGGGCGCTATAGACGTGGAACGCCGCTTTCGCCGCATCGATCTGCGCGCGCGATCCAGTCAGCCCAACCAAGCCGGGCGGAAAGCCGGAGGTGCGCGCATAAGCGCCCATCACGTCCGGCGTATCGCGTTCCGGATCGAGGCTCACCAGCACTGGCTGCACATCGTAGCCGCCCGGCGCGGCGAGTGCGTCGGCAAGCGTATACATCGATGTCGGGCAGATATCGGGGCAGTGCGTGAAGCCGAAATAGAGCACCGCCGGTTCGCCAGCGAAGTCCGCTTGCGTGACAATCGCGCCATTGCCGTCGACCAATTCAATCGGCCCGCCAACTTCTTCGGCCCCCTCGAGAATGCAGTTTTCGACGACCGGCGTGCCTGCCGCTTTTTCCGCGCCATTGCGGCCGACCAGCAGCATCGTCACGAACGCAGCCAAGGCCGCAGCCGCCAGCGCGGGCACAACCGCCCCCGTCAGCCTGCGCCGCGGCGTTTCAACCGGTTCGTTCATCGGAAAACTAAGCCGTTCAATGGGCGGCCAAGCAACGCGGCGCGAGCGCACAGGGGGCGGTATGCCGCAGCTTCGTGCACATATTACAAAACAAAGACGCGGCGGCTCCTTTCGAAACCGCCGCGCCCTCATGCGACAAACGATGCTTAAGCCGCGCTCGTCGCCGTCGTGATGGTCGCTTGCGCTTCGACGAGCGCGGGTTGGGTTTGCATATCGCCGGCGTGGATTTGATCCGCCAAACCCATCAACACCGGGCCGGTAATCGCGCCGTTCTGCGGCTCTTCCTCGACCCACACGCCGCGGCGGCGCGCAATGGCGTCATCCCACGCCGTGCGCACGCCGGCCCAATAGTCCTTCGTATCGTTCCAATATGCATCAGCGGCAGCGACCGGATATTCGCTGAAGCGGTCGTACGTATTGACGCCATCCTCGTGCACGATCGCCACTTGCTGGCCATCGCGCGTGCCGATCTTTTCGTTGTCTTGCTCATGCACCCAGCCGGTCGGCGTCAGCGCATGACGGTTGATCGAGTTGTAGCGATTGTAGGGCGGATTGCGGATCGCATCGCGCCGCGCCAGCGGACGCGCCGTCGGCCCGCTGATCCAGATCGTGCGGCCGGCGTCGTAATTCCATTGGCCGACGCCGCCATAACGCGGCGAGTCGTCCGTCTGCCATACGGTTTGCGACCAGGCGCCGCGACGATCCGCGTACGGCACATTCTGCACCGCCCAATAATTCAAGCGATCGTAAACAAGCACGGCGCGCGGCTGGTAGGTCCAGTCCTGGCGCCAATGCTTGATGATGAATGTCTGCCCCTCGTGTTCCGCGACGAGCATGTGTTGCAGCATAATGAAATCGCCGCGATCTTCGACCACGCGCACGCTTTCATAACCGCCACTGCTGGTCGGCTCGCGCGGCGTGTAATCGCTGACGAACGGCACGGTTTCATCGAAGTTGAACCGCACGCGATAGTCGCCCGCCATCGCCAAAATCGATTGCCGGTCGCGCTCGACACCCGCCGGCAAGCGGCGCGCAGTTTGCGCCCAAGCCGGGCTCGCAGCGGCAACGCCCGCGCCGGCGAACGCCAGCAGGGACGCGCGGCGCGTCACTGATATTTGCATCTTTCCGTCCTCCTCAGAAACGATACGCCAAAGAAACTGAAACGTTGCGGCCGGGCTGGGTGTAGGCGTCGCGCACCGCGGATGTCGCGCTCAGGCCGCGCGCATCGCTCCACCACCAGTATTCTTCGTCCGTCACATTGAAGACGCCGACGCGCACGGTCGCTGCATCGGTCGGGTGCCAATAGGCGGTGAGATCGAGGATCGTGAACGCATCCGGACGGAACGCCGTCGCTGGCGATTGCACGTCGCCTTTATCCTTGCGCATCGCATGCGTGACGATTGCTTGGCCGCCCCAGTTGCCGCTCGACGCGTCGTAGGAAAACCCCAACACGAGTTTGAACGGATCGACCGTCTCTAAAGGCGCGCGCCCCGCCGGCGTGATCTGCTCACCCTCCGCGTAAGCAGCTGAGAGATTGAGCCCGAAGCCGTTGCTCCATGAGCCACTCAAGCGGCCTTCGACGCCCGAAATCTCGACCTCGTTCAGATTGATGTACTGATAGACGAACGGATCGAGCGCCGAGCCCGAACCGCTGACGATGTCTTGGATGATGAAGTCGTCATAGAAGTTCGCGAACGCCGAAGCGCTCCAATCCCAACCGGCGCCGAACGCATTCCATCCGCGACCGCGAATGCCGAATTCATAGCCTTCGCTGGTTTCAGGCTGCAGCGCAGGATTCGGGATCGAGGTGTAGGCTTGGCCAAAACTGGAGAGCGTCAGGTTCTCGAAGTAATTGTTCACTTCGCTCGGCGCCGGCGCCTTAAAGCCCGCGGCGTAGTTGAAGAAGACGCCGAACGTATCGATCGGCCACGCCACGATGCCGAACTTCGGTGAAATCTGATCGCCGCTCTGACCGGCGAGCGCGCCGAAGTAAAGCGCATCGGCCTGCGGCTCGAGTTCATATTCGTCATAGCGCACGCCTGGGAAGAGCAGTAGCGAGCCATTGAGCAAGCTGATCTCATCCACCAGGAAGAGGCCGGTGCGCGTGTACTCCGTTTCCGGGAACGGGCGCTCAGGGAAGACCGCGGGCGGTGTCGGCACGGTGCCGCCGCGGATGGCGCCTTGCGTCGTCACCGAATAATCGAGGCCATAGACGAAGCGCTGCTGCACCGCCTCACCCCCGAACTCGCTCTCGCCTTGCGCAGTCACGCCCCAGACATCGTTGTCGTACGTCGTTTCGCGCGTGCGGTCGGCGGAGGTGTTGCGATCTTCCGCGGTGAACTGGCGCAGCCAGCTCTGCTGCGCATATAGCGCCACGAAGGCGCTATCGAAAAAGCCGCCCTCGTTTTCATAGGTCCAGTCGAGCGTGATGCGTTGACGTTCGCTCTCATCCTCGCCGTCGAGATCGATGACGCTGCCCGCGCCAAGCGCCGGCCCAGCCGGCGGCAACACGGCCCGGCCCGAGAGCGCTTCTGTTGTTGTGTAACGATCACCGTAATCGCCGGTCAGGCGGAAACGGTGCGCATCGTTGGGCTCGAACACCAGCCGCGCCAGCACGGCGTTCGACTCATAGTCCTGCGGGTTCGGGATGGTGCGGCGCGAATCCGGCGTGCCGATCTCGCCTTGATTTTCGCTCTCTTGGCCATCGCGGCGGGTGTAGGCCAGCAAGGCGGACCACTGATCGTTCAAACGCCCAGCGCCGGTCAAATTCCAAGCGATGCTCTCATCGACGCTCCCATACGAAACCCGCGCCCGCGCGCCGAAATTCTCGCCCTCGCGCAAAAAGTCTACCGGATCGCGCGTGATGAAGCTCACCACGCCGGCCAAGCCGTCGCTGCCGTAAAGCGCAGACGCCGGCCCGCGTACGATCTCGACCGATTGCAGCAAATCGAGATCAACGTAGTCACCGCGCCCAAACGCGTTCGGGCCAAAGCTAAAGCCGTCCGGGATACGGATGCCATCCACCTGCAGCAGCACGCGATTGCCGCCCATGCCGCGAATGGTGAAACCGGAATTGCCGTCACGGCCGGTCGCGCCCAGCGCCGCGCCGAAGCGCGAGGGCGAGGTCGGCACCGAAACCCCAGGCTCGAACCGGATCAAATCCTTGATGTCGGTGGCGAGGTTTTCCTCGATCTCTTCCGCGTCGATCACGCTGACCACGCTCGGCACGTTGAACACGTCAGCTTCCGAGCGCGTCGCCGTCACCGTGATCTCGCCGCTATCGGCGTAGAGTTGCTCGTCCGCCTGCTGCGCCAAGGCCGTTCCGCTGGCCGCTAAGCCCAGCAGCGCCGCCAGCGCCGTCGTCCCCCAAAGTCCCCGCATACGTCCGCTCTCCTTCGCCTGCCCGCCCTCCTTATTGCGAACGCTTCGCAGAATCAATAACAACTTCTGTACGGGATTGCCGCGCCGGGCCGGCCCGCGCATGAGGGGGCATGGCCCTGCCTGACGTCCGGATGCCGCCCCCCGCCGTCCCCAGCTTCTGGACCGCCCAGAGCCGGGTGCGTGTGCGCACCCTGCTGTTGCTGCGGTGGTTGGCGATCGCCGGCCAGACCTCGGCCGTGCTGTTCGTCCGCTACGGGCTCGACGTCGAATTCCCGCTCGCCTGGGCGCTCGCCGCGATCGGCGTTTCGGTTTGTCTGAACTTGGCTTTGATCGCGGCGCGGCGGTCGCAAGAACTCGCGCGCGAATGGGAAGCCGCCGCGCAGCTCGCCTACGACGTCATCCAACTCGCCTTCCTGCTCGCGCTCACTGGCGGTTTGCAGAACCCGTTCGTGTTCTTGTTCGTCGCGCCAGTCGCCGTGTCGGCCACCATTTTGCGTCCCGCCGTCACCGCCATGCTGGCGACGCTGACCTTCATCTGCGTCGGCGCGATCTCGGTGTGGCGCTTGCCGCTGCCATGGCCGGCGGACTTATCGTTCGATCTGCCGCCGCTCTACCAAATGGGCATCGCTGCAG
>QBMO01000040.1:12078-13206 GCA_003242075.1 Alphaproteobacteria bacterium
GTTTACGCATGGCGCGTGGCGGCGGAAGAGGAGCGCCTGAACATCGCGCTCGCCGCCGTGCAAGCGGTGCTGGCGCGCGAACAAACGCTCTCAGCGTTGGGCGGCCTCGCAGCCGCCGCCGCGCACGAACTCGGCACGCCGCTCGCCACCATCCATCTCGTTGCCAAGGGAAATGGCGCGCACCATGCCGCCCGACGATCCGCGCGCCGAGGATTTGCAGCTGCTGGTCACCCAAAGCGAACGCTGCCGCGCCATCCTCGCGCAGCTCTCGGCCAACCGCGAAGCCGGCGACGTCATGATCCAGCGAGCCCCGATCAAAGCGCTGCTCGAGGAAATCGCCGAACCGCATCAGGGCCTCGGCGCCGAGATCGCGATAATTGCGAATGGCGAGGGCCCGCTGGAGGTCCGCCGCATGCCGGAGATCGTACACTCCCTAGGCGGCATCGTTGAGAACGCCGTCGGCTTCGCCAATACGCGGGTCGAGTTCGAAGCGCGCTGGGATGCAGAGATGATCGAGATCGTTGTGCGAGATGACGGCCCCGGATTCGCCCCTGGCGTGTTGAGCCGCCTTGGCGAACCCTATTTGACCGAACGCGACGATGAGGGCGCTGCCGGCGGGCTGGGCTTGGGCTTTTTCATCTCGAAGACGTTACTGGAAAGAACCGGCGCAAAACTCGAAATGCGCAACCGCCGCCCGCCCAATGTCGGCGCCATGGTAAAAGTGCGTTGGCCGCGTGCGGCAATTGAAGCGCCAACGCTTTGATCTTGCGTGAAATGCGCTACATACGGCCCATCGGAGCTGGAACGGCCATGACCCTCGAAGCGCCCATTGAAGGCGAAAAGACCCTCCTCATTCTGGACGACGACGCGCCCTTCCGCACGCGCCTCGCACGCGCGCTCGAAGGCCGCGGGTTTGAAGTGACGGCTGTCGGCTCGGTCGCTGAAGCCAACGATATCGCCATCAAGACGCCGCCCGCTTACGCCGTGCTCGATCTGCGTCTCGAAGACGGCTCCGGCCTGTCCGTGGTCGAAGCGCTCAACAAACATCGCCCCGACGCGCGCGTCGTGATGCTGACCGGCTACGGCGCCATCGCCACGGCGGTCGCTGCCGTGAAAGCCGGCCCGCTC
>QBMO01000040.1:13216-26239 GCA_003242075.1 Alphaproteobacteria bacterium
CGATTATCTCGCCAAACCCGCCGATCCCGAAGACATCGTCAAAGCCCTGCTCGCCTCGCCCGACGAAAAACCGGAACCGCCGGACAATCCGATGTCGGCCGATCGTATCCGCTGGGAACACATCCAACGTGTGTACGAACTCTGCGGCCATAACGTCAGCGAAACCGCGCGCCGTCTCAACATGCACCGCCGCACGCTGCAACGTATCCTGGCCAAACGCGCGCCGCGCTAAGGCCGAAAATTTTGACCAAGCGCTGAGACGAGCTATCTCCTCCGCGGACTAAACACCTCGCCGGGGATTGATGGCTTCTAAGACCGACAACACAGCAGACCCGCTAGCCTTTCTCCAAGGCGGCGGCGCCATGGGCGCGCTCATCCGCGCCTATGCATGGAACAATACCGCGCTCGGCGCGCCGGAAGCCTGGCCGCAATCACTGAAGACGCTGAGCGCCCTGATGCTTGGCTCGACCCAGCCCATGTTCATCATCTGGGGCACAGAGCGCATCTGGCTGCACAACGATGCGATGACGCCTGTCATGGGCAAGAAGCATCCGGGCGCGCTCGGCCAGCACGCTTTGGATGTGGTCTGGAGCGAAGCGCGCGACGCGCTGGCGCCGCTCTTCGCCAACGTCTTCGCCGGCACGCCGGTGCAGATGGACGACATCGCGCTCGAACTCGACCGTTACGGCAAACTCGAAGAAGCGCACTTCGCCTTCTCCTACACGCCCGTCCGCGACGAGAGCGGCGCGATCGGCGGCCTCTTCGGCGCCTGCATCGAAACCACAGAACGTGTTCGAACGGAACGGGAAGCCAAGGAAGAAGGCAAAAGGTTTCAGCAACTCTTCGACCAGGCGCCGACCTTCATGGCCGTGCTGCGCGGCCCCGATCACGTCTTCGAATATGCCAATCCCGGCTACCACGCCCTCGTCGGCCACCGCGAAGTGCTGGGCCGCAGCGTCGCAGAAGCGCTGCCGGAGGCCGCCGCCCAAGGCTACATCGCGCTTTTGGACAACGTCTATCGCACCGGCGAAGCCTATAATGGCCGCGGCCTCAAATACGCGGTGCAGATCACGCCAGGCGCGCCGTTCGATGATCGCTATGTGGACTTCGTCTATCAGCCGATCCGCGACGCGCGGGGGGAAATCGACGGCATCTTCGTCGCTGGCGTCGACGTCACCAGCCGCGAATTCGCCGCCGTGCCAACAAGGCGCTCGCCGAACTGGCCGATTGCATCCGCGATATCGAAGACCCTGACGAGCTCGCCTACGCCGCCGCCGAAGTGCTCGGACGCGCGCTTGAAGTCAGCCGCGCCGGTTACGGCACCATCGATCCGGCCACCGAGACCATCCACATCACCCGCGACTGGAACATGCCGGGCGTACAAAGCCTCGCCGGCGTCCTGCACTTTCGCGATTACGGCAGCTACATCGAAAACCTGAAGCGCGGCGAAACCGTCGTCGTCGCCGACGCTTACGAAGACCCACGCACCGCACCCGGCGCAGACGCCCTGAAAGCGATCAGCGCGCAAGGCTTCGTCAACATGCCGGTCACCGAACAGGGCGGCATGGTCGCACTTCTTTATCTCAACCACGTCGACGCACGCCGCTGGTCAGATGAGGATCTGGCCTTCATCCGCGATGTCGCCGAACGCATTCGTACGGCTGTTGAGCGCCGCCGCGCCGAAGCAGAGTTGCGCGAGCGCGAGCGGCGGTATCGCGCCTTGTTCGACGCCATCGATGAAGGCTTCTGCATCATCGAGTTCATCAATGGCCCAAACGGCCCGCTCAGCGATTACATCCATGTCGAGGCAAACCCGGCCACCGCTATCAATGCAGGCATGCCCGGCGTGGTGGGCAAGAAAGCCAGCGAGTTGCTCGGCGCCGAGGCGAGCGAGTGGGTCAGCATGTATGCTGGCGTTCTGCAAACAGGAGAGCCGATCCGGCTTGAGCGCGAGCTTGCAACAACGAACCGCTGGCTGGAAATCGCTGCATTCCGCATCGAGCCGCCGACGCGCGCGCAAGTGGCCGTTATCTTTCGCGACCTGACTGATCGCAAGCGCGCCGAAAGCGCGTTGCGCGCCAGCGAAGAAAACTTTCGCACCCTCGCACGCGCCATGCCCAACCAAGCTTGGACAGCCGATCCCAGCGGCATGCTCGATTGGTTCAACGAGCGCGTCTACGCCTATAGCGGCGCCGAAGCTGGCGCGCTTGACGGCGCCGGCTGGGGCAAGCTCGTCCATGCCGACGACATTCCCGCCGCCAGCGAGCGCTGGGCCGACGCCGTGCGCACCGGTGAAACCTACGAAACCGAGTTTCGCCTCTTGGGCGCCGACGGCAGCTATCGCTGGCACATTGCCCGCGCCGTCGCGATAAAGAACGACGATGGCCAGGTCACCCGCTGGATCGGCACCAACACCGATATCCACGAACAGAAGGAAGCCGCCGCTCTGCTGGAACAGCGCGTCGAAGAACGCACGCGCCAGCTAATGCAAGCTGAAGAAGCCTTGCGCCAATCGCAAAAAATGGAAGCCGTCGGCCAACTCACCGGCGGCCTCGCGCACGACTTCAACAATCTGCTCGCCGGCATTTCCGGCAGCCTCGAACTGCTCGCCAAGCGCATCGCCGAGGGCCGCACCACCGGGCTCGAGCGCTATCTTTCCGGCGCCCAGGAAAGCGCGCGCCGCGCCGCATCGCTCACCCAGCGCTTGCTCGCCTTCTCGCGCCGCCAGACGCTCGATCCGCGCCCAATCGACGTCAACAAACTCGTCGCAGGCATGGAAGATCTGGTGCGCCGCTCGGTCGGGCCCGACATCACGATCGAGGTCGTGCAAGCGGGCGGGCTTTGGGCGACGCGCATCGACGCGCCGCAACTTGAAAACGCCTTGCTCAATCTCTGCATCAACGCGCGGGACGCGATGGCGCCTGGCGGCGGCCGGCTCACTATCGAAACCGCCAACAAATGGCTCGATGAGCGCGCCGCGCGCGATCGCGAACTGCCGCCCGGCCAATACATCTCGCTTTGCGTCACCGACACCGGCACAGGCATGACGCCCGACGTCATCGCCCGCGCGTTCGATCCGTTCTTCACCACCAAGCCGCTCGGCCAAGGCACCGGGCTTGGCCTCTCCATGGTCTACGGCTTTGTGCGTCAATCAGGCGGCCAAATTCGCATCTATTCGGAAGTCGGCGACGGCACGACCATTTGCCTTTACCTGCCGCGCCATCATGGCGAAGCCGAAGACGTCGCTGCCAGCGGCGCCGCGGATGCTGTCGCGCACGGTCACGGCGAAGTGGTGCTCGTCGTCGATGACGAAGTCGTGCTGCGCATGCTGATGCTCGATATTCTGCAAGAGAGCGGCTACCGCGCGATGGAAGCCGGCGACGGCCCGAGCGCGCTCAAAATTCTCGACTCGGATACGCGCATCGACCTGCTCATTACCGATGTCGGCCTGCCCGGCGGCATGAACGGGCGCCAGATCGCCGACGCCGCCCGCAAGAAGCGCCCCGACCTCAAAGTGCTCTTCATCACCGGCTATGCCGAGAACGCCGTCGTCGGCAACGGCCACCTCGATCCGGGCATGCAAGTGCTCACCAAACCCTTCGAAGTCGCCGTCTTCGGGCAAAAGGTCAGCGATATGCTCGACGGCTAGATCGATCCGTCGGCCGGCCAGCGTAACCACGCTTGCCTCGCATCGGCCCCTGCGCGAGCATCGCGGCGATGGATTCCTCGGTTGCACCTGAGTCGCCGGCGCGGGCTGCGTCGCGCTCGAACTTAAAAACCCAAATCGTCGTCGTCGGCGGCGGTGCGGGCGGGCTTGAGCTTGTCCGCAAGCTCGGCGCCAAATTCGGCCGCGAGCGCCACGACATCATCCTGGTCGAACGCAACGCCACCCACATCTGGAAGCCGCTGCTGCACGAAGTCGCCGCCGGTTCGCTCGACGCCAATCTCGATGAGGTCGGCTATCGCGGCCACGGCCGGCGTTGGGGCTATCGCTATTTCTCCGGCGCAATGTCCGGCCTCGATCGCGCTCGCAAGCGCGTGAAAATCGCCCCGCTGGTCGATGAGGACGGCCGCGAAGTGATGGGCGCGCATGAAATCCGCTACGACTATCTCGTCGTCTCCGTCGGCTCCGTCTCCAACGATTTCGCAACGCCCGGCGTGCGCGATCATTGCATCTTTCTCGACACCCGCACACAAGCCGACCGCTTCCGGCAGCGGCTCTTGAACCAATGCCTGCGCGTGTCGCGCACCGTCAGCGCCGATCCATCGTCTGACGCAACAGTCCGCGTCGCCATCGTCGGCGGCGGCGCAACCGGCGTCGAACTCGCCGCCGAACTTTACACCTCCGCCGCCGGCCTCCGGCACTACGGCCTCGAAGTGTTCGACGAGAGCCGTCTCAAAGTGACGCTGATCGAAGCCGGCCCGCGCATTCTGCCGGCGTTGCCGGAGAAGCTCGCGCTGGCCGCCCATAAAGAACTCGAAGCACTCGGTGTGCGCGTACTCACGGGCGCCGCAGTCGTTGAAGCGCGCGCCGACGGCATCGTCACCAAGTCCGGCGAAGTCATCGAAGCGGAGTTGCGCGTATGGGCCGCCGGCGTCAAAGGCCCTGACGTGTTGGTCGATCTCGACGGGCTCGAAGCGACACGCTCAAACCAGCTCGTCGTTCGCCCGACGCTGCAAACGACGCGTGACGACACCATCTTCGCGCTCGGCGATTGCAGCAGCTGCATCCTGCCCGGCGAAACCCGCCCAGTGCCGCCGCGGGCGCAAGCCGCGCATCAAATGGCCGACACCGTCTTCGACAATCTATGCGCGCTGATGCAATCGAAGCCGCTCAAACCGTTCAAATACGTCGATCACGGCTCACTCGTGTCGCTCAGCCAGTTCTCGACCGTCGGCAGTTTGATGGGCAATCTGATCGGCGGGCGCATGGCGATCGAAGGCCGACTGGCGCGCTTCGTTTATGTTTCGCTCTATCGCATGCATTTGCTCGCGATCCATGGCTGGCTACGCGGCCTCGCCATGATCGCCATCGGCCACGTCAACCAGATCGTGCGCCCGAAGCTAAAGCTGCACTAGGCAACTACACGAACGTGCCGCCGCTCGATGGCGGCGACGTCGTTGACGCCCGCCAACATCATCGTGCGGTCGAACTCCTCGGTGAGCAGCGTCAAGGCGCGGTCGACGCCCGCCTCGCCGCCCGCTGCGAGCCCATAAAGATAAGGCCGCCCGATCGAACAGGCCGTCGCGCCAAGCGCCAAAGCTTTGAAGATATCCGAGCCGCGCCGCACGCCGCCCTCGCAGATCACATCAGGCCCATCGCCCAAAGCATCGCGCACCGCTGCCACTTGATCGACAGGCGCCGGCGCCCCATCGAGCTGGCGCCCGCCATGGTTGGAGATCATCACGCCGCTCGCGCCGCTCTCGATCGAACGCTTTGCATCTTCGGGCGACATCACGCCCTTGATCGCCAACGGCCCGCCCCATTCGCGCGCCAACCACTCGACGTCCTTCCACGTGAGCGAGCGATCGAACTGACTGCCCATGTACTCAACCACGCTCATCGAAGTCCCCGCCAGCGCATCGACGCGGTGGCTGACATTGGCGAAATCGAACTTCTTCCCCGTCAGCGCCGGCAACGACCAACCCGGATGCAGCGCAAAGCTCAGCATCGAACGCAATGTGAGCCGTGGCGGCAGCGAGAGCCCGTGCACGCGGTCGCGCTCGCGATTGCCGGCCACCGGCGTATCCACCGTGAGCGCGAGCCCGTGATAACCCGCCGCTTTGCAACGCGCGACGAACTCGGCGGTGAGGCCGCGATCCTTGAAGATGTAGACCTGAAACACTTTCGGCCCGACGAACTGCTCGGCGACCTCTTCCAATCGGATCGTGCCGATGGTCGAGAGCCCAAACAGCAAGCCGTGCTTGGCGGTCGCGCGCGTCACCGCATGCTCGGCGTCTTCGTGAAACATGCGGTTAAGGCCGGTCGGCGCCAGCATGAGCGGGCGCGCGATCGGTTGGCCGAACAGCGTGGTCGCGGTCTTGAGCTTGGAGACGTCGCTCAGAACGTCGGGGATGATTTCATAACGCTGAAACGCACTCGCGTTGCGCCGCATCGTCCATTCATCGTCGGCGCCGCCATCGATATAGTGAAAAATCGGCGGCGGCAGCCGCTTGTAGGCGAGCTTGCGCAGGTCGCCGATATTGTAAGCCCGATCGAGCCGGCTCATGACGCGGCCCCGCGCGCGCGGCCCGCCATCCACGCGGTCTGCGCGCGCCGCTCATCCATCAGCGCTTTCAATAAGCCCAGCTTCATGTCCGGCGCCTGCCCGCGTCCGATGCGGCGGAGCTGCTGGTATTGCCAATAGAGCGCGCCGAAACCGTTCAACGCACGCAGCGTTTTCGACGGCGAGCGCTGACTGAAAAAGCCAGGGCCCAGGCGCAAGCGCTCTTCGTAGCGATCGAGCGACGGCGCACCTTCCAGCAAACGCCGCGGCGCATCGGGATCGACCACCATCGGCCGACCAATGCCGATCAGCGCCACGCCATCACGTTCAATCGCCTCGTTCATCGCCTGCGCCGTCCGCATCCCGCCCGTCACCATCAACGGCGTCTTCACATGCTTGCGCAACTCCACGGCAAAATCCAGGAAGTACGCCTCGCGCGCCGCCGTCGAGGCCGGCAAGCCACTCACATCGGCGGCTTCGAGCCCTTCCATCTTCATCATGCGCGGCTGCTCGTAATTGCCGCCGGACACTTCCAGCAGATCGACGCCCTCCGCTTCGAGCCACTGCGCCACCTGCATGCTCTCGCCCGGCGCAAAGCCGCCGCGCTGAAAGTCCGCGGAATTGAGCTTCACGGCGAGCGTGAAATCCGCGCCCACCGCCGCACGCGTCGCGCGCACGATTTCCAACAGCAGCCGCGCGCGGTTTTCCAACGCGCCGCCCCATTCATCTTCACGTTTGTTCGCAAGCGGTGAGAGGAATTGCGAAATCAGATAGCCGTGCGCGCCGTGTATTTGCACGCCGGTAAAGCCCACCTCGCGCGACACCGCCCCTGCTTCAGCGAACCGGCGAATGACGGCGCGAATATCGTCGCCGCTCATCGGCACGGGCGTGCCGTAAAGCTTGCCGGGCAACGCCAGCGCCACCGCCGACGGCGCCTTCGGGGTCGGGTTGACGAGCGCGGGCGTCTGGCGCCCGGCATGGCTCAACTGAATCCAGAACCCGGCGCCGCCGGCACGCGCGGCTTGCGTCAGCCGCCGCAGCGCCGCTTTCGCCGCTGCATCCTGCGCGCCGGCGATAATCACATTCCCGGGCCGCTCCAGGTGGTTCGCATCGACCGGCACATTGCCGCTGATCAACACCCCCGCGCCGCCACGCCCCCACGCTTCATAGAGGCGCACGAGATCGACCGATGGCCGCCCTTGGAGATCGGCCATGCCCTCAGTCATCGCTGCTTTCGCCAAACGGTTCGGCAATGTTTCGCTAGGCAAGACAAGTGGGGCGGCGAAAGCGGAAGTGGTCATGGGAGGTCTCGTCAATCGAGAGTCTGCTGTGACAGACTGAAAGCGCAAGCGCCACTCCAGAGACGGGCGGCGCATCCAATGGCGCGCCCACCCGCATCATCGAACCAGGAGGGGACCAATGCGCACCATTCTCATCGCCGCCGCCATCTTCGCCGCGGCGACTACTACGGCCGCCCACGCCCAGCGCGCCGCCGACCCGCTCGACGCCAGGATCGAAACCGCCCACGTCGACGCCTTCTTTCGCATCTATGACGTAGCCAGCGGCAGGCCCGACGCTGCAGCGCTTCAGCCCTACATCGACAACGGCAGCGCTGGCGTGCGCGGCTTCATTCCGAATCGAATTGTCTCAGCCGAGAACCTCGCCGCGCGCGTCGCGCAGCGCCCGCAAATCTACAGCGACGCACGCACCTGCGCACAAAACCTTGGCGATGTGCGCGCCCGCGTCCGCGCCGCGTTCCTGGCGCTCGAAGCACTTTACCCCGAAGCGACCTATCCGCAGACCTACATCCTCATTGGCGCCAACAATTCCGGCGGTACGGCCAACAGCGAAGCCTTGATGATCGGCCTCGAAGTCATGTGCCGCAGCGGTTCGCCCGACACCTCCGCACTCGACATCCGCCTCACCCACATCATCGCCCACGAAATGGTGCATTCCCTTCAGAGCAGCTTCGCGGGCGAGACGGTGCTCTCTCAATCACTCAACGAAGGCGCGGCCGAATTCATTGCCGAACTGATGACCGGCCGCATCTCTAACAACCATCTCATCGAGTGGACTGCGGGCCGCGAAGCCGAGATCGAACAGCGCTTCGCCGCCGACATGGACAACCGCGATCTCTCAACATGGCTCTATAACGGCGTCGGCACGCCCGAAGCGCCTGGCGATCTCGGCTATTGGGTCGGCTATCGCATCGTGCGCGACTACTACGAACGCGCGCCCGACAAGCGCCAAGCCATCGGCGATATTCTGCGCGGTACGGACGCCCGCGCCTTCCTCGCGGCAAGCGGCTGGCGGCCAGGTGTTCAGTAGATCAAATACTTCGCCCGCGCCGCGGCCCATGCTTGCTCGTCCGGCAGCGTGATCGCGTCGAGATCGCCGGGGCCGGTGTTGGGATCGTCGACCCATTCGCGCAACAATGGCGAACCGTTGATGACGTCGATCGGCAATTTGCCGAACGCGTACTCGTAGGGGAAATCACGCCACAGATCGTAGTTCGGATAGAGCCGGCGGATCGCTTTGAAGCCGAGCGCTTGCACGCGCCACGGCTTGAAGGCGTGATGGTTGTAATGCGCCGGGTCTTCGACGTGAATCTGCACGCCGCTGCAGAGCTGCTTCACGTGCTTATGAAACGTCGGCTCGAAGAAGCACTCGCGCAGCAAGCAACCATCGAGCCAATGCGGCGCGAACGCGCGCATTTCCGCGATCACGTCGCGCCCATTGATATCCGGCGCGCCGAACAACTCTAGCGGCCGCGTCGTGCCGCGACCTTCGCTCAACGTCGCGCCTTCCAGCATCACCGTGCCGGCATAGGCACGCGCCATCCAAAGGTTCGGCGCATTCGGCGACGGGTTCACCCACGTACGCTCGCCGATTGGCCAGCCGTAACCAGGCGCTTCGTCGGGCTTGTAGCCTTCCATCTCAACCACGCGATACGGCACGTCGAGTTTGAAATGCTCGATGAACCAATGGCCCAATTCGCCAAGCGTCAAACCATGCCGCATCGGCATTGGCCCGGCGCCGACAAAGCTCTCCCAGCCGGCGCGCAGCGTGAGCCCTTCAATCGGCCGCCCAGCAGGATTGGGGCGGTCGAGCACCCACACTTCCTTGCCGTGCTGCGCCGCAGCTTCGAGCATGTAGAGCAGCGTCGTGATGAAGGTGTAGATGCGGCAGCCCAGATCCTGCAGATCGATCAGCACGACATCGAACGTGGACAACATCTGCCCGGTCGGCCGGCGCACTTCGCCGTAGAGCGAAAACACCGGCACGCCGTACAGCGGGTCGGTATAGTCGTCGCTCTCGACCATATTGTCCTGCTTCTCGCCGCGCATGCCGTGCTGCGGGCCGAACACAGCTGTGATGCGAATATCGTCGAGCGCCATCAGCGCATCGAACGAATGCGTGAGATCACGCGTCACCGATGCGGGATGCGCCACCAGCGCCACGCGCTTGCCCTTTAGCGGCGCGCGCAGGCTCGCATCTTCCAACAAACGCTCGATGCCGAATTTCATGTCAGCTCCAACTGGAATGCGTCGCCATGGTGGAAGTCCGGCTTGCCGGGCGCGTGCGCCAGCGCCCAGTACGACTTTCGCCCATCCGTTTCTTCAATTACCGCCGACAAGCCAACGCGCCACGGCCCAACCTCGCCCGGCGTCACCGCCGCGATCAGTTCGAACGAGTCCGGCGCGGCATCGGTCTCGACATAAAGCGGCGCCACTTCGAAATCGCGCATGCCGGCGCGGTAGCCTTCGAACGCATACGCCGCCCAGCGCGACGAGGGCGCGAAGTTGAATTCGCAATAGGCCTCGCCCGGTCCGCGCACGAACGCCTCGAAGCAGGTCTCTTTCCAAAGTTCGTCGCCGCGCTCGAACTCCGCCGCCGCCGGTACGAGCAGCTCATCCATCCGCCCGAGCGCGCGATACTTCAGCCGCAGCACCCCGCCTTCCCGCACGACCTCCACCTCGATCGCCGTCACGGCGTTCGCGGGCGTATCGGGGTGGGGTTTCAGGTCGACCTGCATGGCGACACCTTAGACCTGATCTCCTTTAACGGGACGTAGCTTCGACACGTGAGCCGCCCCATGCTAAGCGCCCGCGCCATGACCACCGCGACCTCCCCCTTCCTGCGCACGGCGATCGCGCGCGGACAATTTCACCAGTGCACCGACCTCGAAGGCTTGGATAAAGCCGCCGCCCGCGGCGTGACCGGCTATATCGGCTTCGACATGACCGCCCCGTCCCTGCACGTGGGCAATCTCACCCAGATCATGTACCTGCGCCGCCTCCAACAGGCTGGCGGCAAGCCGATCGTCCTGCTCGGAGGCGGCACCACCCGCGTCGGCGATCCCTCCGGCAAGGAGGAGATGCGCCAGCTCTTGAGCGAAGAGCAGATCGTCAAGAACACCGCCTCGATCCGCGGCACGTTCGACAAGTTTCTCACCTTCGGCGACGGCAAGTCCGACGCGCTTCTCGTGGACAATTCCGAGTGGCTATTGCCGCTCAACTATCTCGATTTCCTGCGCACGGTCGGCCGCCACATGAGCGTCAACCGCATGCTCTCGATGGACTCGGTCAAGCTCCGCCTCGAGCGCGAGCAACCGATGAGCTTCATCGAGTTCAACTACATGATCCTGCAAGCCTACGACTTCGTCGAGCTGAAGCGCCGCTACAATTGCGAGCTGCAAATGGGCGGCTCGGATCAGTGGGGCAACATCGTCAACGGCGTCGAATTGGGGCGCCGCATGGAGAGCTTCGAGCTCTTCGGCCTGACACAACCGCTGATCACCACAGCATCCGGCGCCAAGATGGGCAAGACGGCGCAAGGCGCGGTCTGGCTCAACGCCGACATGTTCAGCCCCTATGAATACTGGCAATACTGGCGCAACGCCGAAGACGCCGATGTCGGCCGCTTCCTGAAAATCTTCACCGATCTGCCGCTCGAAGAAATCGCGCGCCTGGAAGCGCTGCAAGGCGCGGAAATCAACGACGCCAAGAAAACGCTCGCCACCGAAGCGACGGCGTTACTTCACGGCCGCGATGAAGCGCTGAAAGCCGAAGAAGCCGCCCGCGCCACGTTCGAGCAAGGCGCGCGCAGCGATAACCTGCCGACCATCATCATCGCCCAAAGCGAATTCGCAGGTCTGCGCGTCGCCGTCGCGCTCGTGAAAGCAGGCCTTGCCGCCTCCAACGGCGAAGGCAAACGCGCCATCGCGCAAAAATCCGTCAGCGTGAACGATGCGCTGATCACCGATGAAGGCGCCGAGCTTTCACCCGCCAACATCATCGACGGCGCGATCAAATTGTCGCTCGGAAAGAAGAAGCACGCACTGCTGCGCGTGGAATAGCGTCCACCGATCAGGGCGTGGCGGCGAGCGCTTCGGCAACACGCGGCGGCGTACTAGACACATCGCCGACCGGCGCAGCTTCAGCAGGCGTCCCAGTCACAGCCTCTGGCGCGACTTCCGCTGGCGGCGGCGGCGCTTCCGGCTCTTGCGTCCACGAATGACTCCCGCCAGGCGCTGCACTTTCTCGGGGCTGCACCGGTTCGAAAATCCGGCGCAAAATCCCCGGCGTCAGCGCCGACACGGGGTTCACGCCGACACGCGGTTGTTCGGCGCGGCCGTTGATCGAATAGGTCATGCCGAACACGCCCTCACCGCGGCGCGACACGAGTAGATCGCCGATCAGCGGAATCTCACCAAGCATCGACAGGTTCAACACCGGCGACGGCGCAATCACGCCATCGATATCGAGATTGTCACGCCTGATGTCGTAGCTGCCCGCGCCTGTCAGCCCCATCGCCGGGCCGGCCATGCGGCCTTCGCTGAAGGCGATGCGGTTGTTGGCGAATGTCATCTCCGCGTCGAGCGCGCCAAAGCCGATGCCTTCGCCGTTCAGCGTATCGACCAACCCCGTCAGCGAACCTGCCGAGGACAAAAGCTGCGCCATCGCCGGCAAGCGCACGACTTGGAAGTCACGCATGCGCACGGTGAAACGGGCTTGGCTCGGCGGACCGCCGCGCCAATCGCCATCAGCCGAGGCGGTGCCGCCGATGACGTTGTCCATCCCCGTCAGCGCGCGCACGGCAAAGCCTGCATCGTCGGAACGGAAACGCACGCCGCCACGCGGATCGGTCGGGCGCGGCCCCAATGCGAGTGAGAAGGCGCGATTATCAGGTGAGCGGCCTTCGGCGATGAGCGTCGAAAGCGCGCCGCGCAGCATGGTGAGATTGACCCGCGCATCGCTCAACGTCGCGCCACCGCGCAATTTCAGACGATCCACTTCCACCGTCGCGCGCAGCGGCGCTTGTGGCGGCGGCGCGGTTGCATTGGCCGGCTGAGCCGCAGCCTCCGGCGGCGCATCGTCGCCGCCCATAAACGGCGCGCCGTCAAACAACGCGCCACGCACGGCGACATCGAGCCCGCCATCAGCGGCGCGCGTTGCGGTCAGCCGCGCATCGGAGCGGCCTTCGATCGCAAGCCGCGTCAAATCCACGTCAATCAAACGATTGTCGCGCGCCAGCCGCATGCGCCCCTGCGCCGTCAGCCCGCCGCCGCGCGCATCGATGCCATTGAAAGCCAGCGAGCCGTCGCTCTGGCGCTCGACATTGAAGCGCGCCGATGCGGCGACTCCAGCGCGCTTGACCCAGAACGCACGCGGCAGCTCGACCGCGGCATTGGTGAGATCGAGATCAATCCGCGCATTATCGACATCAAAACCGCGGCCTTGGCCCGTCACCGTCACGCCAATGCGGCCTTGCGCATATTGCGCCACCGGATAGC
>QBMO01000041.1 GCA_003242075.1 Alphaproteobacteria bacterium
AAGAGCTTGATCGCGTTGTCGATCGGCTGCTCGAGCGCCGCCCGGACATCAAGCTGCTTTTCCTGGTGGGCTCGTGCCCTTCCGAAGTGATCAAGCTCGATCTGTCGCGCGCCGCCCAACGGCTTTCGAGCAAGCACCAACCGAACGTACGCGTGCTCAACTATTCGGGCAGCGGCATCGAGACGACATTCACACAAGGCGAGGATGCGTGCCTCGCCGCCCTTGTTCCGGAAGCGCCTAGCGCCGGCGAAGATGCTCTCCCTTCTTTGCTCATCGTCGGCGCGCTTCCGGACGTCGTTGAAGACCAGTTCGCGCGACTGTTCGCGGAACTGGGCATCGGGCCCGTCGCGTTTTTCCCACCACGACGATCGGGCCAAATCCCGGCAGTTGGGCCGAACACGCGCATGCTGATCGCGCAGCCCTTTCTGGGCGACACGGCGCGCGCACTCGAAGCGCGCGGCGCGAAGCGCTTGCCGGCGCTGTTTCCGTTCGGCGCTGAAGGCACGACACATTGGCTGAAAGCCGCCGCCGATGCCTGGGACGTGCCAGAAATGGATTTCCGCCGCGTCGTCGCCCCACACCGCGAACGCGCCAAGCGCGCGCTCTCGCGCTCCAAGGAAGTGCTCGACGGGCGCAGCATCTTTTTCTTCCCGGACTCACAGCTGGAGCCGCCGCTGGCGCGCTTCCTCGCCGAAGAGCTCGGCATGCGCCCGATCGAGATCGGCACGCCTTATCTCAATCGCGATCTGCTTTCGGAAGAAATGAAGCGCATCCCGGAAGGCGCACAGCTCAGCGAAGGCCAGCACGTTGATAAGCAGCTCGACCGCTGCCGCGACGCGCGCCCTGATCTGGTTGTCTGCGGCTTGGGCCTTGCCAATCCGCTCGAAGCGGAGGGCATGACCACGAAATGGTCGATCGAACTGGTGTTCTCGCCTGTGCACGGCTTCGACCAAGCCGGCGACCTCGCCGCTCTGTTTGCGCGCCCGTTTGCGCGCCGCTCCGTGTTGAGGGTCTGACGCGATGCAATTGACCGTCTGGACCTATGAAGGCCCGCCCCATGTCGGCGCGATGCGGATCGCGACGGCGATGAAGGGCCTGCACTTCGTGCTGCACGCGCCGCAGGGCGACACCTACGCTGATCTGCTGTTCACAATGATCGAGCGCCGCGACGCGCGCCCGCCGGTAACTTACACGACGTTCCAGGCGCGCGATCTGGGTGGCGATACCGCCGAATTGTTCAAGAACGCCGCGCGCGAAGCGTATGAGCGCTTCCAGCCCGAAGCGATGATTGTCGGCGCCTCGTGCACGGCTGAGCTGATTCAGGACGATCCGGCCGGCCTCGCCCGCGCACTGAAGCTGCCGATCCCGGTCATTCCACTCGACCTTCCATCCTACCAGAAGAAAGAAAACTGGGGCGCGTCGGAGACGTTTTACCAGCTGGTGCGTACGTTCGCGCCGAAGGTCGAAGGCGCGCCTGCCCGCACGCCGGGCGCGCGTCCGCGCTGCAATATTCTCGGGCCCACGGCGCTCGGTTTTCGTCACCGCGATGATGTTGTCGAAGTAAAGCGCCTGCTCGCCAGCCTTGGCGTGGACGTCAACGTCACCGCGCCGCTGGAAGCGACGCCATCGGACCTCGCGCGTCTTGTGGACGCTGATTTCAACGTCGTGCTCTATCCTGAGATCGCCGACGTCGCCGCGCGCTGGCTTGAGCGCATCCATGGCCAGAAAATGGTCCGCACCGTGCCGATTGGGCAAAACGCGACCAAGGATTTCATCAACGAGATCGCAGCGCTCACCGGCATTGATCCCACGCCTGTGCTAAACGACGCCGATGCGCGCCTGCCCTGGTGGTCGCGGTCCGTTGATTCCAATTATCTCACCGGCAAACGCGTCTTCATCTTTGGCGACGCGACGCACGCGATCGCCGCTGCCCGGGTCGCGTCGGAAGAATTGGGCTTCGAAGTTGTGGGGCTCGGCACGTACGCGCGCGAGTTCGCACGCGATGTCCGCGCTGCTGCCGAGAAACTCGGACTTACCGCGCTGATCACGGACGACTACCTCGAAGTTGAGAAGGCCATAGCGGAGCTGCAGCCGGAACTGGTGCTCGGCACACAGATGGAGCGCCACATAGCCAAGCGGCTTGGCATTGGCTGCGCTGTCATCTCGGCGCCGGCGCACGTGCAGGATTATCCCGCGCGCTTCTCGCCGCAGATGGGCTTTGAAGGCGCGAACGTGTTGTTCGACACCTGGGTGCATCCACTGGTGATGGGCCTCGAAGAACATCTGCTGGCGATGTTCCGCGAAGACTTCGAGTTCAACGACGCCGCCGGCCCCTCCCACCTCGCTGCGCATCAGCCGGCGCCAACTCCAATCGCAGCGCCAGCCGAAAGCGACATCACCTGGTCCAAGGAAGCGGAAGCCGAACTTGGCAAAATTCCGTTCTTCGTGCGCGGCAAGGCCCGCCGCAACGCCGAACGCTTCGCCACCGAACAAGGCCTCGCCATCATTCAGATCGAAACTTTGTATGACGCCAAAAGCCATTACGCACGCTGAGACGCCGCCCGTCCGCGTCGTGATTGTCACGCTCGACAATCACCTCGCCGGAGTCGTGCGCCGTGCGGAAAAGGCGCTGGCGGCGGAAATTCCGGGGCTCTCGCTGACGCTCCACGCATCGACCGATTGGGGCGACAATCGCGCGGCGCTCGATAAGTGCATCGCCGATATCGGCCGCGCCGATATCATCATCGCGACCATGTTGTTCATGGAAGATCAGGTGCAAGCGGTGCTGCCGGCGCTGGAAGCGCGGCGCGATGCTTGCGACGCCATGATCTGCGTGATGTCCGCCGGTGAGATCATCCGGCTGACCAAGCTTGGCCCGTTCCGCATGGACGGCTCGCAGACCGGGCCGATGGCGTGGCTGAAGAAGCTGCGCGGCTCGAAGACGAACTCATCAGGCGCCGGCCAAATGGCGATGTTGCGCCGGCTGCCGAAAATCCTGCGCTACATTCCGGGCAAAGCGCAGGATCTGCGCGCCTATTTCCTCACTATGCAATACTGGCTCTCCGGCTCGCCGGAGAATGTCGCCGACATGGTGCGTTTCCTGATCGGTCGCTACGCGGAGGGCGAGCGCCGCGTTTTGCGCGAACAGATCAACGCAGCCCCGCCGCGCGATTATCCCGAAATCGGCCTCTACCACCCACGCGCCGCGACGAAGATTGTCGAACTGATCGAAAGCCTGCCGCCTTCAACCGGCAAGACCGGCGTCGTTGGCGTGCTGGTGCTGCGTTCTTATGTGCTGGCGAGCGATGCCGGACATTATGACGGCGTGATCGACGCGCTTGAGGCGCGCGGATTGCGGGTCATCCCGGCGTTCGCTTCGGGATTGGATGCACGCCCGGCGATAGAGCGATATTTCATTGAAGACGGTGCGCCCGTCGTTGACGCGGTCGTCTCGCTCACTGGCTTCTCGCTCGTCGGCGGCCCCGCTTATAATGACTCTGCCGCAGCGGAAGAGATCCTCGCGCGGCTCGACGTGCCCTACATCTCCGCGCAGCCGCTTGAGTTTCAGAGCCTGGAGCGTTGGGGCGCATCGACGACTGGGCTGTCGCCGGTCGAGTCGACCATTATGGTCGCGATCCCGGAACTCGACGGCGCCACCGCCCCGATCGTGTTCGGCGGCCGCTCCGATGGTTCGGGCGAGCCGTGCACGGGTTGTGCGCGCCGCTGCCGGTTCGAGACGCAGGCTGTCGCTTCCAGGATGTGCGCCTGCCCCGAACGCGCCGAGATGCTGGCGGCGCGGGTGGCGCGGCTGGTCTCGCTACGCCGCAGCACGGCGCGCAACCGCAAGATCGGGATCGTGCTGTTCAACTTTCCGCCCAACTCCGGCGCTGTCGGCTCGGCCGCTTATCTCTCCGTCTTCGCCTCGCTCCACAATACGCTGAAAGCGCTGAAGTCCGGCGGCTATGACGTCGAAGTGCCGGCTACGGTCGAAGCGGTTCGCACGCGCCTGCTTGAAGGCAACGCCAAGCGCTATGGCGCGGACGCCAACGTCCACACGCGCATCCCGGCTGACGATCATGTGCGCCGCGAGCCACATCTCGCGGAGATCGAAGCGCAGTGGGGACCGGCGCCTGGGCGTCAGCTGAGCGACGGACGTTCGATCTTCGTATTGGGCGCGCAGTTCGGAAACGTGTTCGTCGGTCTTCAACCGGGTTTCGGCTATGAAGGCGATCCGATGCGGCTGATGTTCGAGGCGAGCTTCGCCCCGACACACGCCTTCTCCGCTTTCTACCGCTGGCTTCGCGAAGATTTCGGCGCCCATGCTGTGCTGCACTTCGGCACGCACGGCGCGCTGGAGTTCATGCCGGGCAAGCAAGTCGGCCTCACCGGCGCCGATTGGCCGGACCGGTTGATTGGCGATCTGCCGAACTTCTATCTCTATGCCGGCAACAATCCGACCGAAGGCATGATCGCCAAGCGGCGCTCATCCGCAACGCTCATCAGCCATCTGACGCCGCCGATCGCCAAATCCGGCCTCTATCAGAGCCTGCAAGATTTGAAGGCGCTGATCAGCCGCTGGGATACCGCCGCGCGATTAGAGCGCGACACGCTTGCCGCCAGCATTCAAGACTCCGCGGCCAGCTTGGAAATGGCCCCCGCTGCTCCCGCTTGGACGAACGAAAGCAGCGCCGAGGTTGCCGCGCTGGCTGTGCGCGTCACCGAGATCGAGGACGCGTTGATCCCGAGCGGCCTGCACACGATCGGCGTACCGCCAGACGCGGCGGAGCGCACCGACCTGCTGCTCGCGATCGCGGAAGGCAAAGGCAATGCACCGCCGCGCGCCGCGATCGAAGCGATGGTCGGCGGCGCGTCACCGGAAGCGGCCCTCGGCCGCGCCGGCAAAAAGTCGCGCGCTTTGCTCGAAGCTATGCGTGAGCTGCAGGCGACTGATGCGCTGCTCGCGCGCGACACCGAACTCGAAGCAATCCTGCGTGCGCTCGATGCGCGCTACATCCGCCCGGCGCCGGGCGGCGATCTCGTGCGGACGCCGGCCGTGCTGCCGACTGGGCGCAACATGCACGGCTTCGACCCCTTCCGCCTGCCGAGCGCGCTTGCCGTGCACGATGGCGCGCTGCAAGCCAATCGCTTGCTGACGGCGCACGCCAAGCGCAGCAACGGCGCCTACCCCGAATCTATTGCAATGGTTCTGTGGGGTTCCGACAATTTGAAGAGCGAAGGCGGGCCGATCGCGCAGGCGCTTGCACTCATGGGCGCGCGCCCGCGCTTTGATGGTTACGGCCGGCTCTGCGGCGCGACCCTTATCCCGCTGGCCGAACTGAAGCGCCCGCGCATCGACGTAGTGATGACGCTTTCCGGCATCTTCCGCGACTTGCTAGCGCTGCAGGTGCGCATGCTGGCCGAAGCCGCGTATCTCGCTGCTGTCGCAGATGAACCGATCGAGCAGAACCACATCCGCAAGCACGCGCTTGAGCTGCAAGCCGCGCACGGCTGCGATCTGGAAACCGCGGCGCTGCGTGTGTTCTCCAACGCGGACGGCGCTTATGGCGCCAACGTCAATCAGCTGATCGACTCGGGCGTTTGGTCCGAGGAGGATGAACTCGCCGACGCCTTCGAGAGCCGCAAGTGCTTCGCCTATGGCCGCACCGGCGCAGCTGTCCGCCAATCCAAGATGCTGCGCAGCATCCTGAAGGGCGTCGACTTCACGTATCAGAACCTCGAGTCGGTTGAGCTCGGCGTGACCAGCATCGATCACTATGTCGATACGCTTGGCGGCATCAGCCGCGCCGTGCAGCGCGCACGCGGTGTCGCGACGCCGGTTTACATCGGCGACGAAACACAGGGCGAAGGCAAGGTCCGCACCCTCTCTGAGCAAGTCTCGCTCGAAACCCACACGCGCACGCTCAATCCGCGCTGGTACGAAGGCCTGCTGAAGCACGGCTACGAAGGCGTGCGCCAAATCGAAGCGCAAGTGACCAACACGATGGGCTGGTCGGCGACGACCGGCCAGGTCGAGCCGTGGGTGTATCAGCGCATCAGCGAAACGTATGTGCTGGACGATGCGATGCGCCGCCGGCTTGCGGCGCTGAACCCGAAAGCCTCCGCCCGCATGGCGAACCGCCTGCTCGAGGCGCACGAACGCAAATACTGGCGCCCCGATGCAGCGACGCTCGATGCGTTGCGCAACGCCAGTGATGAACTTGAAGATCAATTGGAAGGCATCGCCGCACCAGCGGCGTGAGGAAAAGTATGACAACGCTTGATCTACCCAGAGGCCTTCCCAAACGACCAGATGGCGAAGGCAGCGTGCAGGTTCTCATGGATCCCACCATGAAGATCGAACGCGCCAAAGTGTTCGCCGTCTATGGCAAAGGCGGCATCGGCAAGAGCACGACGTCGTCCAATCTATCGGCCGCGTTCTCGCACCTCGGCAAGCGCGTTCTCCAGATCGGCTGCGATCCCAAACACGACAGCACCTTCACGCTCACCAAGCGTTTGGTGCCAACCGTGATCGACGTGCTGGAAGGCGTGGAGTTTCACTCCGAAGAGTTGCGGCCCGAAGACTATGTCTATGAGGGCTATAACGGCGTCATGTGCGTCGAAGCTGGCGGCCCGCCGGCGGGCACAGGCTGCGGCGGCTATGTCGTCGGCCAGACGGTGAAGTTGCTGAAAGAGCATCACCTGCTCGAAGATACCGACATCGTCATCTTCGACGTGCTGGGCGATGTGGTCTGCGGCGGCTTCGCCGCGCCCCTGCAGCATGCCGAGCGCGCGCTGATCGTCACCGCCAACGATTTCGACTCGATCTTCGCGATGAACCGGATCATCGCGGCGATCAAAGCCAAGTCCAAGAACTATGACGTGCGCCTCGGCGGCGTGATCGTGAACCGTAGCGACGGCACCGATGAGGTCGATCGCTATAACGCCGCACTGGGGCTGGAACGCATCGCGCACTTTCCGATCCTCGACGAGATTCGCCGCAGCCGGCTGAAGAAATCGGTGCTGTTCGAGATGGAGTCCACGCCCGCGCTTGAGGCGGTGAAGCTCGAATACATGCGGCTCGCCGCGTCGCTGCTGGTTGGCGACAAGCAATACGACTGCGTGCCGATGAAGGACCGCGACATCTTCGACTTCCTGGGCTATGAATAAGATGAGCATCACAGACACTCAGCGTCCAACTGCCGCTTACGTCGAACGCCGCGGCCGGCTTGAGACCTACTTTGACCGCACTGCGCTCGACGCGTGGACGCAACTAACCTCGGACGCGCCGGTCAGCCGCATCCGCGCCACAGTCCGCGCCGGCCGTGACAGCATGCGCGACACGCTGTTGTCGTGGTTGCCACAGGATATGAGAACAACATCCCTGTTCGATGCTGGCTGCGGCACTGGCGCGTTGTCTGTCGCTGCCGCGCGCCGTGGCGCCCGCGTGACCGGCGTCGATGTCTCCGCAAGCCTGATCGAACTCGCGCACGAGCGGGCGCCCAAAGACGTCGCACCCGGCTCGCTCGATTTCGGCGTCGGCGACATGTTCGATCGGCGCTTTGGCCGCTTCGACTACGTCGTCGCCATGGACTCGCTAATCCACTATCCGTCAGCCGAAATCCTGCGCGTGCTCGGCGCCTTCGCGGCGCGCACAGACCGCGCCATCTTGTTTACGTTTGCGCCGCAAACACCGGCGCTGTCGCTGATGCACGCCGCTGGCAAACTCTTCCCGCGCGCCGATCGTGCGCCGGCGATCGAGCCGGTGAGCGAAGCCGCCATTCGCCGCGGCATCGCCGCATCAGACTCCTTTGCTGGCTGGTCGATCGGGCGCAGCGCCCGCATCTCAAGCGGCTTCTACATGTCTCACGCGATGGAATTGGTGCGCGCATGAGCGAAAGCGCTCGCCCCCAACCGATGACGTGGCGCCAGTTTTTGGCGACACTGTTGCCGTTCGCGGACTCCGCAACAACGGAGTTGCCGCTCGGCCAGCTGCTGCGTTTGGCGTTGTTTCAGGTATCGGTCGGCATGGCGGCCGTGCTGCTCACTGGAACGCTGAACCGCGTGATGATTGTCGAGCTCGGCATCTCCGGCTGGATCGTGGCCCTGATGGTGTCCTTGCCGTTGGTGTTTGCGCCGCTGCGCGCACTGATCGGCTTCAAGTCCGACACGCATCGCTCGGTGCTAGGCTGGCGGCGCGGGCCGTATATCTGGTTCGGCTCGATGCTGCAGTTTGGCGGCTTCGCCATCATGCCGTTCGCGCTGCTGATCCTCTCTGGCGACACGCATGGGCCGATCGTGGTCGGCGAGATCGCCGCCGCCCTCGCCTTCCTGCTCGTCGGCATCGGCATGCACACGACGCAGACGGCGGGCCTGGCGCTTGCCACCGATCTCGCGCCGCCTGAAGCGCGACCGCGCGTTGTGGCGCTGCTCTACGTCATGCTGCTGGCCGGCATGATGATCAGCGCGCTCTTCTTCGGCCTGCTGCTCGCCGACTTCAGCGCACTACGCCTGATCCAAGTGATCCAAGGCGCAGCGGTCGTCACCATGGTTCTCAATTGCGTCGCGCTCTGGAAGCAGGAAGCGCGCAACACCGCGCTGACCGCACCGGATCGTGACCACGCGCCGTTTGCTGAACATTGGCGCGCGCTGATGGCAGGCGGCCGCACCAGCCGGCTGCTGTGGGCCGTCGGGCTCGGCGCCGCTGCTTTCAGCATGCAGGACGTGCTGCTCGAGCCCTATGGCGCGCAAGTGCTTGGGCTTTCCGTAGGCGCGACAACCGCGCTCACCGCGCTTTGGGCCTGGGGCGCGCTCGCGGGCTTTGCGCTCTCGGCGCACCGCTTGGGTGAAGGCGATGAATGCCATCGCCTCGCGGCGTACGGCGCATTGTTTGGCGTGGTTGCCTTCTCGCTCGTTATCTTTGCTGCACCACTGAACGCGACGGCCCTCTTCTGTGTCGGCGTCGCAGGCATCGGCTTTGGCGGCGGATTGTTTGCGGTCGGCACGCTAACCGCTGCGATGGCACTTGCGCGTGACGGCTCGTCAGGGCTTGCGCTCGGCGCATGGGGCGCGGTCCAGGCAACGGCCGCAGGCATCGGCATCGCGCTCGGCGGCGCCTTGCGCGACATCGTCGGCGGACTTGCCGAAAGCGGTGCGCTTGGACCCGCGCTCACCGGACCCGCGACCGGATACGGCTTTGTCTATCATCTCGAAATTGGATTGCTCTTCGCCGCGCTGATCGCGATTGGCCCGCTCGCGCGCCACGCCTCAACGCATCCCAAAACCACCACGACCAAATTCGGTATGGCCGAATTTCCCACCTGATCCCGCCAGGAGTTACGGCAATGGATGACCAAGTTTATAATGGAGGCCTCGATGTGGCGGAGTGGGTGCTCTATGCCTTCTTCCTCTTCTTCTTTGGCTTGATCGCTTATCTGCGCCGCGAAGATCGGCGCGAGGGCTATCCGCTCGAAGACGATGTGAGTGGCCGGCATGAACCTTCAGGCGGCTTGTTCTTCACGGCGCAGCCGAAAGTGTTTCGCCTGCCGCACAATGGCGGGACGATCACCACGCCGATCAAGGCGCGCGACTCCGGCGACTTGAAAGCGCGCCGCACCGCGCCTTGGGCCGGATCACCATTGGAGCCAGTCGGCGATCCGCTGCAGGCCGGCATCGGCCCAGGCGCTTACGCGCAGCGCGCCAAGACGCCTGACTTGATGCTGCACGGCGCGCCGAGAATCGTGCCGCTTCGCGTCGCTGAGGATTTCTATCTCGACAAGCGCGATCCCGATCCGCGCGGCATGCCTGTGATCGGCGCCGATAACGCTGTCGCCGGCACGGTCACCGACGTGTGGGTGGACCGCTCGGAGTACCTGATCCGGTATTTGGAAGTGTCGCTCACCGATGGGGGCAAGCGCATGCTGGTGCCGATGCCTATGGCGGTGATCCAACGCGGCCGCAAACGCGTGAAGGTCGTCGCGCTGCTGGCGTCCCAATTCGCGGGCGCGCCGACATTGGCCAGCCCCGACCAAATCACGCGCGACGAAGAAGAGCGCGTCAGCGCCTATGTCGGCGGCGGCATCCTCTACGCAACACCAGCCCGCGCGGAGCCCTGGCTATGAGCGAGCATGATTTTGAACCAGTCCGCGGTTTGCCCGGAGAACTACCGGCCGGCGAGCGGCTGGTTTGGCAAGGTGCGCCGGATTGGTGGCCGTTGGCGCAACGTGCATTTCATGTGCGCTCGGTGACAGCGTATTTCGGCGTGCTGATGGCGTGGCGCGGCGTGGCGACGGCGCTTGAAGGCGCCACGCTGGTCGCATCGCTTCAATCTGCGCTGCACGTGGCCCCGATCGCCATTGCGGCGCTGACCCTGCTGTGCGGCTTGGCGCTGCTGACGGCGCGAACGACGGTGTACACGATCACTACAAAACGCGTGGTGCTGCGTTTTGGCGTTGCTCTGCCGAAGGCGATCAACATTCCGTACACGATCATCGAAAACGCCGCGCTCAAGGGCTTCAGCGACAGAACCGGCGATCTCGCGCTCACGCTCACCGAGCCGAACAAGATCGCCTACTTCCTGCTTTGGCCACACGCGCGCCCATGGAAGCTGGCGCGGCCGGAGCCAACGCTGCGCGCAGTAGCTGACGCATCGGTGGTGGCGGCGCGGCTCGCGGAAGCGTTGAAAGCGGCGCACGGCGAGCGCGGCGCGGTGATCGCTCCGATCCACACGTCAGAACCAACGCCGGCGCCGCACGGCGCGCTGAGCCCGGCTTGAGGATTAGGTCATGAGCAATATCGACAACGAACCCTTCCCGCGCTTCGCGCTGATCGCCGCGGGCATTCTGATCGCCGGTTCGATCACGGCCGCCGCCGCGGCGCGCTTCTCGAACACGCAGAATGCTGAATCGGCGGTGTCGGAAAGCGTGCAGCCGCTAGCAGCGCGCGATCTCACCTTCTTCGATATGGAGGATGGATCGGTTCAGGTTCGCGATGCGGCGGGCGCGCAAGTTGTGTTCGTCGCCGCGCCCGGCACGAATGGCTTCATTCGCGGCGTCATGCGCGGCATGGCGCGCGACCGCCGCTCGCGCGGCATCGGCCAAGAGCCGGCGTTCCGGCTCGCCCAATGGCCGGACGGGCGCCTCTCGCTCGAAGATCTCGCGACGGGTCGGCAGATCGAGCTCAGCTCATTCGGCGGCAGCAATCGGGCAGCATTTGCGCAACTGCTCTACCCCCAAGCAGCGAGCGCCACCTGATGAGGCCATTCGCCCGCCAAGCGCATGATACGCAGTGCACGATCGAGATCGAGCACAGCGAAGACTATCTGCACGCACACGTCGAACTCGACGATCAGTCCGATCTGCGGCCGGGCGATCGCGTCAAGGTGCACGGCGCGCCGATCCGGGTCAGCTTCGGTCAGCGCCTGACACTGCGCCGCCCCGCCACGGTGGAGCGAGCGGGTTGGCTTGAGCGGCAATGGACGCGCCTGACGGGCCGTTTCGAACTCAGCGAATTGTATGAAGTCAGCTTCACGCCACGGAGACTATTGTGACCACCGCGACTCTCGACGCGCCGGCTCCTAGCGCCCGGCCGATCAACGAAACGACGCGCATCGCGCAAGAAGACACGGTGTTGAGCCCGCGCTTCTACACCACCGACTTCGAAGCGATGGACCGCATCGATGTGACGCCGGTGCGCCGGGAATGGGATGCGCTGATCGCGGAACTCGCGGCCGATCCGAACAAGAACCATTTCAAACGCACCGAGGCGTTCACCAACGCGTTGGAAGATCTTGACCCGGAACTGCGCAAGGAATGGGTCGACTTCCTGGTCAGCTCGATCACCGCGGAGTTTTCCGGCTGCGTGCTCTACGCCGAGATCGCCAAGCGTGCGAAGAACCCCGACATCCGGGCGCTGTTCAAATATATGAGCCGCGACGAGTCGCGCCATGCTGGCTTCATCAATGAAGCGCTGAAGGATTACGGCATCGGCGTCGATCTCGGCTTCCTGACGCGCACGAAGAAGTACACCTTCTTCAAGCCGAAGTTCATCTTCTACGCGACCTACCTCTCCGAGAAGATCGGCTACGCGCGCTACATCACGATCTTCCGTGAGCTGGAGCGCAACCCCGAGCGCCGCTTTCACCCAATCTTCAATTGGTTCAAGGAATGGTGCAACGACGAGTTCCGCCATGGCGAAGCCTTCGCCGTGCTGATGCGCAATGACCCGAAGCTGCTCACCGGCGGCAACCGGTTCTGGATCCGGTTTTTCCTGACCGCCGTTTACGCCACCATGTACGTGCGAGATCACGCGCGGCCGGCTTTCCACCGCGCGCTTGGCGTCGATCCGACCGATTACGATTACCGCGTCTTCCGCATCTGCTCAGAGATCACCAAGCAGGTCTTCCCGTTCACGCTCGACACCGACAGTCCGAAATTCCGCGCCACATTGGAGCGTCTACGTCAACTCGCCGATGCGATGGGTGACAACGCGGCGCGCGGCGGCATGTGCGCGGGCTTGCGCAAGATGGGCCTCACCGCCCAACTCGCGGTCACGGCGATCAGCCTCTTTCTGCATCCGGTAATCGAGCACAAGATGCCGCGCGACGTGCGCATGGCGCCGGCCTGGTAAGGAGCGATCGCCGCTCGTGACGCTCCTCGCTATCACCGCGCCGCTCCTGTTTGCGGCCTTCATCTGGTGGTTCTCCACCGGCGCGATCCTTTGGCTGGATCGCCGGCCGCGCGAAACGTTCGGATGGAGCTTCGGCGCGGCTAGCGTAATCGCGATCGGCGCAATGATCGCGCTGTTTGCCAGCGCCAGCTCTGAGAGCGTGACCGGTGCCTACATCGCCTTCAGCGCCGCGATCGCGGCTTGGGGCTGGCATGAGATGAGCTTCCTGATGGGGTTCATCACGGGCCCGCGACGGCAGCCACTGCCGGCCGGCACAACAGGTTGGCGGCGCTTTTCGCTCGCCACCGCCACCATCATCCATCACGAACTCGCGCTGGCGCTGACCGCGGCGGCGTTTGTGGCTTTGACCTGGGGCCAGCCCAATCAGATTGGCACGATCACATTCCTCGTGCTTTGGGCGCTGCGTTTGAGTGCGAAGTTCAATCTGTTTCTCGGCGCGCCCTATCGCGCCGAGGAGATGCTGCCGCCGCATCTGACGCACCTGAAAAGCTATTTCCGCAATCGGCGCATGAACGCCCTCTTCCCGCTCTCGATGGCGAGCGGCGTGGCGCTGGCCTGGGTGCTGGGCGGACTGGCCTTTGCACCAAACGCAACGGCGTTCACGCAGACGGGCTTTTCGCTGGTGCTGACCCTGACCGTGCTGGGCGTGATCGAGCACGTGTTCTTGTTCGTGCCACCGCCGAACGCCCTGCTCTGGGGCTGGGCCGGCGCAAAAGCGACCGAACGAAACGCGCCACTCAGCTAGAGGCCGAGTTCGTCCCAGCGATCGAGATAGATTCTAAACCACGGCGCGAATGATTCCGGCGCCGCGTGCGAAGCGCGTTGCAGCTCAGGGCGCGTCATCCAACGCACGGCGCTGACTTCAACCGGATCCGGCGCGATGCGCAGCGCTTCACGCTCAACATCGCCACGGAAGATATGGACGCGCTCATGCTCGCGGAGTCCATTGGTCACGTCCGCGGCGTAATCCATGACATTGCAGGCACGCAGGTGCGCGCGGAGGCCAAGTTCTTCTTCCAGCCGCCGATGCGCACTGTCCGCCGGCGTCTCGCCCCAGGCGGGGTGCGAGCAGCAGGTGTTGGCCCATAGGCCGCCGCAATGATATTTGCCCGGCGCACGTTGCTGCAAAAGCAGCGCGTCGCCGGACATGATGAACACGGACACCGCCAGGTGGAGCGCGCCGAGGCGATGCGCTTCCATCTTCTCAAGCGGATAGAGCGAGCCGTCTTCGGCAATGCCGGGGATGATCAGCGGCGCGAGCGCCGCATCCGGCGCACGCGCCAAGCTGGCGTGCGTTTGCCTCATGCGGCGATGACAGAGCGGCTGAGCGCGCACTGCGCCCAGAGCTCGGACAGAGCAGTGACCAGGCGATCGATGTCCTCATCGGAGTGCAGCGGTGACGGCGTGATGCGTAGCCGCTCAGTGCCGCGCGGCACGGTCGGATAATTGATCGGTTGGATGTAGATGCCGTAGTGATCGAGCAGCCAATCGCTGATCTGCTTGCACTTCACCGGATCCTTCACCATCACCGGGATGATGTGGCTCGGGGTTTCCATGCATGGAATGCCGAGACCTTCGAGCTTGCGGCGCACCTTAGCGACGCGCTCTTGATGGCGAAGCCGTTCAATCTGGCTTTCCTTCAGGTGCTTGATGCTGGCGAGTGCGCCGGCAGCGACCGCCGGCGGCAACGAGGTGGTGAAGATAAAGCCGGACGCGAAGCTGCGTATGAAATCGCAAAGCGCCTCGGATGCGGTGATGTAGCCGCCGAACACGCCGAAGGCTTTGCCAAGCGTGCCTTCGATCACGGTCAGGCGATGCATCAGCCCTTCCCGCTCGGCGACGCCGCCGCCGCGTGGGCCATAGAGGCCAACGGCGTGGACTTCATCAAGATAGGTCATAGCGTTGTGTTTTTCAGCGACGTCGCAGATCGCCGCGATCGGCGCCATGTCGCCATCCATGGAATAGACCGACTCGAACGCTACCAACTTCGGCCGTGACGGATCGATTGCCGCGAGCTTGCGGTCCAAGTCCTCAGGATCGTTGTGCTTGAAGACGATGCATTCGGCGCGGCTATGGCGGATGCCTTCGATCATCGATGCGTGATTGCCGGCATCCGACAGGACCACGCAATTCGGCAGCTTCGACGCCAAGGTGCTAAGTGCTGCCCAGTTCGAGACGTAACCCGAGGTGAACAGCAGCGCGGATTCCTTTTGGTGGAGATCGGCGAGCTCGCGCTCCAGCAGGACGTGATAATGATTGGTGCCGGAAATGTTGCGCGTGCCGCCGGCGCCGGCGCCGCATCGATCAAGCGCTTCGTGCATGGCCGAGACCACTTTGGGATGCTGGCCCATGCCGAGATAGTCGTTGGAGCACCAAACCGTCACCTCGGCTGCGCCATCCTTGGTGTAGCGCGTCGCGCGCGGGAAATTGCCCGCCTTGCGCTCAAGGTCCGCGAACACGCGGTAACGCCCCTCTTCGCGGAGTGCGGCGAGTTGGTCTTGGAAGAAGGCTTCGTAGTTCATTCGCGTGCTCACTATTCGAATTTCGTTTGAGTGGCCGGAGGATCACCTCCGGCCACTCATGCTCAGTTTAGTTGTTCGGCGTCTGGTCAGACGGCGGCGGCAGCTGATCTGGCGAGGTCGTCGGCGCCGTGCCTTCGATCGGCAGTCCGCCTTCAGGCACGCTCACTTCCGGCGTCGGGATGATCGAGCCATCCGCCGGCGCTGGCGTTAGCGCGCCAGAGCCATCCATCGGAACCATCGGTTGGTCCGGCAGCGGCAGTGGCGGGCCAACATAGCCAGCACTGACATCGTAAACTGGCGCGGAGTTGTGGTCGACGGCCCAGAGATACCAGTTATCGACGGCCGTGCCGGTGAGCAGAATGCCAATGCCGCCTGTGAGCGTGCACAATACTGCAAACCACCACGCCCAGCGGTGAATCGATTCCATCGAGGCGTTGAAGCCCATGGTCCAGCGCCAGAACAATGCAGCGCGCTCTGAGGCCGTACCGCGATCGGTGATCTGCTCGATCTCGCGCTCGCCGCCGTAACGGCTAACAGCGAGAATGGTCGCGCCGTGCATCGCAAACAGGAGCGCCGCACCATAAAGGAACGCGATCGAGAGAGCGTGGAACGGATTGTAGAACAGATTGCCGTAGGTGATCGAGAACGCGCCGGTCCAATCCAGGTGCGGGAAGATGCCGAACGGCACCGCCTCGCTCCAGCTGCCCATCAGGATCGGGCGGATGAAGCCCAGCACCAGATAGAGCCAGATCGCTGAAGCGAACGCCCAGGCCACATGCGTGCCGAGGCCGAGCGAGCGGGCGCGGTTATACGTGCGTATCCACCAGAGGATAATGGACGTGGTCAGGAAGAAGCCAGCCATGAGCCACCAACCGCCTTGATTGAGCGGCGGCATGATGTTGAGCCCCTGCTCCGGGGGCGGCGGCTCGAGTGCGAGCCACGGCAGCTGGCGCACGAACTCGATCGGATCCCAACCCACCGAAGCCCACATATTGAGCCCGATGATTTCGATCGCGATGAAGCCGGTGAAGAGCGAAGCGACGCCCGTCCAGCCCAGATAGATCGGGCCAAGCTGCGCGTTGCCGATCCATCCGAACATGCGGACGAAGAGAGGATCGCCCGATCTTGGCTGATCGCCAACGGGAAGCGGCACGCCCGCTTCGTATGGTCCGCGCACTTGAACTTGCGTGAAGATGTTTTGATAGGCGGTCATGGCGCCACTCCCACGTCCGAGCCCCAAATCGGCAGGTTGAGCCACCAATTCCACCACTCGGGCCAGCCGAGCGTCCAGAACGGGCCGCTAATGATCATGCATACGGCGCTGAAGAACACCGCCGCCAACGCCAGGAACAAGCCGAGGCGGTGGATGCCGAGTGTGCCGATCGAGTAGCCGAGCACATCGCGGAAGAACGTGTCTTCGTGCTCCGGCGACTTCACTTCTCCGCCCTTGCCCGGATTGGTCGCCGACAGCACGAGCGAGCCGTGCAGCGCGAGCGCAAAACAGGTGACGAAGAAGAACGACACCGCGATCATGTGCGCGGGATTGTAGTGGAAGTTCAGATACTGGTAGCCAGTGTTCGACACCCAATCCAAGTGACTGAAGATGCCGTACGGAAATCCGTTGGCCCAAGCGCCCAGCATGACGGGGCGGATCACGGTCAGCGTCACATAGGCGCCGATCGCGAATGCAAACGCCACCGGCACGTGAATGCCTATGCCGAGCTTGCGCGCGATTTCAACTTCGCGCAGCGCCCACGAACAGAACGCCCCGATCGCGCAGATCGTCACGACCTGCCAGAGCCCGCCCTCCCTGAGCGGCGCAAGGCCTAAGCCGTACTCCGCGCTCGGCGGATTGATGCTGATGAGCCAGACATTCCATGTCGGCCCCATCGCAGCGCCATACAGGATCAGCGCTGTACCGAGCGCCGAAAAGAAGATCGTCGTGACGCCGAAGAAGCCAACGTAGAACGGCCCGACCCAAAAGTCGAACAGATCCCCGCCGATCAGCGTGCCGCCGCGTACGCGGTATTTTCTCTCAAAGCTTAGGAGGGCCATTGCCTCATGCTCCGCTCGGCAGGCGTATTGTCGTCGCCGTCATTTGAAAAATTCGAGTGGTGCAACGAGCGCGACCGATCAGATCGATCGCGCCCGTCGCGTCTCGCCAGTTAGCCTAGGCTTTGCTCGATCTGAGCCGTCGGCGCATTCGCGCCTGGGCCTTCGATCCAGTTGAAGCGGTCGGTGCTAAGCAAGATGAAGTGGATCAACAGTGCGAGCGTGAACAGGAAGACAAACAACCCGATCAGAACGCGCCGTGGATCAAAAAGCAGCCAAATTCGCCACATGTTTCAGTCTCCCTCTATCCGAAGAAAGCCGAAGCCGTGAGGCTGGCCATTTGGATGCCGTCTTGCAGTTCGGCGTAACCGCCGGGGCCTGGAAGCCACGGACGCCACATCCAAACGAGGATGTGAGCGACGATGGCGATCAGAGTGAAAAGGATGAAGCTTCCCATGAAAACACGGTGAAACTCCTTCGCCTCCGCCTCTGTCAGACCTGATAGTGACCCTGTTCGGGCGTCTCTTTCTGACATTTACTTACTCCGGTTCTCCATTTGCCGGAAAAGCCGCGACCGTGGAGATACGGTCTTTATTGGTCGCGCTGTTTCCAGAACGACAGATGGCTTGGCGCGGCGACCCCAAACCCAATTCTGTTGTCACGCCCTCAAGCGGGCGCGAGCGCATGGTCTCCTTGCGTTGGGCGGCGCACGCATCATGCGGATTGCCCTTCGAAAACACTGGCGTGCGCGCGCGTCAGCCGCGTCGGCGTCACACGATCCGCACCTTCCGTGCGCGCCAGGCGCTCGGCCGCGTCACGCAGACGCTTGGCCGCGGAAATGCGGACGAGAACAGGTTGCGCATCGATGATCTTGTCGAACGCCGCTTTCGCGGCATCGTCCCAAGCGATCTCGGTGTGCGGCCGCGCCGGCGTCGCGTCGATCTTGTCGAGCTGGGTACCGAGCGGAATGATATGGAAAAGCGCGTCGAACAGCGCGTTGCAGACTTCCTGCACCAGATAGGTCGCGCCAGCATAGCCCATGAACGGCGTGCCGGTATGGCGCCGGATCACGGCGCCTGGGAACGACGCTGGAATGTAGCACGCGCGCGAGCCGACCTCGGCCATGTACATGCGCTCATTGACGCTGCCGAACATGACGAGCGGCGGCGTGGTGCGGATCGCTTCGCGGACGGCGGCGTTATCGGGCTTCAGGCCCGCTGTACGTGAAAACGCGAAGGTGCACGGCAAGCCAAGATCATTTTCGAGGAAATTGCGAACGCCGCGTGCGTAAGTTTCGTTGGCAACGATGGCAAAGCTTGCAGTGCCGAAGAAATCTTGCGTGACGGAGCGCCACAAATCCCAGATCGGCTTGATCGTGGTGTGCTTCTCCCGCTCGATGAACGGCTCCGGATCGATACCGGTGAGCTCGCCGAGCTTGCGCAGGAATTTGGTGGTCGAGTCTAGCCCGATCGGCGCTTGCAGGTAGGGCCGCTCCAGCGTCTCGCACAATTGCCGGCCGAACTCGCGGTACATGCAGACGTTCACTTCGGCGAGCGCCAGCTTCTTCACGTCGGCGAGATGGCTCCCTAGCGGGAACACCATATTCACTTCAGCGCCGACGCCTTCGATCAAGCGACGGATTTCGGCGAGGTCCGACGGCATGTTGAACATGCCGTACATCGGGCCGATGATATTGACCTTCGGCTTCTCGCCTTCTTTGCGCGCCTTCAGCTTCGGCACTTTCTTGGTGCCGAACTGAGTCCAGAGCCAGGTGAGGGCGCGGTTGGCGCTCTGCCACTGATCTTCATCGATCGTGCGCGGCAGGAAGCGTTGGATGTTGGTGCCTTCCGGCGTGACACCGCCGCCGATCATCTCCGCAATCGAGCCAGTGACGACGACTGCGGGCAGATCGCGATCGAGCGTCTTCCACGCCCGCTTCATCGCGCCTTCAGTGCCGGTCTTGCCGAGTTCATCTTCGCCGAGGCCGGTGACGACGATCGGCAATTCGTGCGGCGGCAAGCCATCCGTGTAATGCAACACCGATGTGACGGGGAGATTCTCGCAACCAACGGGCCCGTCGATGATGACCTGTAGCCCTTTCACCGCAGTGAAGGCGTAAACGGCGCCCCAATAGCCGCCGGCGCGATCGTGATCGAGGATGAGCGTCATGTGCCCACCGCCTCTTCCGCCGCGCTCGCAGCCTTCATTTTTGCAGCGTAGCGGGCTTTGAACTCAGGCCGATCCTGTGGCGTTTCTTCCCAAACGCCGGCGGTGTGCCCGGAGCCGACGCCTTCGAAGAATTCGGTCATGCGCCCGAATCGCTCTTTGTTGGCGAGTGCCGAATTAATCACGGTCGCGAGCGAACCAGCGCCCGCCGGACCCATCAGAGGCCGCGCGGAAATGAGGTTGGTGAAATAGAGCGCCGGGATGGAGCGCTCTTTGGCGTGCTGCACGACAGGCGTGGTGCCAATCGCCAAGTCAGGTCCGAACTCTTCGATTGCAGCGATGTCCTGCTCGAGCGAGGCGCGATATTGGATGCGCACGCCTTTGGACTCGAGCCAGGCGCGATCCGGATCAGACCATTGCGTGCGCGGGCAAGCCGTACCGACATACGGCACGTCGGCGCCGCTCTCGATCAGCAGCCGGGCCACCAGAAGCTCCGAGCCTTCATAGCCCGAAACTGTGACACGGCCCTTGATCGGCGAACCCGCGAGCGCGCCAGCAATCGCAGGCAGCCACTTGTTCTTCGACGCGTTGATCTTGTCCTGCGCGATGCCGCACGCGGCGCCAATTGCATCGAGCCACGCCGCCGTGCCGTCACGGCCTACTGGCGCAGAGCCCACAACCTTGCGGCCAGCGGCTTCGAACTCGCGCACCGAGGCGGTGTAGAACGGATGGACCGCAGCAACCGCGGCGCAATCGAGCGCCGAATAAAGCTCGCGCCACTCGCGCGTGGGCACGACAGGACCCGCAGCCAAACCCATCGGCTCAAGCATCATGCCGATTCCGACTGGATCGGCCGGAAACATTTCTCCCAACAGCGTGATCGTCGGCAGCGCCGAGCGCTCGCGCGGCGCAGCGACCGGCCCCTGCTCGGCCTCGTTGCGCGCGTATTTCAGCATCGCGCCGGCGAGCACGTCCTTGGCTTCCGCGTGCGTCGGAATGCCGAAGCCCGGCACGTCGATGCCGATGATGCGGACGCCGTTAATCTCTTTCGGCAGCAGCTGAAGTGGCACGCCGGAAGCTGTCGGCACGCAAAGATTAGTGATGATGATGGTGTCGTAGTGTTCCGGATCGGCGAGCTTGAACACAGCCTCGCGGATGTCTTCGAACAGTTTACCGGTGACAAGCGTTTCCGAATTGAACGGCACGTAACCGACGGTGCGGCGCGCGCCGTAGAAATGCGACGTAAACGTCAGCCCATACACGCAGCAGGCCGAGCCGGAAAGAATCGTCGCAGTGCGGCGCATGCGCAAGCCAACGCGTAAACTGCCAAAGGCTGGGCACATGCTTTGCGGCTGATCGTGCGGGCCTTTCGGATAATCCTGCGCATAGCGCTCAAGCACTTCGGACTTGCCGGCGCTCGCGGCGGCTTTCTGAAGTTCCGCCGCGCCGGCGTGACAGCCTGCGCCGGCACTCACGACGTCAGCAACGACGGCGTCCTCCGCGCCGCTAGCGGCGCTATCGTAGATCGCTTCGGAGGAAACGCGTTCGCTCATCCACTACACCGCATCGTAGATGACTTCGAGGGTGGGCTTTTCGACGTAGGTTGCACCGCGCATGTCGGCTTGCGTGGCCGGCATGAGCACGACACCGCCGCCGACCTGGTCGGACTTGAAAAGCCCGAGCAGCTGATCTTGCGTCAGCGGCGTCGGCCGCACCGGCGGCGCGGTCGCGACGTTTTCGCTTAGGCCCTCAAACATCGGGCCCCAGCGATCGCCGGGCGTGCCGATGATCTGATAGTTCGCCGATTTGCGACGAATATCTTCGTCAGCGGGAATGGCGCAAAGCACCGGGATGCCAACGGCTGCCGCAAACGCAGCCGCTTCGCCAGTGCCGTCATCCTTGTTGATGAGCATGCCGGCGACGCCGACATTGCCGCCGAGCTTGCGGAAATACTCGACCGCCGAACAAACGTTGTTGGCGACGTATAGCGATTGCAGGTCGTTCGAGCCGACGACGATGACCTTCTGGCACATGTCGCGCGCGATCGGCAGGCCAAAGCCGCCGCAGACGACGTCACCCAAAAAGTCGAGCAGAACGTAATCGAAGCCCCAGTCGTGGAAGCCCAACTTTTCGAGCAATTCGAAGCCGTGAATGATGCCGCGTCCGCCGCAACCGCGGCCGACTTCCGGCCCGCCGAGCTCCATCGCAAACACGCCGTCGCGCTGGAAGCACACATCCTCGATGCGCACTTCATCGCCAGCGGCCTTCTTGCGCGACGACGTTTCGATGATAGTCGGGCAGGCTTTGCCGCCGAACAGCAAGGATGTGGTGTCTGATTTCGGATCGCAACCAATGAGCAGGACGCGCTTGCCTTGCTGGGCCATCATGTAACTGAGATTGGCGAGCGCGAAGCTTTTGCCGCTGCCGCCTTTGCCATAGATCGCGATGATCTGCGTTTCCTTGGTCACCTCGCCGGTCGGAACGGGATCGGGTTCGATCGCCGCTTCCGTGCGCAGGGCTCGATTGTCGAGCAGCGTCACGCTCATGCGCAATGTCTCCAGTCCAGAACCATTTTGAGGCAAGCGCTGTCCGTGAACGCGGTCGCATAAGCGTCTTCCGCGTCTTCTGGGACGTGCTCGTGGGTGATCAGTTCGTCGAGTGAGAGGCGGCCAAAGCGCATCAGCGCTTGCGTGGCCTGCAAATCTTCCGACTTCCACTCGGCGGCGACGCGGAAGCGCGCTTCACGCATGAAAGTCGGCACGAAGTCGAAGGAGAGCCGCTCCTCGTAGAAGCCGGCCAACACGATCTCGCCACCCTTGGCGAGGCGCTTCACGAACGTATCGAGCAGAGCGCCTGCCCCGCTCGCATCCATGATGGTGGTGTAATCCTTGCGCTCGTCTTCTTCGGGATCGAGTACGGGATAGCCGAACGAGCCCGCGCGGCGGACTGGGTTCACATCCCACACCGTCGGCGCCGGTGCGCCCATGGCGACAGTGATTCTGGCCAACAAGCGGCCAAGCACGCCGTGGCCGATAATGAGATCCGGCGGCGTGCCGCCGGCGATGGCGTGATGCGCGGTTGCGGCGAGCGCCAACAGCACGCCGCGCGCGCCGAGCCGTTCTTGAATTTGAATCGCGCGCGCGCTTGGCGCGATCAATGTACGCGCAGCGCCGCCGAACAATCCGCGCGCGTCTTTGTAGCAAGTGGCGCCTGGCAGAAACACGTATTCGCCAAGGCGATGACGCGCGTTCGCGCCGGTTTCGATAACGCGGCCAACGGATTCATATCCGGGCACGAGCGGATAACCCATGCCGGGAAATTGCGGCATGCGGCCCGACCAAAGCAGACGCTCCGTGCCCGTGCTGATGCCGCTGAAGGCCACCTCAACGACAATGTCGTCTTCGCGCACCGGATTGAGATCGAGGTGGCGAACCGCGATTTTCTCAGGGCCTTCAAGAACGACAGCGACGGTGTCCAAACGAACTCTCCAGCGAGGTCGCTTCAGCGCCTCTGCATGTGTCAGCTTACGTTGACGCTTTTATGTGTCAATCAATCTCGACGCTTGACGGGGGAATATTTGATCCGGTCACGCATCGGCGATGAGAACCTGAAGCAAGGATGGCGTTCGCACTCGCAGCATGCGAACGCCGCGAAATCCGGCGCGACGGAGCCAGGTTTTGAGGAGGCGCGGCGTGCGGGCCTGCCCGCGCCCCATCGCCAGCAGGTAGAGCCCGAAATAGGCCTCTGCGACGCGGTCCTTGCGCGGCGCTGCGGACATCGGCTCCGCGATCAAAAGCTTTCCGCCTGGCGCCAGCGCGGCGTACGCGGAGGCCAAAATCTTGGCGACGCCATCATCGTCGTGATCGTGCAGTATGCGCACCAAGGTGATGAGGTCCGCGCCGGGCGGCAGCGGGTCCGACAGGAAATCGCCTTCGTAGAAGGATGCTTTCGGCACGTTGTTTCGCGCACGAGCGACGACGGCGGGCAGATCGAAGAGGCTCAACGCGATGTGCGGCCAGCGCGCGCCCACCGCAGCAAGGAAGGCCCCCTCGCCGCCGCCTACATCCATGACGACGCGGTGGCGCCGCAGCGAATAGGCGTCGAGCACGTCCGCCGCCACCGATGGCTGAGTCGCCGCCATAAGCGCCGAATAGTCGGATACGGCGCCGTCCCCAGACGCGCCGGGTTCGCCGGATGTCGCATAGGGCCAATAGTTGGAGAGATGCTCGCCGCGGCCGCGCCGCAGTAGCGCGACGGGATCGAGAAGATCGGCATAGAGACGATCGTGGTGCCGGATCATGTCGGCGAGCCCAGCATTGCCGAGCAGCGCGGCGCCCTGCGGCCCCAAAGCGAATCGATCACCGACGGGCTCGACTAGATCAAGGGCGGCCGCAGCGGATAGCAAACGCGCCATCGCGGGCGCCGGGACGTTTGAAGCCGCAGCTAATGCCGCGACATCCAGCGGGCCGCGCTGGAGGGTTTTGAACACGTCAAGCGCGATGCAAGCGTGCAGAACTTGCGAGTAAACAAAGCCCGCGACGAGATCGAAGAGTGCATCGGTGCGACGATGCGCGATCCCGCGTGTTAGTGGGAAATCAGCGGCAAAACGCTGAAATTTAGGGTTCGACAGCAGCGCATTGCGCCATTGGATCCACTGCGCGCTGAGGCCAAGCATCGCCGCTCACGCGGCGCTGCGCGCCAATTGCTTCGGCGCAAGGCGCATGGCGGTAAGGCGCACCAAGGCGCGCATGTCTTGAGCGCCATCACATGGCGGCACCGAGTCGACGGCTTGCTCGACCAGTGCGTTCAACTGCGCTAGCGCGCCCTTGATCCCGTGCGTGGCAACCGCGCTCGGACGCTCCAAGAGCGCATCCTGCCCGACCGGCTTGCCGCATTCCGCACTCTGCACGGCGTCGAGCAGATCATCCGCGACTTGATACGCAGCGCCCAACGTTTCGCCAAGCGCGCGCCAGGGGCCAGCATCCGCGCCGGCAGCGATCGCGCCGGACATGGTGGCTGCGACGAACAAGGCGCCTGTTTTGGCTTGATGATAGAGTTCCAATTCCGGGTTGGGTTCGCTTTCCCAGGCCTGCCCCGCAACGATGCCATGCGGCGCGCCGACACCGCGCGCGATGGTTCCGATCAACGGCGCGAGCCGCAACGGCGCAACTGTGCCCGCGAGCGCCAAGCGCTCAAACGCCATGACAATCAAAGCATCGCCGGCGAGCAAAGCGATAGGTTCGCCATACACCGAATGAACCGAAGGTTTGCCGCGCCGCGTGGCGGCGTTGTCGAAACATGGCAGATCGTCGTGAACCAGGGATGCGCAGTGCATCAGTTCGATCGCGGCGGCGGCGGCGTCTGAAATGGCCGGTTGATCGTCGCCACAAGCTTGCGCCACGGCGAGGCAGAGCATCGGTCGCACCCGCGCGCCACCTGGAAAGACCGCATAGCGCAGCGCCTTGGCCAAGAGCGGCGGCGCGGCGGGGGTGTCTGCCCGATCCACCGCTGCCTGCAGGGCGGCCTCGACCCGTGACGCCAGCACCATGACTGCCTCCGAAGGCTTTGAGCCAGGCTACACCCGGAACTGTCATCCAATCTGGACACATGATAGCGTCCAGTCAATTGACTTCGGAGACTTGAGCGCATGAGCGCGGAACGCGCCATCGTTATCGGCGCCGGCATTGGCGGACTAACGGCGGCGATATGGCTGGCCGCCGAAGGCTATGCCGTGACCGTGCTGGAGCGCGCGCCGTGTGCTGGCGGCAAGATGCGCGAAGTAGAGGTCGACGGCGCGCGCATTGATGCAGGGCCGACAGTGCTGACAATGCGCTGGGTGTTGGACGAAATATTCGAAAAGGCTGGCGCGCGGCTGGATGATTATGTTGCGCTGCACAAACTCTCCATTCTAGCACGGCATGCTTGGAGCGACGGCGCGCGGTTTGATCTTTTCGCTGACAAAGCCGCCAGCGCCGATGCGATCGGCGACTTCGCCGGCGCAGCTGAGTCGCGCGGCTATCTCAACTTCTGCGCCGAGGCGCGGCGCATGTTTGAGACTTTGCGCGGGCCTTTCCTCACCGCGTCGAAGCCTAATCCCATCTCGCTGACCAACCGCGTCGGGCTCGGCCGCATCGGCGACCTGCTCGCAATCCGCCCATTCGATACGATGTGGGGTGCGCTCGGTGCGCACTTCCGCGATCCGCGCCTGCGCCAGCTTTTTGGCCGCTACGCCACCTATTGCGGCTCCTCGCCCTTCAGCGCGCCCGCAACCTTGATGCTGATCGCACACGTCGAGCAGGACGGAGTTTGGATCGTTGACGGCGGCATGCAGCGTTTAGCGGAAGCGCTGACGGCGTGTGCAGAGAAGCTCGGTGTTTCTTTCCACTTCGGCGCGGAGGTGAGTGAGATTGCGGTTAGCCGTAGTCGTGTGGGCGGCGTACGCCTGCACAACGGAGAGCGCATGGAAGCGAGCACTGTGGTGTGCAACGCGGATCCATCTGCTTTGGCAGCGGGCCTGTTTGGCAAGGACGCTGCCCGCGCCGTCGCCAGTGTTGGTCACGCGACACGCTCGCTCTCGGCAGTAACGTGGGCGGCGCACGTCAAAGCCATCGGCTTTCCGCTCGTTCGCCACAACGTATTCTTCTCTGACGACTACGCCGCCGAGTTCGAAACCCTTGGCAAACAGGGCCTTCCCACCGATCCCACCATCTATGTCTGCGCGCAGGATCGCACGGACGAACGCAATCCCGACGGCGCAGAA
>QBMO01000042.1:0-19445 GCA_003242075.1 Alphaproteobacteria bacterium
TCATGGAAACCGCCGGCCTCAACGCCTTGCCGATCGTGGCGCTGCTTTCGTTTTTCATCGGCATGGTCGTCGCCTATCTCGGCGCGCGCATCCTCGGCGATTTCGGCGCGTCGGTGTTTACCGTCGAACTGGTCGTCTTCTCCGTGCTGCGGGAGTTCGGCGTCGTCATCACCGCTGTCTTGTTGGCGGGCCGCACCAATAGCGCCTTCACGGCCGAGATCGGCGCGATGAAGATGCGCCAGGAAATCGACGCCATGCGCGTCATCGGCATCGATCCGATGGAAGCCTTGGTGGTGCCGCGCGTGCTCGCCATGTTGATCATGACGCCGATCCTCACCTTCGGCGCGATGATGGCAGGTATGTTCGGCGGCGTGATGGTGGCCTGGGCTGAACTCGGCATCAGCCCGGCCATGTTCTTTGCGCGTGTGTCTGAAGTGGTGCCGGCGCAGCACTTCTGGGTCGGCATGTCGAAAGCGCCGGCGTTTGCACTCGTGCTTGCCATTATCGGCTGCCGGCAGGGCCTCGCCGTCGGCGGCGATGTCGGCTCGCTCGGTCAGCGCGTCACGTCTTCGGTCGTGCAAGCGATCTTCATGGTCATTCTGCTCGATGCGGGTTTTGCGCTCTGGTTCTTGGAGCTCGACATTTGAGCGAGGACGTCGCCATTCGCGTGCGGGGCCTCGTCACCCGCTTCGGCAAGCAGACCGTGCACAACGGTCTCGACCTCGACGTGCGTCGCGGCGAAATCCTCGGCGTTGTCGGGCCGTCGGGCTGCGGCAAATCCGTGTTGCTGCGCGAAATCGTCGGCCTCGATCCGCCGACGGCAGGGGAGATCACGTTTCCGAACGCCGACGCAGAGGGCCGCAAGCCTTCGATGGGTGTGATGTTTCAGGACGGTGCGCTGTTCTCGACGCTGACGGTTCTCGAAAACGTCGAAGCGCCATTGCGCGAGCACACGCACATCTCGGCTGATCTGCGCAGCGAGATCGCCAGCCTCAAGCTCTCCATGGCCGGCCTCGATGCGGAGTCGCATCACAAGCGCCCGTCTCAAATTTCCGGCGGCATGCGCAAGCGCGCCGCCGTCGCGCGCGCGCTCGCGCTCGATCCGGAACTCCTGTTCCTCGACGAACCCACTGCCGGCCTCGATCCGATCTCGGCGGAGAAATTCGATCGCATGACGGAGGAACTTGCGCGCTCGCTGGGGCTTACCGTGTTCCTGGTCACGCACGATCTCGACACGCTGCACGCCATCTGCGACCGCGTCGCCGTTCTCTACAAAGGCAAAGTTGCGGCCCTCGGCACCATCCCGGAGATCACCGCGGACGCCGATGGCTGGGTGAAAGATTACTTTTCAGGACCGCGCGGCCGCGCAGCCGGGCGCGGCGCGGCGGGAGGTTAGGCATGGAAACGAAAGCCAATTACGTGCTGATCGGCGCGGCCACTGTGGCCGGCGTCATACTCATCATGATGTTTGCGCTCTGGATGTCGTCAGGCTCATTCCGCCGCGGCTTCAATGATTACGACGTCATCTTCGACGAGCCCGTCCGCGGTCTCATGGAAGGCGGCGAAGTGCGCTTCAACGGCATCAAGGTCGGCGAAGTGCAGCAGCTGCGCATCGATCCGGAAAACACCAATCGCGTCATTGCGCGCATTCGTGTCTCGGCCGAAGTGCCGGTGAAGGAAGATTCCACCGCCCAACTCGAGCCGATCGGCTTGACCGGCGTCACGCTCATTCAGCTCACGCCTGGCGGGCCTACAGCCGAGTTGTTGCGCGGCACCTTCGGCGGCCCATTACCCCGCATCGTCGGCCGCGGCAGCCAGGTCGATGCGCTGCTTGCACGCTCCGAAGATATCGCGCTGCGCGCCAGTGAAGCGATGGCGGCGGTGCGCGATCTGCTGACCGATGAGAACATTCAGCGCGTAACGCGCATCATCGAAAACCTGGAAACGGTCTCCAGCCAACTCGCGGACTCCAACGGCGTCATCACCCAATCCGGCATGGCCGCGCGCGATATCGCAGCGCTTGCGCGTCAGATGCAGGGCGATCTCTCCGAGTTGGACCAGGTGCTCGACGAAGTGAGCAATGCCGCTTCCGTCGCCGGTGGCGAGACATTGCCCGAGCTTGCGCTGGCGGCTGAAGAAATCCGCCGCGCTGCCGCTTCGATCAACCGCGTCGCCGCCAATCTCGAAGAAAGCCCGTCCGTTCTCACGCCGCGTGCGCCGCGGCCCACAGTGGAGCTGCGTGACTGATGCGTACAGTTTTCCTTCTGCCCATCCTCGTGCCGCTGCTCGCGCTCGGCGGTTGCATCACGCTCCTACCGGAGCCGCCGCCGCCGCCACGCACGTACGTGCTGGAGGCGCAAAGCGTCGAGCGCCTGCAAGGCGCGCCGATCGACGCTGTCATCGGCGTCTCGGCGCCGGGCGGCGAGCGCTCGTTCCTCGGCCAAGATCTGATCTGGCGCACCGGCGACACCATCGCTTACGTCGATGGCAGCGCATGGTCGGGCCGCGCGGCGGACTCGCTGCAGCAAATGCTGGTCGAGACCATGATCCGCCAAGGCCGCTTCCGCGCCGCCACCCGCAGCGGTGAGGCGCGCGCCGATTACGAAATCCGCTGGGAAGTGCTCGATTTCGAAGTCCGCGAAGAGACGATGACGGCGCGCTTCACGGCTGAAGTGCGCTTGGTCGCGCAAGGCCGGCGCATCATCGCGTCGGAGATCATCACGGCTGAAGCTTCGGTTTCGGATCGCTCGTCATCTATTGCCTCCAACGCGCTTGCGCGCGCCGCCCGTGAAGGCAGCGCGCGCATTGGGATGTTTGCAGCAGATGCAGCGGCGCTCGCGCAAGCGAGCGACGCTGAAGATGATCAAGCCAGAGCGGCGTCGATCAACAGGTAGGCGCGAACCAGCTCCGAGCCTTCGCCCTTACGCTCGCTTTTGGCGAGGTCGGGGCGCGCGCGGAAGGCGGTCGCGGTCATTTGCGCTTCGGCGTTGCGCTTCAAGTGGCGCGCCAGACGCGTCACCGCGCCCGGAGCGGCATCCACCACCGCGCGACGGCGCGAAGTGGCGCCTTCACGTGAGCAGCGTGCGATGCGTTCCAGATCGCCGGCCTGTAAAACTTCGTCGAGATCGACGCCAGCATTGATGACCAGATCGATCGCGCCCGACTTCAGTTCGTAGTCCGGGTTGACGCTCGGCGCCGACCCGAAATCGGCAAGCTCGAAGGCGCTTTCGTTAGCCGGGGTCGGTGTGGGCTCTTCTTGCTTCGGCATGAAGTTGCCCCACGAGCCGAAGCCCTTGAAGGCCCGCTTCGGTTGCGTTTCCGCAACTTCGACACGGCCACGCGAACCACCGCGCGCCACAGCAGCGTTCGCGGCCGCATGCAGCGAGGTCACTTCTTCGAGCACCGGCTCAGGCTTGCGCTCAACAACGCGCTCCACTGGGCGCTCCACCGGACGCGGCGCTGCCTTCTTCGTACCAGCAGCCGAAGCGAGGGCGCCGAGGCGCTTCTCGATCGAGGCGGCGTGATAGTCGGCGGCGGCTTGGCTCTCTTCCGAGGCCATGCGTGCGGCGGTGGCGGCGTCTTGCAGCTTCGACAGCGTTTCCGCCGCCATATCCTGCAACGCAACCGTTTCGGCGCGGATCAGCTGCGCCGCGCGCTTGGCTTCCTGCACGGCGGTGCGGGTCGTTTCACGAACCGCGCTTGCGGTTTCGTTGGCGGCCAGCACAGCTTCGGCGGTCGACTTCTTCGCCGTTTCGGTCAGACGCGTTGCTTGCGCCAGGCCGTCCAGCATTTCCGTCATCGTGCCGTTGAGCGAAGCGGTCGCGGCAGCGGCGCTGTCGGCGGCGTGATGGAAGTCAGCCGTGCGCTCACCCATCACCGAAGCCGATTCAGAGAACGCGGCCATGTGCGATTGCAGCGCTGCTTCCGCTGCGTCGACTTCCGTCTTCACGATCTTGGAGGCTTCACGCATCAGGCGGACTTGGCGGCCGACCGAATGCGCGATCACTTCCGTCTGACCCTTGAGGTCGGTGTTGAGCTCGACGATGGCGTCGCGCTCGACCTTCAGGGCGTAGGAGAGTTGTTGCGCGTTGTCGCGCGAAGCGTTGATGGCTTCGCCGAACAGGTGCGCGTTACGCTGAGCGGCTGTTTCCAGTTCAGCCAAGCGGTCCAACGCAGCCGCGACCGCGTCGTTCAGTGACTCGATCTCGTTCTTCACGACGTTGGAAACGCGCTGCGCTTCCAACTCGCCCGCTTCCGTCGGGAAGCGCGTTTGTTGAGCCATGCGCGTCAGTTCAGCGGCGAGGCGGCGCGCCTTCAGCGCTTCGCCAGCGGCCGAGGCCGAGACCCAGAACAGCAGCGCCGGGCCGAACGCGAGCGCCAGCAAGCCGGCTTGCATCGCCGGGTCCATCGCCATCACGGCGTCGACGCCATAATAGGAGAGGGGGCCGCCGATCGCAGCGCCAACCCACACGAGTGCGGCCAGACCGCCGGTGAAGCCGGCCCACGAGAAGCCCGTCTTTACCTTTTGCGTGCGTTGCGGATCGATCAGCTGTGGTTCTTCAGCCCGCGTCTCGAATGAATTGGATTCAGAGGCGTCCGGTTCGAACGTCTCGAGCGAAGCGTCGTCGCGGGCATCCTCGGCTTGGTCGCCGAAGAGCTCGAACGGGTCGCGTTCGTCTTCTTCTTTGTCGAAATACATTGCAAACTCCCGAAGCGCACCCGGGACCTGCCACGGGCGTTAACGCGTCCGGCTGCAACCGCCATGCCAGCGAGGCGAGTGGGTTTCCCGCCCCAAGCGTGCGCCAAATCGGAGCAAATTCCGCGCCGACATGCGCGCCGCGCGAGCGGGTAAGGTTAGCGCGCATTCATGCATTCGCATTTCGGCGCTATGCGTTCGTGCAGGAACGAAACCCGGCGCGCGTCCGTTAGACTCTTCGCGCGAGAGGTGAGCCATGGATCTGAACGCTGTAACGAGCGCGCGTCCGTATCATGACAAGCTGGCAAGGCTGGCCGCGCCGATGGACCGCGACCTGCGCGATCGCCCGCCCGAAGTGCTCGCGTCTTTAGTGGAGCTGCTGAGCGCCCCAGGCGACATCGACATCGGCGCGGTCGCCATCGCTCTGCAAAAGCTCGACGTGTCCGAAGCCGCGCTTGGCGACGCCGTTTACCATGACGCGACTGCCTACGTGCGCACGCTGCTCTATCGCGATGGGCGCGCCGAACTGCTGGTGCTGACCTGGGCCCCAGGTCAACGCAGCCCGGTTCACGATCACGGCCCCTCAGCCGGCCTCACGCGTATCGTCAGCGGCGAAGCGACGGAGCGCCTCTATCGGCGCCGCGAGCAGGGCGCATCCAAGCGCGAACACATGAGCCGCATCCTCCGTCCGGGCACGGTCACCAACACACTCGCCGAAACCCTCCACGCCATCAGCAATGAGAGCGACGCACCGCTGGTGACGCTCCACCTCTACACCCCGCCGCTCGCGCCGCACGGTTAAGCGCCTCAAGCCGCCGAAGCGTCGATCAACAAAAATGCGCGCGTTGCTTCAGCATTCATCGAGGCGCGGCCGCGCCCGATCAGTTCCGCGATGCGCGCGCCGTCGCTGCGCAAGAACTGCATCGCTTCTTGGTTCGCGCCCGGTGAACGCGCCAGGAAGTCGGCCAAGCGCCGCGATGCGTCAGGCGCGGCGTCATAGACTGCGCGCCGCCGTGCTTGCGTGCCTGAGCGCGCGCGCTGCGCGATGCGTTCAAGCCCGGAAGGAGAGAACACCTCATCAAGACGCAAGCCGGCCTGCTCAATCACCGCCACGATCGGAAGCGACGAGCCGCGCGGTTCGGAAATCTGACGTCGGAGGTGCGCGACCGGATCTTCGGTTGGTTCACGCCGCGCGGGCGGACGTGCGCCTTCGGCGTCGTCGACGTTGGAAAGAAGATCGCGCCAAGTCCAATCGCCCTGCTGTTCGCGCTCGCCATAGCTCTCACGCGGCGGTGGCGTTTCGCGTCGGTTTCGCGTCGGCGGCGGCGCGGATTCGAGCGAATCCGGTTCGTCGCGCCACGACGTGTCGTAGCCCGGCGTTTCCGTGGGCGGCGCTTCGCGCATCTGCACTTGCCGGCGTCCGCGTTGCGGCGAGGCTGGCGGCGGGGTGTCATCTTCGATGGCGTGACGCGCGCCGACCGCAGCGGCGCGGGCAGCGTCAGCTGCTTCGCGCAAACGCTCCAGCGCCATCGCCGCTTCGCGCTCGACGCCTGCGGCTTCACCGCGGATCAGATCGGCGGCGCGCTTGGCGTCATCGATCGCGCGCACTGTGGTTTCGCGCACCGCGCCGGCTGTGGAATTTGCGGCGAGCGTCGCTGCATCGGCCGACTGGCGCGCAGCGTCCGTCAAGCTCGTGGCTTTTGCCAATACATCGAGCGCGTTGGAGAGGGCGGTTTCGAGCCGCAGCGCGGAATCCGCACTCGCTTGCGCCGCGCCCGAAAGAGAATGCGTGCGATCGTTGATCAGGGCGGCGGCTGCGCCGAACGAGGTCAGCCGATGATCAAGCGCCTGGTCGGCGGCGCGCACTTCCGCTTCGGCTTGCAGCGCAGCTTCCGAGATTGCGCCGGTGTGGCGGGAGATACTGTCGCCAATCGTCTGCGCTTGCCGCGTCAAATCCTCGGAGATGCGCATCAGTTCGGTGCGCTCGCGCTCCATGCCGGAGATCATCTGGTTTGCGCCCGCCTTGGCGCGATCGCCCATATTGTCGACGGCGTCGGACTGGCGCGAGATTTGGCCTTCGACTTCTTTCAAGCGCGCCAGTGTCGTCTCCAGCGCGCGATCGAGCGTCGCGATTTCTCCGCGCACCGACATCGCAAGTTGCCGCGCCGCACTCTCGGCGCTGCGTTCAGGGTTCATGAGGCGGTCAGCGGCGTCGGCCAAGCGGCGCGCTTCGGCGCGCGCGCGTGCGCTGTCGCGGGCGGCAAGGCCGGAGAACCACACCATCATCGCCGGCAACACGAGTGCTGCGGCCAGCGCGCCGAACTCGACCGGCGTCATCGCCAGCACGCGCTCAGAGCCCATCAATGCAAACGCGGCGGCCAGTCCACCGGCGATCCAGACGAGGCCAACAATCAGCGCAAGCAGCCCGATCATCGCTCCGGGATCGGAGTCGCGGACCGGCGCTGGCGTGTTGTCGCTCATCTGTTCGCTTCCCACCACAAGACGCGCGTTGTCATGCGCGCTCTAAGCCATCAACGGAAACGGAATAAGTGAGGCCATTCAAGGGCGAACGGCAGCGGCTTCCCGCGTTACGGGTGCGATGCTTACTCGGCTGCCTGTTGGCAGCTGTCAGCCGCGCACTCGCCATCGACGCGGGCTTCCACCCGTTCCATCGAAATGCCGACCCAAGCCAAAGCCGCCGCGATCAAAACATCGCGGATCGCCGTCAGCACGCCTGCCAGCAGAGTCGCTAACATTGCCCATCACCTCAATTGCAGCCCGCCGTATGTGCGCCAGCCGCCGCGCTGCGACAAGAACCGGGCGCCGTTCATTACGTCGAATGTTGAATTTGCCACTACACCATGCGGCCGGTCTTGACCTTGCGCCGGCCGACGTTACGTTCCGCGTGATGTTACAACATAACAGCGCGAGAGCGGGGCGGCGGGCCCATTTGGCCCATGCCGCCGTTGTCGGGCTGCACACGCTCTGCTGCGGCCTGCCGGCGCTGGTTTTGCTGGCGGCAGCGCTCTCCGGGGCAACCTCCGGAGTCGCCTTACTCTCTGATAGTTTTGGACAATTTCACGAGTTCATGCACCGGCACGAACTGTGGATACTGGTGTTGTCGGCGGCCTTGGTGGCGGTTGGCGGCTGGCTGGAGGCGCGATCACGCCGAAATGGTCATTCGCATGCCTTTCCCTGGCTTTTCGCCCTCTCGGTCCTGTGTTTCTTCGCAAACGTCGCGATTATCTTGCTGCATCGCGGCTAGTTTAACCAAAATTCACCCTACACTGGCAGCGTGAGACCTTGTTTTAGAGGTCGCCACGAATGCTCCACCGACCGCCTCACGCACTGGCTAGCGCAGCCGAGACGCGTCGGCGCGAAATGCCCGCCTCGGTTGCGTTGATCATTCTGACCGGCGGCATCGCGGCGGCGATCATGGATGGCTCGGGCCCGGTCGGCTGGGCGGCGGTCACTTCGCTGCTGCTCATCCTCGATACCGAACTCTACCGCCGCCTCGACGCCGCCAACGTGAAGATCGAAGGCAAGGTGATGGGCGGTCTGGTGGTCTGGGCGTTCCTGAACTCCGCTTTCTACGCGACGCTGCCGGCCGCGCTCTGGCTCAATGGCGAAGCCGCGGGCGCGGCTGCTGCGATGGTGCTCTGGGTCGCCGGCGTCGTTCGCCACTTCAGCCCCGGCGCCTCCGGCGCGTGGCCGATCGCCATCGCCGGCGCCGCGCCGCCCGCGTTGTCATTGCTGGTGTCGCCTCTACTCATTGCATCCATGGCCGCCCGGCCGGATTGGGACGTGGCGATTATCGCGGCGATCGGCGGCGGCGCTTTGATGTTTTATGTCGCGCAAGCGCGCGCCAGCGCGGTCGAAGCTGAGCGCGCGACCAAGCGTGGCGGCGTTAGCGATGTGCTGCAGCAAACGCTGGCGAAGCTGTTGCTCACCAGCGACCAGATCGAACTTGTGCTGATGGACCGAGAAGGGCGCGTGCTCGCAGTGAGCCAAAGCGCGCTCGACAAAATGGGCGTGAGCGACGTTACGGGGCTCAATTTCGAAACCATCGTGCCGTTGCCGATCGATGCGTGGCGCGAAGCGTTCGCGCGTTCGTTGGCGGGCGAGCACGTGCGCCATGCAGAACAAGAAGTGCAGTTGCCGACGGGCCGTCATTACTATTTCTGGGAAACGCGGCCTTGGCACGACGATGACGGTGAAATTTGCGGCGTCTTCGCCGCGGGGCGTGACATCACCTCGCTGGTTGAGGCGCGCACTGCGGCCGCCGCGAACCAAAATCGCTTGCTGCTGGCGCTCGATGCAGGCCAGAGCGTGGTCTGGGAAGTGGATTTTAAGCAGCGCTCGATCACGTGGCACGGCGACGCTAATCCGCTCTTCGGCACGGCCTTCACCTTCGCGCAGTTTGACAAGAATACGACGCCGTTTCTGCATGAGGACGATAAGGAGCCGCTCAAGCTCTTCTTCGAAAAGATCGCCGCTGGCGGCTCGGGATCGATCGAGCATCGTGTGCTGCGCGCGAGCGGGGAGATCACGTGGGCGGAATCATGGGGCCGTCGCGTGCTCGGTCGCTCCGGCGGCGTCCGCAAACTGGTCGTGCTCTCTAAGGACATCACTGAACGCAAGCGCCAGGAATTTGCCTTCATCGCCGCCATGCATCGCGCCGAAGAGGCGCTGAAGGCCAAGCGCGCGCTATTCGGCGAAACCGCGCACGCGGTCGAAGCGCTCGACGAAGCTGCTGTCAATGTCGATGAGATGTACGAGCGCCTCGACGCGCTGATCGAAGAGATGGACGCGCGCGACGCCGTGTTGGCGCAAACGCTGGCCGAGCTCCGCGCCGCGCGCGAAGCGGCGGACTCAGCGAACGTTTCGAAGTCGCACTTCCTGACCTCGATGAGCCACGAGTTGCGCACGCCGCTCAACGCCATCATCGGCTATTCTGAAATTTTGCGTGAGGAGGCTGAGGCCGACGCGCGCGATAGCGACATTGCCGATATCGACCGCGTCCTGGTCGCGGCGCGTCAGCTGCTGCACCTGATCAATGATATCCTCGATCTCTCCAAGATCGAAGCCGGGCGCATGGATGTGAATGCCGGCGAGTTCGATATTGCCGGCATGATCAACGAAGCTGCGGCGACGGTGCGGCCGTCGATCGAGAAGAACGGCAACACGCTCACTGTCGATATCGCCGCCGACATCGGCGAAGGGCTGAGCGATGGCTTCAAGCTCAATCAGTGCCTGCTCAATCTGCTGGCTAACGCCGCCAAGTTCACGCGCAACGGTGAAGTTTCGATCCGGGCGCGCCGTGAAGTCGTGGTCGGCGGCGATCTGATCGAAATCGTCGTCAGCGACACCGGCATCGGCATGACTGAGGAGCAGACGTCGCGGCTGTTCAACGCATTCGTGCAAGCCGACGTGATGACGGCCCGCCGTTATGGCGGCACTGGGCTTGGCCTCGCGATCACGCGGCGCATGATGCAGCTCTTGGGCGGGGATGTGTCTGTTAAGAGCATGCCCGGCAAGGGTTCAAGCTTTGCACTTCGTTTCCCGGCGGCGGTCCGTGCGCAAGCAGCAGCGCCCGTGCGCGTTGATGTTGCCGCCGCGATCGGCCAAGGCCGCGAGCGCGCGGTGCTGATCATTGATGACGAAGAAAGCGCGCGCGATCTCGCGGCGCGGTCGCTGACGCGGCTTGGCTTCACAGTTCACGAGGCGATCACCGGCGAGGAGGGCATAGAGCTTGCGCGCTCGCTGCGGCCGAGCCTGATCGTTCTCGATCTCAATTTGACCGACGTGAGCGGCTGGGATGTGCTGGCTGTGCTCAGCACTGGCGATGCCGGCGATATTCCGGTCATCATCCATTCTGTTGACGACGATCGCCAGCGCGCCCTCGCGTGCGGCGCCTGCGATTTGCTTGTCAAACCGGCCGACCGCGATGTGTTGGCTGCAGCTGCGTTGCGCTTTGCGCGCGGCGCTGAAGCTTCGCCGGCTGCGCTGCCGGTCTCCGCCACCCAAGCGAAATCCGCGTGAAAGGCAATAACCATGCGTATCCTCATCGCTGAAGATCATCCCGACAATCGCGAAATGCTGACCCGCAGGCTGGAGCGGCGCGGCTACGAAGTGCACTGCGCTGAAAACGGCGCGGAAGCGGTCGAGAAGGCCAAGAGTTGTGCGCCGGATCTGATTCTGATGGACATCTCGATGCCGGTGATGTCGGGCATCGAAGCAACCAAAGTGCTGCGACAGACGCCGGATACGTCGAGCGTGAAGATCGTGGCGCTTACTGCGCACGCGATGGAAAGCGCGCGGCGCGAGTGCATGGAGGCGGGCTGTGACGACTTCGCCACCAAGCCCGTCGACTTCGCCGGCCTCATCGCGCTGATCGAGAAATACGCAGCCTGAAGCGTCTCGGACATGGTTAGCGGCCGTCAAGGTTAGCGAAACATCTATCCAAAAAATGTGATCAGCTGCGCGCCTATTAGCTCGCCCTCAACCTAACTTCGGTAATCTTCGTCTCTGGTGTGGTGATCCTTTCGGATAGCAGGGGGGCTAATGTCCTCGGCGCAAGGCGATGACGGCGCGTCCGCTTCGACGCGCCTCGGACGTATTCTCCTGGTCGATGATCAGGCGCAAAACCGTGACATGCTCGGCCGTCGGCTTGAGCGTCGCGGTTACGAAGTCGTGCTGCGCGAGAGCGCGGTAGGCATCGAAGAGGTCATTGAGCAGGAAGCCATCGAGCTTGTTCTGCTCGATTGGATGATGCCCGAGCGCTCTGGCCATGACGCGCTCCTAGGCATTCGCTTGCGCCATGACGCCGAGCACGTGCCGGTGATCGTCGTCACCGCATTGGACGACGGCGATATCGTCTCCATGGCGCTGGAAGCCGGCGCCAATGATTACATTCCAAAGCCGATCGATTTGCGCGTGCTCACCGCGCGCGTGAAGGCGCAGCTCGATCGCCGCCAGGCGGTGCTCGATCTCGACGCCATCCGCAACGATCTCGAACGCACGGTGCAAGAGCGCACCCAGGATCTGGTCACGGCGAACGAAACTCTATCGGCCGAAATCTGTGAGCGCGAAGCCGCCGAAGCGCGCGCGCAAACGCTGGCGCGCCACGATCCGCTGACTGGCCTGGCTAACCGCCGCCATTTCCTCGAAGATCTCGACCGTCGGTTGAAACTGATCGGCGAAGAATCGAGCGCCTTTGCGCTGATGTTCGTCGATCTCGATCGTTTCAAGCCGATCAACGACGTGCACGGACACGCGATCGGCGATGAATTACTGCAAGTGATTGCCGCGCGCCTGTCCGGCTGCCTGCGCGACGACAGTTTCGCGGCGCGTCTCGGCGGTGATGAGTTCGCCGTGCTGCTCGAAGGCCCGGATGGGCGTGACGGTGTAGCCGCTGCAGCGCGGCGCGTGTTGCACGAGCTTTCGGCGCCGATCCTGGTCAACGGTTTGAAGCTGACGGTCGGCGCCTCGATCGGCATCGCCATGTGCCCCGAAGACGGACGCACGGCTGCGGATCTGTTGCAGCGTGGCGACGCGGCCATGCTGCGCGCCAAGGAAGATCGCGGCGCGTACAAGTTTTTCGATTCGTCGATCGATGAAGCGCTCAAGTCCAAGGCGGCGCTCGAAACCGAGCTGCGTATCGCGATCCCGAATGGCGACATCGTTCCGTATTTCCAGCCAGTGCTCAGCCTCGAGACGGGCGCGCTGGCCGGTTACGAAGTGCTGGCGCGATGGCCGCATCGCGAACGCGGCATGATCTCGCCGACGCTGTTTATCCCGGTCGCGGAAGAGGCGGGGCTTGTCGATGCAATGTTCTGGGCGCTGTTGGCGCAGGCGTGCTCGAAGGCGCTGAATGCGCCGGGCGATTTCATGCTGGCGGTCAACATCTCGCCCAGCCAAATTCGTGACCAATGGTTCCCGGAGAAAGTTCTCCGCACGCTGCGCGAAACCGGCTTTCCGCCGCAGCGTCTAGAGATCGAAGTCACCGAAAGCGCGATGATTGGCGATATTCAGCGCGCGAAAACGTCGCTGATGTCGTTGAAAAATCAAGGCGTGAAAGTCGCACTCGACGATTTCGGCACCGGCTATTCGTCGCTCTTCCTCTTGCGCGCGCTGCCGATCGATAAATTGAAAATCGACCGCTCATTCGTGTCCACGCTCATCGCCGACCGTGAGAACGCCACCATTGTTGGCGCGCTTGTCGGTTTGGGTCGCGCGCTTGGTTTGCAAGTGACAGCCGAAGGCGTCGAGGACGAAGCCACCGCCGACGCGCTGCGTGCGATGGGCTGTGAGTTCGCGCAAGGCTATCTGTTCGGCGCCGCAATCGAGCTGCCGAGCTATGGCGAGAAACTGCGCGCTGCTGTTTAGGCGGCGTTGTAAGCGAACCAGACGTTGGGTTCGACGTAACGGCCAACACCGCGATCAAGCTCGATGGAGACCGGCACAAGCGCGCCTTCGACAGCGTACTTGCCGCTCTCTTCGTAAGTGCGGCCGGTCCACATTTCCCAAAAGCCGACTGGCTCCTCGACAATCATCGAGCGCTCAGCGGTTTTGATGATGCGCCCGCCGGCAGCCGAGTGACTGCGCAGCCACGGATCGAAGATGCGGCCGCGATCGTCCGTCCAGGTGACGTAATCATCGATCGGGATGAAGGGATGCTGGTGCTTGGAGGAGGGGCGCACCGGTGCAACGACGCCGTCGAGGCTCTTCTTCATGGCGAGTGCGCGGAATTCTTCGATCATCCGCCGGGCCAGGCCCTTGCTACGGTGAATGCCCGGCACTGAGATGGCGAGCGCGCCGAGCGCATTCTTTGGCCGAGCGCGGTCATTGGCGGCGGTTTCCACGATCCAATCCCAGCCCTCGGGCGGCAGATTATTGAAGTCGCAGGCAAGCGGCACGCAATTGCCGACCGCGACCGGATAGCCGGTCGCTTCGTCCACCAGCACCAGCTGGCAGTCGGCGTGCTCCTCCAGCAGCTCCTGGTAGAAGGCAAAGTGCGCGCGGGTGAAATTCAAGAATCCAAGCGCGCTCCAGGCCGCTTGTTCGATCGCCATCGCTGCTTTGCGCAGCTCTGGACTGTCGGCGCGCGTCTTCACGGCGTACCGGCTCATGGGTCACCCAAGTTCTTCGTTAACCAATACTGCGCCCAGCGTCGTGATTACCCGGTGTGTCCCCAGAGATCCTTTGGCGGGCGCATTTCCCTAATAAAGCGTAAATTAGCAAAAGACAAGCCTAAACGAGTATTTACTAATATTAACATCGACACTTGGCGCGTTAACCATGTTGTTCCGAAGTATGGTTACCAAAGTATTCGCGTCTTTTAATTGGGTTATCCAAGTACCGCTGTAACTATAAATTGGGATAATCTGAGATAAGAGTGCTCGTTAGCCCATATTGTGGCTAGTTTACTTTGGCTTAGTAATATGACGCCCGCCAACGCCAAGACTTTCCATTACAGGAACGACCTGCACCGGCTCACGGGCTTGATTGGTGTTGGCCTTGTCGCCCTCGGTTTCCTGCTTGTTGCGGTGGTCGGCTATGCAGGCTGGTCGAGCAACAACAACGCCGTCATGCGCGAGCGTCAGCTTGTGGAAAACGCGCTCGATCAGAGCGTCAGCCGCGTGCTCGATCAGCAAAAGGCGATCGCCTGGTGGGATGACGCGGTCATCAACGCCCAGGCGCGTCCGATCAATGTCGAGTGGCTCGAGACCAATGTCGGCGTCTATTTCTTTGAAACTTACGGCCACGACGAAGTCATCATCGTCGACGCCGAGAACCGCCCAATCTACGCCAATGTCGCCGGCGAACTGAGCGACCCAGTTCAGGCTTACAACAACCATCGCGCCGTGCTCGACCAGATCGTGCAGGAAGCGCGGGGCGGGGCCGATGGCACGCTGCGCCGTCGCGACCAGGCGTTCGTGGAAAGCCAAGGCAATTACAACGCGCTACTCGGCGCAAGCTTCGGCCGCTGGGCCGGCCACATCATGAATGTCGATGGCGAACCAGCCGTGGTCGCCGCGCTCTCAATCGTGCCGAACCTCGACGCCGGCCTGGTGCAGGGCGAGCCGCATTTGATGCTGAGCGTCGTACGTATCGACGCGACCTTTATGGCCGAAGTCGGCGGCTCTTTGCTGATGGACGACCTGGCGCTTGCGCCTGCGGCGACCTCCGCCGCAGGGCTCAATTCAGAACCGTTCCGCGCCGATGACGGCGCGTCGGTTGGCTATCTGACCTGGACGCCGCGCCGCCCGGGCCAAACTTTGCTCCTGTTTATCCTGCCGCTCGTCGCGCTTGGCGTGTTCGGCGCAGGCTTCTTCACCTGGCTTATGGTGCATCGCTTGAAGCGCGCAACCGGCGATCTCGCCGACCGCGAAGAACTCTCGCGCCACCAAGCGCTGCACGACTCGCTCTCCGGCCTGCCGAACCGTCACCACTTTGTTGAGCGTCTGCAAGAGTCGCTCGATGGCCTCGTTCAATCGCGCAACAATGGCCGAGTGATCGTCGCTTATATTGACGTCGATCGCTTCAAGGACGTCAACGATACGATGGGCCACGCCGCCGGCGATACGCTCATCATGGGCGTCGCCGAGCGCCTGCGCCGCACGCTCGCGCCGGAGGATTTCCTGGCGCGCTTCGGTGGCGACGAATTCGCCGTGCTGTGCCGCGCGACCGGAGAAAACGCCGTCAATGACCTCGCTGAGCGCGTGCGCAAGGGCTTCGAGGAGGGCCTTCGACGTCTACGGCCAACACATCCGCATGACCGCATCGGTCGGCATCGCCACGGCTCCGGAGCACGGCTTCTCGCCGCAAGAGTTGATGAGGCACGCCGATATCGCGCTCTATCAGGGCAAGAACCAGGGTCGCGACCGGGCCATGACGTTCTGCGCCGAGATGGCCGCCGAGGTGGAGCAACGCCGCGAAGTCGAACTCGAATTGCAAGCCGCCATCGATGCCGGCGAGCTCTTTCTGCACTACCAGCCTGTCATCTCGTGCGGTCAAAACCGCATCAGCGGCGTTGAAGCACTGCTGCGATGGAATCACGCAACCAAGGGCGCGATCTCGCCAGCCAAGTTCGTGCCGATCGCCGAAGAGGCGGGCTTGATGCCGGCGCTGGGCGCCTATGTGCTGGAGCGCGCCTTCGCCGAGACCAAACGCTGGCCCGACCTCGAAGTCTCGATCAACCTGTCACCGGTCCAGTTCCGACACGTCGATCTGGTCGAGCTGCTGGAAAGCCTGATCGTCAAGCATCAGGTCGATCCGCGCCGGATCGTGCTGGAAGTGACCGAAGGCGTGCTGATGGAGTCCACGGAGCGCAATCGCCAGATTCTGGAAACGGTGCGCGGCCTCGGTTTCAAGATCGCGCTCGACGATTTCGGCACTGGCTATTCGTCGCTGCGCTACCTCTGCGATTTCCGCTTCGACAAGATCAAGATCGACCGCGCCTTCGTCACCGGCATCCATGAACGCAAGCGCGCCATGACGATCATCCAATCGGTGGTCACGCTCGGCCGCGGCCTTGGTATGGACATCGTAGCTGAAGGCGTCGAGACGGAAGCGGAAGCCTCTGTGATGCGCCTCGTCGGCGTCACGGAACTGCAGGGCTTCTTCTTCTCCCAAGCCGTCGCCCCAGACGAGATCGACGCCCTGGTCGCCGACTTCAACAACGCCGCCCACGCTCCTATCGTCGGCGAACCCGCCGCGCTCGCGACACTGCGCGCAAAACTTGGCGGCGGCTAAGCCTTAGGTGCAGCGCAGCATCGGCAGTTCGCTTCGCGCACGAACTGACTGAACCCTGTCGTCTTATTGCCACGCCGCGGCGCCCTTCGGCGTGCGTCCCGCTATGGACAAAATTCCGCTAACCCGGCATGCCATCCGAGCGTTGCGGGCCCCGTATCGGCCCAGCGCAATGTGGGGAATTGCAGGTCTGCCCGGGAAGGGACGGCCTGCGCGGCGGCTTGAGGGCGCCGCGCCCGCATCGGAGCGATAGGGGACGGAGCCGGCATGCGTATTTCCCGAATTCAACTTGCAGGTCTGGCTGTAGCCATCGCCGGCGGCGCCGCTCACGAAGCTGCGGCCGACGATTTGACGATTTCAACGGCGACCACGACCCCGGTCGCTACCGCGAACCCGCTAAACGGCACGCCGGGCGACATCACTATCTCGAACACGGGCTCCGTCACAGTTACGGCCGGTCAGACTGCCGTGACGCTGAATTCCGCGAACCGTGATGTCACCAACAACGGCACAATCGCCTCCAATAACGCCGACGACGTCCTCGCCATCTACGCACTCGGCGGCTTCAGCGGCGACATCAGTAATGGCGGCGCCATTAATCTGCTCGAGGATCACACCGTTACCGACACCGACGGTGACGGCGACGGAGACGGCACGGTTGCCATAGGCGACAACCGTCACGCCATTTTTGTCGATGGCGCCTTTACCGGCAACATCACCAATCTCGCTTCAGGAACGATCACGGTCGAGGGCAACAACTCCAGTGGAATCACGGTCGATGGCACGCTGACGGGCGATGTGATCAATAGCGGCGCCGTGACTGTGATCGGGGGCGATAGCTACGGGATTCATATCCTGGGCGGTGGCGTCACGGGCGATGTAATCAGCACTGGTAACATTGTCGCGCGGGGCGAGAATAGTTCGGCCGTGCGTGTCGATGGACAAATCGGCGGCGCGCTAAGCCTGAATGGCGCGTACGTTGTCAGCGGATATCTCTCTAACCTTACTCCTCCGGCGGACCAGAGCGGGTTTGAGCCAGAAGATATTCTGATGAGCGGCGCGTTCGTCGATGTGCGCGCCAGCATCGGCGGCGGCATCACCATTGCAGGCGTCGGCGTTGAAGATGATCTCGACGACGACGGCGATGGCATCACCGAAACCACTGGAGATGCCGACGACGACAATACCGCCCAGGTGCTGATGTACGGCTCCGCCCCTGCGATTCTTGTACGCGCTGACGCGGGCAATGTTGTCCTTGGCGCGACTGCTAGCGGCTACGGGCTCCATAACCGTGGCAGCATCACCGTGAATGGTGTCTACGACGGACGCTCCGCAACTGGTTTCCGTGTCGAGGGGAGCGGCGGCAACACGGTCGATACGGCCGGCGGCATCGCCACCGACAATCTGCTTTCTGTCGCATCACGAGAGGCTGACGCTTTCGGAATCTCGATAGGCGATGGCGCTCTTGTGCCCGAGATCCTCAATCGCAACCGTCTCTTCGTCGCGACCACGTCGGAAAATGTCCACACGGCCTATGGCGTCTATCTGGAGGGCGGTGCGACTAACGCCGTCACGAACACGGGCATTGTAGCGGTTGAGCTGTACGGCGAAGCGGGAAGCGCATTCGCGATTTATGATGCATCCAACACGCTCGCGACGATCACCAATAGCGGCACCCTCGTCGCCCAAGTCGTTGCGACCGATGATGATTTGTCCGACAATGTCGTGCCAACCGTGACTGGCGATTCCGTCGCCATTGATGTCTCCGCATCGACGATTGACGTCCTGATCGAACAGATCGCGACTATCCCCTTTACTGACGATGACCTCTTCGACGACGACGTGACCACGCCTGTCACCGTTCAGATACTCGGCGATATCCGGCTGGGCGCCGGCAACGACACCTTCAACTTGCTCGATGGCCGCGTCATTGGCGACTTGTCGTTCGGCGCCGGCGCGGACACCTTCCTCATCGATAACGGCGCGACCTATTCCGGCATTCTGAGCGATTCCGATGGCGCGCTCGCCCTCACGGTCAGCGATGGCCTGTTGGACCTGCAGGGCGCAGTGGGCGGCCAAGTGAACATTACGACCGCTACGTTCGGCGCAGATTCAGAACTACGCTTGCGTCTCTCGGAGACGCCCGCCAACTCGACATTGATTCAAGCGAGCGGCGTGGTCACCTTCGCGCCTGGGGCAGTGGTGACGCCGTATATCCCGACCGGTTTGCCCGACGGCGACACGATCGTGTTCTTGACCGCTGGCTCGTTGTTCGGCGGCGCCAACGTCGTCAATCCGAACCTGAGCGGCGACAATGTGCCGTTCGTCTACAATCTTGCGGTCGAACTCACCAATCCGATGGCCGCTGACGGCGCCGCCAACGGCCTGCAGGCGGTTTACGACCTCAAAGACGCTACCGAGCTCGGGCTCACCATCAATCAGGGTATCGCATTCGATCCGATTATCGCGGCGCTGCGCCTTGACGATGCCGCTGCCGCGGCCTTCCTCGGCCTCGAAACCCAAGGCGCTTTCGATGACGCCTATGACGACCTGATGCCGAGCTTCTCTTCGGCTGCTGCTGAACTCGCCGCCACTGCGATCCAGCAGGCTCAAGGCGCGAGCGGCAATCGTCTCGCGGCGACGCGCCTGCAAGGCATCAACGAAGTGTCGGTGTGGGCGCAGGAGATCGGCTATTTCGTCTCGCGCACGCCGCCGTCGCTGAACGGTCAGGAATTCACCGGCTACGGCTTCGGCATGGCGCTCGGCATTGACGGCCCGCTGGAGAATGGCGGCCTGTTCGGTTTGTCGGCCTCGTTCATCACCTCGGAAGTGGAGGAAGAGGGGCGGCCCGAGGGCGAAATCTCCACCACGTTCGGCCAAGTCGGCGCCTATCTCGGCACGGCGATCGGCATCGTCGATCTCGACTTCGTCGCAGGCGTCGGCGTTGGCCAAATGAACTCGCAACGATACGTTCAAATCGGCGAGGACTTCGAAG
>QBMO01000042.1:19455-25146 GCA_003242075.1 Alphaproteobacteria bacterium
CAATCAGCGAAGCCGAATGGTGGGCTTACGAAGGCCACGGCATGGCGCGCGCTTCGGTGCCGCTCAGCCTTGGCAACTCGTTCGTGATTACGCCGCAAGCGGCATTGACCTACGTTTTCCTCGCTGAAGATGGCTACACTGAAGAAGGCGGCGGCGCGGCGATCGACTATGACGTCGATAGCACCACGTCGCAGCGTCTGTGGGGCGATGTCGGCGTCGAGCTCAGCGCGCGCTTCCGCATGCGCGGCGAGACCGTAATCGCGCCGCGTCTGTTCGCCGGCTATCGCGCCAACATCATTGACGAAGAGGCCGAGCGCACGTTCCGCTTCGTATCCACTGGCGATGAATTCACGCTCACCGATGAAGGCTTCGGCGATGGCGGCGCGCTCGTCGGCATCGGCGTCGACGCCACCAACGGCTACTCGACATTCTCGCTCGGTTACGAAGGCGAATACGGCGACCAGATCGAGCGCCACAGCATCAACGCCGCCATCCGCTTCCGCTTCTAAGCAGGGCGCGTCAAAAGCTAGAAAGCCGGCCGCGAAAGCGCGCCGGCTTTTTTGTTTTGGATTGCGGTGCTCGGCGTAAGTCATCCGAAGCTCGCGCGTGGAGCGTACAGTCCTCCTACGCCTAGGCTTCGGAGGACATCCTACGCGCGCTACCGCGAGCGTAGGATGGTGGGTGATACAGGATTCGAACCTGTGACCCGCTGATTAAGAGTTAACCGGCGCGCCGCAATGAAATCCCTTGAGATGAAAGCGTTTTGTCAAAAAGCGTCGGAAAATCAACGACACTTCTCTTCGCTTTTCTCCGCTTCTCTTCACTTGTCATCCGCATCGCGCCGACCAATCCCGCTAATTCTGCTGACGATTTGCTGACGCGTTTGGCGCGCGGTGGCGTGGTTTGTGGAGCAGACGCATGAAAAGAAAATTTGACGCGAAGTTATTCGACAACCCACCGAGGCCGGGAAAGGGCAGCGTGCTGCTGTTCGACACCAAGACGACCGGTCTAGCCATGAGGGTGCCTGCTAAGGGGACGCCCGCGTTGCAGATAGTTGCCCGCGACCCAGCGGGCATCGAAAGGCGGGTGACGTTCGCCAGCGTTGTGCCCCACGGAGCGATCACGCCGGACGGTCGTAAGCTCGATCTTGAAGGCATACGCACTGCGGCGGTCGCGGCTCGCGATCTCGTGCGGCGCGGCGCGATGCTCGCAACGCCGACAACCCTGGCAGCTATCGGAGGCACCACGCTGAGGGAGGCGATGGAGCTTCATGTTTCAGGCAGGCTCGCATCCGGCAAGTTGCAGGGCAGGGCAGCGGAGGAATACCGGCAGCATGTGGCGCGCTACTTTAGCGACTGGGCAGGTCGCCCGCTGGCTTTGATCACACGGGCGGAAGTCAACGACCGGCACAGAGAGATTGGCGAGGCTCATGGGCGCTACGCTGCTAACGCCGCTTTCAGAACCTTCCGGGCGGCTTATCGGCGGGCTGAACGTCTCGACCCATCGCTGCCGAAATGCCCCGTCATCGCCATCGATTGGTTCGAAGAAACTCGACGCGATCCGGGGCTGCGCGAAGGCGACCTGCCACTGATCATCAGCCGCATCCGCGCGTTGCCGAACCCGATCCGCCGCGACTTTTATGAATTTGTACTTTTTACAGGAATGAGGAGAGGGGCTGCGGCCTCGGTCAATGTCGAGGAAGTGAACTTCAAACGCGGCGTGTTGTTCGTGCCGAACCCTAAGGGAGGCGCGAAGAAGCAGTTTGAACTACCTCTCGCCGATCACGTCGTAGAATTGCTTGAACGGCGCGTTGTCGAGAACAAGGGCATTGCAGGAGCGGATAACGTGTTTGTGTTTCCGGCTCATTCCGCTTGCGGTCACATCACTGAACCCAAAGAGCGCGCGCTCGGTTTCAGTCCTCACGCGCTGCGTCACGTCTTCACCACCGTCGCGGGCGCGGCGGGCGTCCCGCTGTACCAGATCAAACTTCTCACCAATCACAGTCTGCCGAAATTTGATGTCACGCTCGGTTACATGTGGCCCTCAGCGGATCAACTGAGGCCGTGCGTCGAGGCCGTGGCCGCGCGGATACTGCGAGCGGGCGCTACGCCAGAGTTGGGTTTGACGAAACGCGGCGACACGCATCAAATTGATACTTCACCTTCCACTTGACGCCGAACAACGACGCAATCTAATGTTGGTGCAGTGCTGGAGTACGTTAAAGGGCAACGCAAGTTGCGGATTTGACGCTGGCGGCGAAAGCCAAAACCCCAAACCAAAATTTTAATTGCGCCCCACGCTGTGGGCGCGGGTGTTGGGATATTCGCTAGCTGTCGGCCAACCTTCCCAGGCCCCACAAGGCGCATGTCCCCGCGATTAATCGTGGAGTCGCAGGTGCTGCAGTCGTCGCCATCGCTGGATAATCTGCCGTCAGTCCTAACGGAAGCCTTTGTTGCGGACCTGCTCGGTGTGCCGGTCGAGCGGCTCCGAAAGTGGAGTTATGACGGGCGCGGCCCGAAGACGTTCAAGGCGGGCAATCGGCGTTTGATCCGCCGCGAAGCCTTCCTGAGCTGGTTCACGGCGCGAGAACGGTGAGTACGTTGGCCGAAAACCCCATCCAGGTGCAGCTAGCTGCACCAGTTCCCCAAATAGGCGAAATGCAGCTAGCTGCAAAATTGGCCACCCCGAAACACGCGGCTCTCCACCACTCCAAGATCGCGCCGAAGGAGATGATCCCCGGCGCGTGGCGCAACATCGAAGTCCCGGAAACGGAGGACGAGTGCGCTGCCCTGATCGACGAGTGCAAGGCGCGCCGGGTGGAGATGCTGCGGCGGCTCGTGGGCGTCAGCACCATCCACAGGGCCAAGAAGATGATCCGCGCCTACAGCCGGTCCGAGAGCGCTCGGGTGGCGACGCTCGCGCTGGTGGCTGATAAGCGCGGCGAAACGATCGCTCCAAAGCCGTTGTGGACCGCGCGAAAGATCGTCGAAGCGGGCAGGAAAATGTCCCTTGAGGCAGTCGTGCCAAATCAAAGAGTTTGGGTGCAGCCGAGCGAGGGGGGGGTGCCCGAAAGCCGCCCGGTGTTCCAATTTACGACGTGGGACGCTGCGCGCCAAACGTTGGCGCACGACGCGCTCAAGGCCGCGATCCAGCTTCCGAAATGGATGTTTCAATACAACGGCGGCGAGGCTGCCGCGAAGAGATGGGTGAAGGCGCGTCTGCCGCAAGCGAGATTAGTGCTGGTGACCGACTTCCCGAAGAACTTCCTTCTACTGCCTTGGCAGTTGGCGGAAGACGGCCTCCCGTTATCGCGGCGGGCCACCGAGGCATTGCTGTTCGAACCGTGGAAACGGGCGAGAGCAAGAGGCTTCGGGCTGGAGACAGCGAAACCCAAATGGGGGCCTCTGTTTCTCGGCAACATCCAGATGGGTGACCATGAGGGTGTGGGCCATGCTGGCCTTAATCACTGCGCTTGCGAAATTGGAGCGGGGCGAGGCTATCCGCCCGGCTCGGTCCTGGCATCTTTTGCCGCTCAGGTAGTGTTGCAGCTCATTCTTGAGAGCGTTCCGGAACTGCACGTCGATGGGGTAGAGATTGGCTTGATCTCTGATAACCTCATCATAATCCTGAACGACAAAGCTTTGGAAGGGCCTGTTCGAAATGGCCTTGCGGCGATGGCGTTGAAATACTTCGACGCCGCCGTAACGCACCAATTTTGCAAGCGTACGATTACTCACGACCCCAAAAAGTTCTTCCGCTACATCGGACGCCTCCTCCGCAAGCATAAGGGCGATACGCAAGTCCTGGCGCTACCGGAACATTGCGACCGCATAATCATGCGCGTGCTCAACGATCATGCCGCGGCCAAAACCCATGACGATCTCCGAAAGGCGGTGCGTCGCTTGAAGGGTTTCCTCGTTCATCACGGGGCATCGCCCAACGCTGTTGATGCGGTCTTGCGGGCGACCCTCTACACCGGCGCGTTTGCTGAGCAGCTGCCAAACAAGCCCATTGGCTGGGACGCCGGTGATCTAGTGGAAGACGAAGGCAAGACGAGCTAGCTCGGACGCCAACGCTGCGTTGATGGGCTGGCGATTTCGTCGATGCTCGACCAATGCTCAAGTGCAGCGCTCCCTAGAAAATGCCGCGGTGCAAAAGAGACTTTGCCCCCTGGGGGTCTCCCTCAAGTCGCCGCGTTTCCGCGAGGCCACCGTGGTTGATCTAAGGCAGCGCTCGCGAATGACAGCTTTGCGGGAGCCCAGCCGCTGGTAAGAATGTGTCGCTACAAGGCTCATTGGCCCAAACCTGCCCGATGGCGTGATCGCACGAGCGGCTTGAGGCGGTCCGGTTCTAGCCATTCCTGTTAGTTGGGCCACCTGCCGCGACGCTGCTTCATGGCCCTTCACTCCAGCCTTCTCAAAGAGGCTAACGTGTTGCTTCCATCGGCTGAACTCACACGCGCGCCGGATCACGTGCAAGCAGCGGGCGCAGACCCTCGGAGCAGGGCTATTACTCGCCCGCTGCGCGTGCGGCACTGGCGCAGCGCCCCATTCTGCGATTAGCTCAGGTCCGGGTGGGAACGCATGGAAATCGTGACATCGATTGCGCAGTGGCTGCGCGAGGCAATTGCCGCTCAGAGCTGGCTCGAATGGGCGCAGCCTCTTGCTGCGCAGACGCCGGATTGGGCGCTGCTGGCGGCTGGGCCAGGGTTCTTGGCTGTCTTTGTGCTTGTCAGCTATTGGACCTGGCCCAGACAGAAGCGATCGCCTGCGGAGCCGAAAGGCGCTGAGCCTGCATCGGCGCCGCCCACCGAGGTTCAGCAACGCAAGGCTCCAATCGCGCCAGCTCCTACGCCCGCGCGCATGGCGAGTACGCCTACAAAGCCCGCAGCGACGCCGACAGCGCAACGCGTAATGTCGGCAACCGCGCCAACGCCAGATACGTTCGACATCTTCTTGTCCTATGCGCGCAAGGACAACGTCCCATCGGCTGCTGGCGGCGAAGGTTGGGTGACGGCGTTTCATCGACGCTTGTGCGCGCAGCATGAACGCTATGCAGGACGCCCGCTCAGAGTGTTCTTTGATAAGGACGACATCGCCAGCGACGAAGATTGGGAGCGGCGCATCTATCAAGGCTTGCGGTCGTCGTCGCTGTTCGTGGCCTTTCTCTCCCCAAACTATCTCGCCAGTCCTGTCTGCAAGCGAGAGTGGGACGAGTATCTACGCCTTGAGCACACGCTGGCGCGCGGCGATGACGGCATCAAGCAAATCTATTTCGCTGAGATTCCCAATCTCTTCGGCGACGAAGCCTCGTTATCGCAATTCGAGGAGGGCCGCCGCGCTTGGATCGCCGACATGCGGCGGCGCAATCTCCACCACAGTTTCGATTTGCGCCCGTGGTTTGCTGGCGGCGTTGAACAATTGCATGAACTCGACGCCGAACAACGCATCGCAGACTTGCGCGCGAACCCGCGATCAGACCGTGACCGCAGCATTGTCTCGCTCGCCGACCAGCTCGCGGCCATCGATCGGGACATCGCCAAGCGCCTCGACAAGGCGTTGCTGGCGAAACTGGCGCCGGGCAATCTCGATGCGTCTTACTCCAACTTCGTCGGGCGCTCGCGCGAATTGCGTCAACTCCATAGCGCTCTGATTGCCGATAAGGTTGGCGTCGTCGGCGCACTGCATGGGT
>QBMO01000043.1 GCA_003242075.1 Alphaproteobacteria bacterium
CGGCCGTCGCGCTTTCGGAGAATGTCGCTCGTGCCACACGATCAACGCCGGCGGGGCCAATCGCGTTGGGCCCAACTTGCACGGCGTGTTCGGCCGCGAGATCGGCGCGGCGCCGGACTTCACTTATTCGCAAGCGGTGCAGGATGCGAACTTCGTCTGGACCGCCGAGCAGCTCAATCATTGGCTGCAGAACCCGCAAACCTTCTTGCCGGGCAACCGCATGGCGTTTGCGGGCGTCCGCAGCGACGAAATGCGCCGCGATCTCATCGCATATCTGATGGTCGAGAGCGCGCCCGACTGATTATTCGGCTGGGCGTGCGACCGCTTGGTCGTGCTCGAACTGCTCGATCTCCCGCGCCGTCGCTTCCGGCGACTTGGTGAAGCGCGCCAGCAGATCGTAGAAGGTCGGCACCACGAACAGCGTCAGCAGCGTCGCCACGGTCAGGCCGAAGAAGATCACCGTCCCGATCGTCATGCGGCTCTCGGCGCCCGCGCCATGGCCGACAATCAGCGGAATGGCGCCGACAACTGTCGCCACCGAAGTCATCAGCACTGGCCGTACGCGCAGATCGGAAGCCTCCACAATCGCATCGCGCACACTGCGCCCCTCGTCGCGCAACTGGTTGGCGAACTCGACAATGAGGATGCCGTTCTTGGCGCCCAGCGCGATCAGAATAATGAGCCCGATCTGGCTATAGATGTTCAGCGTGTTGCCGAACAGGAAGAGACCGAAGAGCCCCCCCGTCACGGCAAGCGGCACGGCCAGCATGATCACGAGCGGGTGCACGAAGCTCTCGAACTGCCCCGCCAGCACCAAGAACACCACAAGCAGAGCAAACCCAAACGCAAAGACGATCGCGCCGGTCGATTGCTTGAACTGACGCGCGGCGCCTGTGTAGTCGATTGAAATCGGCTGATCGCCGATTTCCTCCGCCGCGATCTGCTCGAGTTCTTCAAGCGCATCGCCGATGGCGTAATCGCCACCGATCGAGGCCGACACCGTGACCGCTGCCTGCCGGTTCATGCGCCGGCGCTCGGCGGCGTCGCCGACTGTGCGCATCGTCACCAGCGTGGAGAGTGGGATCATCTCGCCGGTGCGGTCGGAGCGAACGAACTTGTTGCCGAGATCGGCGATGTCGGACCGCTCGTCGCGCTCAGCTTGCAAGAAGACGTAATACTCCTCGCCGCGATCGGTAATCGTGTTCACGCGCCGCGAACCCATCGTCGCTTCGAGCGTGCGGCCGATGCTTTGCACCGAGACGCCGAGCGCGGCGGCACGTTCGCGGTCGATGTCGACCAGCACGCGGGGCGACGTCGGCTCGTAGTTCATCCGCGGCCGCTGGAAGTTCGGGCTTTCCCGCATGCGCTCGACGATGCGCGTCGCGACCGGCACGACTTGGTCATAGGTCGAGCCCAGCAACACCATCGACGCGCCGTCAGCGCCGCCGCCGCCACCGCCCTGGAAGGGGTTTTGCATACGCGCGCGCACAGTGGCGCCCGGGATGGCGCCAAGCCGCGCATTCAGTTCAGTTTCAATTTCCGCGCCGGAGCGTTCGCGATCTTCCCAATTGGCGAGAAACACGCGCGCGATGCCGCTGGAGAAGCGGCTAGTGCCAGCGTCACCGAATCCAGGCGCGACAACAAGAATGCGCTGCGCCTCGCCGCTCTCGACATACTCCATGAGCACGCCTTCGACCTGATCCATGACGCGCGCCATGTACTCGAAGCCGGCGCCCTCCGGCCCTTGCGCAAACACGATCAGATTGCCGCGATCCTCCGGCGGCGTGAGCTCGGACGGCAATTGCGAGAAAATTATGCCGCCAAGCGCAATGACGCCGAAGAACACAGCAATCACTATCGGCTTGAAGTTCAGCGCCGCTTCCAGGGATGAGCGGTATGAGCTGCGCAACGCATTCAAGCCGCCGTCAATAAAGCGTGACAGCCGCGTGCTCGTCTTCACCGGCTTCAAGAGCTTCGAGCACATCATCGGCGACAGCGTCAGCGATGCGAAGGCCGAGATGACCACGACGCCGGCGATGGTGACTGCAAGCTCGACAAATAGTGCGCCGATATAGCCGCCCACAAACAGGAGCGGCGCGAACACGGCGACCAACACAGCCGAGGTCGCGACAATAGCGAAGAACACCTGCCGCGTGCCGCGCTCGGACGCCACCAAGGGCGGCTCGCCCAATGTATCGACGCGCCGCTGCGCATTCTCCAGCACGACGATGGAATCGTCCACGACTAGGCCAATGGCCAAGACGAGCGCCAGAAGCGTCAGCAAGTTGATGGAGAAGCCGAAGATCGACATCACCAAGAACGCGCCGACGAGACAGACCGGGATCACCGCCGCCGGCACGAAAGCCGCGCGCCACGATCCCAAGAAGAGAAAGATCACCAGAATGACCAGCGCCGTCGATTCCAACAGCGCCGCGCCCACGCGCTCGATGGCGCGCTCGATAAAGAGCGTCGCGTCGTAGGTCAGGACGATATTGGTGCCTTCGGGCAGTTCGGGCCGGATGCGTTCGATCTCGGCCTTCACCAAACGGCCAACGTCCAGTGCGTTCGAAGTTGATTGGCGTACAATGCCAAGACCGACCTGCTCGACGCCGTTGCCGCGAAAGATACGCCGCGTCTCCTCCGGCGCAATCTCGATACGGGCAATGTCGCCCAGACGCACCACCACATCGCCAGCCGCGCCCACACCCCGCAGCGGCAAACGCTCGAACTGTTCCGGCGTCTCGAATGCGCGAGCGACGCGCACCTGGTAGTCGCGCTCTTCGCCTTGCACGTAACCGGCTGGAAGCTCGACATTCTGCGCCCGCAGAGCCGTCTCGACGTCCTGGACGGTGAGCCCGCGCGCGGCCATGGCGTTGGTGTCGAGCCAGATACGCAGCGCGCGGCGGAAGCTGCCGCCGACTGTAACGCTGGCCACGCCATTGAGCACCGACAGCCGATCGACCACATAGCGCTCGGCGTAGTCGGTCAGCTCAATGCGATCGAGTGTTGTCGATTCAAGGCTGAACCAAATGATCGGATCGGCATCCGCATCGGCTTTACGGATCACCGGGTCGTCGATATCGACCGGGAGCTGACCGCGCGCGCGGTCAACCGAGTTGCGTACGTCATTGGCGGCGTCTTCGATGTCGCGGCTGAGTTGAAACTCGATATTGACCGAAGAACGGCCGTCGCGGCTGATTGAGTTGATGGTGTCTATGCCATCTATGCCGGAGAGCTGATCTTCGATGACGCGCGTGATCTGGTTTTCGACCACCTGCGCCGAAGCGCCCGCATAAGACGTGTTGATCGAAACGATGGGGCGATCGACGTCCGGAAGTTCGCGAAGCGGCAGCGTGGTGAAGGCAATCGCGCCGAACGCCATGATGACCAGCGACATCACCAGCGCGAGAACCGGCCGGCGGACTGAAAGGTCGGAGAGGGTCATGTCTCGCGCTACCCGCGCGGCCGCAGTTCGAGCGCGTCAGCGGAGCCGGGGCTGGCGCCAATCTGCACCGGCTGACCAGGACGGACGCTTTGCACACCCTCAGTGATGACCTGATCGCCGGCGCTCAAGCCTTCGAGCACTTCGGCCATGCCGCCTGTGCGCTGGCCTACGCGTAGGCGCACGAGTTCAACTGCCTGCCCGCCTTCTCGCGAGACGACGCGATAAACATACGCGCCGTCGGCCTGATCGAGAATCGCGATTTCCGGAATGGCCAGCCCCTGGCGCGGGTTCGAGCGCACTTGTACCGTCATCAACATGCCGGGGCGCAGCACTTCGTCCGGGTTCGGCAACATGGCGCGCACGCGCACCGTGCGCGTGGCGGGATCGACGCGGCTATCAACGTCAGCGATGACGCCGGTAAATGTCCGATCAGGATAGGCCGCCGTCAGTGCGATGATTTCCACGCCGGGCGCCAAGCGCGCGAGTTCAGTTTCCGTAACATCGAAGTCGAGCTTGATTTCGGTCACATCATCAAGCGTACCGATCTGATCGCCTGGGCGCATGAACTCACCCGGGCTCGCGGTCCGCAGGCCGACAACGCCGGCAAACGGCGCGCGAATGGTGCGATCCGCGATGCGCGAGGCGCCCGCATTGAGACGCGCTTCGGTCGCATTGGCGGCGGCGCGCACGGTGTCGAGGCGCGCTTGCGAGGCAAAGCCACGGTCGAACAATTCTTGGTAGCGACGCAATTCTTCCTGGGCGGCGTCATTGGCCGCGCGCGCTTCGGCGTAGTCCGCCGCCTGCTCGACGCTCGACATCTCGACCAAAACCTGGCCGCGGCGCACGCGGTCGCCGCTGTCGAAGCGCAGCGCGCGGATCGTGTCCGCGACCTTAGGGGTCAAAACGATGCTCTCGCGCGCCTGGGCCGTGCCGATGGCTTGGAGGCCGTCGGTGAATGTGTGGAGGCTTGCCGTGGCGGCCAAAACTGTGGGCGCGCCGCCAGGGCCGCCGCGGCCAGGACCACCGCCGCCAGGGGCAGCGGCGACGCTTTCGCTGACGCCGTCCCATACCGTCTTGCCGAGCACGACAAACGTCATCAGCCCCAGACCGACGGCAACGACGGCCGCGAAGCCATAACGCTTGAAAATCCCCAACATGATGTAACGGAGCCTACAAGGAATGTTTTGCCGATTTGTGTCTTGTCAGTACAGCTGTCCACCGCCCGTCGATCAATTACCCGGCCGACCCCACAAACCTACCACAAGCGCGGCCTCCTGTGGGCCGCCGTCTACGCGGCTCCGCAGCCCGATTTGCAGCCCGCGACCGCTTTCGCCGAAGCGAACGAGCGTCAATTGGGCGCGGGTGACCTGGTCACCCTCCTGAGGGGAGTCGAAGAAGACTTGCCCCATGACCAGCCAATTAGAGCGCGGCCGAAAGCCGGCGCTGACATCGATCCGCTCGCTGTTGCAACCCCCTTCGAGGCCGCGGACCGCCCCTTCAATGTTCAGGAACCGTCCATCGCCGAACGATCGGCCGCCGAGCCACCGCAGCTCCACGCCACCCTCGCTGCATCCCTCCGGCGGATTGGAAACCCACAGCGCGCCCGCCTGCATGGCCGCGACCGCGGGGCCATTGCGCAGGATCACACCCTTGAAGGCGAGGGTCGCCTCTCCGCGCCAACCCTCGACGGTGTCGTAGTTCTGCTCAAACCAGGGCGAAGCGACCACGGAGGCGTCATCCCCGAGCGGGACCTCCCAATAGGTTGAGGTTTCATAGAAGGTGAGGCCCTCGCGCTCGCCTGCAACCGTCGTCAGGATTTCTTGGCCGCCTTCAGGCGCGATCCAAGCGCCAGCGAGCGCTGGCGCGGGCGTCAAGGCTGCGATCAGGCTTAGGAGTCGTAGCCCGGCAGTTGACGATCGAGTTTTCTTTTCAGCCCCGGCCAAGCCAGCCCCGCCACCATGCCCAGACCCTTTGCGGGACCGTTGCGCGTTTCTTCCTGCGCTTCTTCGGGCGCAATCAACCCATTCTCGCGGCCCGCGCTCAAAGCGGCGACCTGTTGCGCGCACGCGCGCTCTAGGAAGAAGATGCCGACGAACGCTTCTGCTGCAGTCGAGCCGACCGCGAGCGTTCCGTGATTGCGCAGAAGCATGAGCTTCTTGTCGCCGATGTCTTTCACCAAGCGCTCGCGCTCATCGAGATTGAGCGCCACGCCTTCATAGCCGTGATAGGCGAGGTTCGGGATCATGAGCAGCGCATTTTGTGTCAGCGGCAGCAGGCCATCTTTCTGCGCCGACACGCCGACGCCAGCGTCCGTGTGCAAGTGGATGACGCAAAGCGCGTCTTCACGCGCGGCGTGAACGGCCGAGTGGATCGTGAAACCGGCTGGATTGATGTAGTACGGCGTCGGCGAGACGATGTTGCCGTCGAGATCGACCTTCACCAGCGACGACGCGGTGATCTCCTCGAAGAACATCCCGTAAGGATTGATCAGGAAGTGGTGTTCCGGCCCGGGCACACGCATCGAGATGTGCGTGAAGATCATGTCGTCCCAGCCATGGAGCGCCACGAGCCGATAGAGCGCGGCGCAATCCACGCGCGCTTGCCACTCTTCCGCCGAAACCCGGCTCTTCAGGGATGTGCTTGCATCGTCTGCCATGGCCGCACGCTAGCCCCATTAAGGCCGACGCTCAACCATGACGCGGCGTCGGCCTCGCGATTGCCGGGGCGCGGGCGGCAGGTCATAACCGCCTCATGAAGCTTGCATTTACAGCTAGCGCTCGTCCCGAAGCGCAGGAGGCCCTGCGCCGGCTCCGCCACGTCTATGGCGAGAGCGGCGAGGCCGAGGCCGACGTCATCGTCGTGCTCGGCGGCGACGGGCACATGCTGGAAACGCTGCGGCGGCGGCTGAAGGACAGCAAGCCGGTTTACGGCATGAACCGGGGAACGGTTGGCTTCCTGATGAACGACTACAACGAGGATGGCTTGGACGAGCGGCTGGCGAACGTTGAGTCCGTCAGCATCCGCCCGCTCGTGGCCCGTTGCCAGACGGCCAGCGGCGCCATCGTGGAAGAGCGCGCCTTCAATGAGGTCTCGCTCATCCGCCAGACGGCGCAATCGGCGAAGCTCAAGATCATCGTCGACGGGGCGGAGCGCATGGCTGAGCTGTTGTGCGACGGCGTCATGGTCGCCACTCCGGCCGGCTCGACCGCTTACAACTTTTCGGCCCACGGCCCGATCCTGCCGATCGACTCCCGGCTTTTGGCGCTCACTCCGATCAGCGCCTTCCGGCCCCGGCGCTGGCGCGGCGCGCTGCTGCCACAACGGGCGCAGGTGCGGATCGAGGTGCTGGAGGCCGAGCGGCGAGGCGTCAGCGCCGCCGCCGACAATCGCGAAATGCGCGATGTGGTGGCTGTCGATATCAGCGAAGACAGCGGCGCTGAACTGCCGCTGCTGTTCGACAAAGGCCACGCGCTCGACGAACGCATCCTGCGCGAGCAATTCAACGTCTAAGCCGTCAACGCTCTGTTCACTCTGCGGGGCGATGCTCGCCGCTCCATGTCAAAACCTAAAGCCCAGTTCATCGATCCCCGCACGACCGGGCGCCGCGCACTGCAACAGCCGGTGTTCGATCCATCGGCGCTCAAGCGTGCAGACGATGCGATGAAGGCAATGGGCGGCTCGTTCGAGCAATGGCTGGACGACGACATCCGCAAACTGCAAATCGCCCGCGTCGCCGCGCAAAACGCCGGCTGGAGCGATGGGGCGCTCGATGCCCTGTTTTCCGCCGCGCATGACGTAAAAGGCATGGGCGGCTCCTATGGCTTTCCGCTAGCGACACAACTCGCCGCCTCACTCTGCCGGCTGATAGAAACTGACGCCGGCAAAGCTGCAGCCCGCGCTAATCCCCGTCTTGTGCTGGCCCACGTGGATGCTCTGCGCGCTGCCGTGCGTGACCGGATCGCCACGGCCGACCACCCTACCGGAAAGGCGCTGATTGCAGCGCTTGAGGCCGAAGTCGAACAGCTTGGCGTGGCGCCGGAGTGAAACGCTAACGCGCGTTCACCGCGTTCGCCCGTCGAATATTAACGGCGCCCATGCGAGAAAGCTGCTCGCAGAAGTTGCCCATGAACGTCATTCCCTTCCGCCCCCGGCCAGAGCAGGAACCACTCGCGTTCGCCATCGGCGCGCGGGTGGATTTGCGCGTTGGCGCCCTGGCGGCCGGCGTCGTGCGGCCACGCGGCGAACCACGCGAAGCGTTCGCCTTCTCCACACTCGCCCGCATGCTGCGCGGGGCGCGCATGGCGTGGCTTGAGCGCGGCCTTCACGCGCCACTGACGCTCGCAGTGTCGGGCGACGTCCACGCCGACCTCGAAGCCGACGCCTTGAGCGAAGCAGCCATCGAAGCGGGCTGCACCCGAAGAGGCTTGAGCTTCGAATTGTGCGAACGGCGGATAGTCTCGGATGGCCCAGCGTTGGCGGAAGAATTGCGCGCCCGCGGTTGGAACGTCGCCCTGCGCGCCGATCCCGATTGCCCCCTGCCGTTCGGCGCACGTGCGCGCGCGCTCTATGCTGAATTGGTGATCGAGGCCCCGGCCGACACCGATCCCTTTCTCGCCATGCCCGACGGCGATCGCAGCCCGCTGGGTCGGCGCCTGCTCGCGGCCAAAGGCGCGGGTCTCATCATCACGGCGGAGAGCGTGCGCTCCACCGCGCATGCGCGCACACTCGCCATCGCCGGTTTCGATCGCGGCGGCGGCCGCTTTGCCGAAGCTGGATTGCGCTAGTTGAGCGCTGCGGCGCGGAACGAGTCCAGGCCCGACGCGTCGAGCTTTTCCAGAAGATAATCGAGATCGTCCTTCGGCACGGACTGGAAGAGCGTCAGCGTGCGCTCAAGCATGCGCTTGCGGAACGTGATGCGGTCGTGCGCGACGCCCTCGCGGTCGATGCTGTGATATACATCGATAGCGGCGCGGAAGGACGCGAACAGGCGCGGCGGCAGACCAGACCTGTCGAACGCGGCTTTGAGCCCGAGAGGCCCGCTATCGTGGATCATCAGCCACATGCGTTGGTGCGTCATGCCGGCAAGCTCGGCCATCGCATGTTCGACAAATTCGATGTGGCCCAAACACAAGCCGCGCATCAGCAGCGATGGATTGAGCCGGCCGTTCAGATTGAGCTGCTGCACGAAGCGGCCAATGTCACGTTGGCGCACCGCCTGCTCGACGATGTCGATGGTGATGCGCTCGCGCGCGCCCATGGCGAGATCGATGGCGATTTGCGGCGGCAGTTCGTGATGGTTCACGAGATAATCGAACGCCTCGCCCGCCACGAGCGAGACGAGCTTCTCGGTGATCGCAAGCGGCAGCTCGCCGCGATGCACCATCGTCGACGTAATGGCGGACACGCCAGCGAAGCGGTCGAGCGTGGCGTCGAGCCCTGCTTCGTCAAAAATCGCGTTGTCATTGGCGAGCGCGCGGCCGACTGCTTCCTGGATAGCGAACTGCGCAATCGCGCCGGTCACCGTGGGACTGAGCGTTTCGCGGCAAGCCACCGCAATCTGCTTGGCTGGCGGACACGCGCGCACAATTTCCACGAGATCGGCGTCGGTCAGCGATGGCGAGTTGAGCACGATCGGCAGTGCGATCGAATCCACATCGCGCGCCAGCTTGTTGGCGATCTCGCGCGGCAACTTGGGCGAATTCTTCAGCGCCACCGAAAGCGCGCGGCGCACGAGCACGGCGGCGTCGGCAGCCATGATGGCGATGATGCCCTCGGCGTGCGCGCGTTCCTCCGGGGAAAGCTGACCTTCCTCGATGCAGCGGCAGATCTTGTGCGCAGCCTGGGCGCGGTCCTCCTCCGTCGGCCCCTTGATCAGGGTCCGGATGTCGCTATCGGTGAGATTGGCGCGCATGGTGACGATGGACATGGGACGGCGCTCGCGCTCCTGGGCGCGGCGACTCCCCGCCGCGCTGACATCCGCTGACACTTGCGCCTGAGCCTTAACGAAGCCTTGATTACCAGACGTTGCGAAACAGAAACGGGTCCGCATGCTCGAAGGATTGAAGGTTATCGAATACGCCACCTACGTCGCCGCGCCCGGCGCCGGCGGCATCATGGCGGACTGGGGCGCCGATGTGATCAAGGTCGAGCCGCCCGGCGGCGACCCGATCCGGATGTTCTTTGCGTCGGTTGGCATTGAAGGCGTCGCGGTCAATCCGGTGTTCGAGTTGGACAATCGCGGCAAGCGCGGCGTCGTGTTGGACACAGCGCAGGACGCTGGTCGCGAGGCATTGCTGAAACTGATCGACGGCGCCGATGTCTTTCTCACCAATGTGCGCCCCGGCGGGCTCACGCGCGCTGGATTGGATTTCGAGACGCTACGCCAGCGCAATCCGCGCCTCGTTTATGCGACGCTCACAGGCTACGGCCTCGACGGCCCCGACGCCGATCGGCCGGGTATGGACTCCGCCGCTTTCTGGGCGCGCTCCGGTTTGGCGGCGCTGTTTCGGCCGAAGGGTGGCGAACCCGTTCAACTCCGCACTGCACTCGGCGATCACGTGGCGTCGGTCGCAATCGTAAGCGGCGTGCTCGCTGCGCTTTTCGAGCGCCAACAAACCGGAAAGGGCCGCTTGGTCGAAGCGGCTCTGCTTCGTGTTGCGCACTATGTCGGCGGCTCGGATTTCGCGATCCAGCATACGTACGGGCGCACAGCGTCGAACCGTCCGCGCCGCGACGTGCCCAATCCGTTGATCAACTATTTCAAGACCAAGGACGAACACTGGATCAGCTTGCTGACCCGGCAAGGCGAGAAGGACTGGCCGCCGCTTTGCCGCGCGCTGAAGCTGGACAACCTGATCGAAGACGAGCGCTTCTCGCGCGCAAAGGCGCGCCGCGCTAACGGCGCTGATCTCGTGGACGTTTTGGATGAAGCGTTCGCCGCCTTCACACTCGCGGAACTGGCTGGCCGTCTCGATGCTGAGGAAATGATCTGGTCGCCGGTGCAAACGGCGGCGGAAGCGATCGTCGATCCGCAAGCGATCGCCGCCGGCGCCGTGGTGCAAACACCGCAACACGAAGGCCCGCCGATCAACGCGCCCGGCGCGCCGATCCGCTTTCCCGGCGCCGACGATGGGCCGAAGGGGCCTGCGCCAAAGCTGGGCGAACACACGCGCGCCGTGCTGACTCAGTTTGGCTACTCGGAAGATGAAATCGACGCGCTCTATGCGAGCGGCGCGGCCGCCTAGCCCTGGGTGCGCGCGTATGCGTTGAGCGCCTGCATTGGATCACGCTGCTGCGTTTCCTCTTCGGTCGAACGAAGCAAAGGCAGGAGCGCCATCGCAAACAGCGCATTTGCGAGCGCCGGGGACATCGACTCGCCCTCACGTCCGTACTCGATGCGTCCGCCTTGGCCGCCACTACCTGCGCCCATGGACGCATTGGCATCCAGATTAAGCCGTTCCAACAGCGCTTGCGCCGAACGCGGCTGGCCATTGGCGTAGAACAGCCCGCGATTGGCGGCGGCTTCGCGCGGAAAAATCGCCGCCGCGCTTGGCGCGCCCTGCGCCGCCGCCTCGATCAAGCGCAACGCGCCGCCTGGCCCCATCACATGCGCCGCATAAAGCTCGCCAGCACTCGGCGATCGACCAAGCCGCGCCTGCAGCGTCTGCGCGTTTTCGCGCGCAAGTTCAGCGGCCATACGTGCGGAGATTTCGGGGTCATTGCGCAGCGCCAGAATTTCGCGGCGCATGTCGCCGTTCGCGCCCTGCTCTAGCGCCTGCGCATAGTGTCCCAGACCGTGCGTCGCGCCATGGCGGCGCATCATCTGAAACCAAGTGCCCTCGATGAACTGGAACAGCCCGGTCGCGCTCGACGTGCCAGCGCGCGCAGTGGGATTGAAAGCGCTTTCGCGGCGCGCGGTTTCGACCAGCAGGGAAAAATCAACGCCGGTTGCATCCGCTGCGCGGCGTATGGCTGCGCGAACGACGTCGTTACCGGTGGGCGCGATCGGATCGCTCATGCCTACCGCGCTCAACCAATTTGATGAATGAGCAGTTAACCCGCGCGCTTGATGCGCAAGCGCAATCTATACGGAAACAAAACGAAGCCGGCCAGCAATACGATCAGGCTAGTGAACGACGTTGCGATCAGCAGACCGGTATTGAAGTTTTCGTGGTCGCGCCAATCCATAATGTGCAGGGCCCATAGCGCATCATAAACGCGCCACAAGTCAGATCGGCGCGCCGTCACACGCGCGGTGTCGGCAGCAACGTAAACGGCCAACCCCTCGGCGTCATCGAACGCGATCCGCCAAGCCGGCAGCACGCCGCGATACTCCGGGCTCTCTTCCGTGACCAGCTGCGCTTCGCGGACGCGCGGATTGCCGGTGATGTAAGCGCGCGCAATCTGCTCGGCCGCCTCGGCGCTGATCGGTGACGCGACGCGCCAGTCGTCGAGATTGATCAGGATCGGGCGGCGCGCGTGAAACTCCGCGACCGCCACCGCCTCGCCAGCGCTGGTGCTTTCGTAGACCAGCCGCGACGGCGCTTCCGGAAGCAACGCCGCCAACTCTGAAGGCGCGCGCTCCGGGAGTGGCGCGGTCGTATGCATCTCGGCGATGCGATGTTCACTACGCACCTCCTCAATCGGATAAATCGCAAAGAAGAGCCCGGAGCCGACCCAGAACAGCATCTGCACGCCCACGATGAGCGCGAGCCATTTGTGGATCGAGGATGCGAGCGGGGCGACTTTCATGGGCGTATGAAGCGCCCGCGTCCTTGGCAGGCAATGCGGCGTTTTTGCCCTGTGCGCGGCTCAATAGCTCTTCGGCAGCCCCAGCACCCGTTCGGCGATGAAGTTCAAAATCATCTCGCGCGACACAGGCGCGATACGCGCGATCATGGCTTCGCGGAAATAGCGCTCCACGAAATATTCCTTCGCATAGCCCATGCCGCCATGCACCAAAACCGACGTCTCACATGCGCGGAAGCCCGCCTCAGCGCCGAGATATTTCGAAGCGTTGGCTTCGGCGCCGCAATCTTTGCCGGCGTCGTAGAGCGCCGCCGCTTTGAACGCCATCAAGTTGGCGGCTTCCAGTTCGGCCCACGCTTTCGCGAGCGGGTGCTGGATGCCTTGGTTCTGCCCGATCGGGCGACCGAAGACGACGCGCTCCTTCGCGTATTGCGCTGCACGCTTCAGCGCCGCGCGCCCAAGCCCGATCGCTTCTGCCGCGAAGAGCACACGCTCTGGATTTAAACCTGACAGCAAAATCTTGAAGCCTGCGCCTTCGTCGCCAATCAGCTCAGCATTCGAGACGTCGAGATCCTCGATGAAGAGCGTGTTGCACTCCACCGCCTTGCGGCCCATTTTCGGGATCGGCCGCGCTTCGATCTTGCTGCGATCGAAATCGGCGTAAAAGAGCGAAAGGCCCTCGGTCGGTCGCTTGGCCTGATCTTTCGGCGTCGTGCGCGCGATGATCAGAATCTTGTTCGCGCGCTGCGCGTTGGTCGTCCAGATTTTCCGGCCATTGATGCGATAGCCGCTATTGGTGCGCTCGGCTTTCGTCTCCAGGCTCGCCGTATCGAGGCCAGAGTTCGGCTCAGTGACGGCGAAGCAGGCTTTGTCCGTGCCGTCCATTGCAGGGGGCAGAAAGCGTTGCTGCTGCTCCGGCGTGCCGAACTTCACGATCGGCATCAGGCCGAAAATGTTGAGATGGATGGCGCTGGCGCCGGAAAAGCCCGCGCCCGATTCCGCCACCGTCTGCATCATCAGCGCGGCTTCCGTCAGCCCGAGCCCCGCGCCTCCGATACTTTCAGGCATGGCGACGCCGAGCCAGCCGCCGGCGGCGATATCGTTCACGAAGGCGTCCGGGAAGTCACCGGTGTTATCGACGTTCAGCCAATAGTGGTCGTCATACTTGGCGCAGATCTCTTCGATCGCGTGCTTGATGGCGGCTTGTTCTTCGGTGAGGCTGAGGGCGAACGTCATGCTGTCTGGCTTTCAAAGCGCTGCGGCGAGAGCGCGGCCCAGCGATCGGGAATCTCGCCGCCGAGTACATAAGCGCTAATGATCTCCGCCGTCACCGGGGCCATGAGCCACCCGTTGCGCGAATGGCCGGCGGCCACCAAGAGGCCATCTCCGGACGGGCCGACCATCGGCCAGCCATCTGGCGACATCGGGCGTATGCCACACCAGGCATAGCCCGTCGCTTGAACTTCCCCGGGCAATGCAGCCTCCGCCGCTGCCAGCAACGCCTGCACCTGTGCTTGATCCACACGCCGATCGTAGCGCCCTGGCTCCATCGTCGATCCCAGCACAATATCCTCGCGCCGTTGCGCCAAATAAAAACGTGGCCCCTGCACGTTCGGCCCGAGCGGTCGCTCAAGCTTGACCGACACCAGATGCCCGCGCGCGGCGCTGACGTGACGCAGCGCCGGCGCCGCTTGCTTCAGCGCGTCGGTCGCCCAGACGCCTGGCGCCAAAACGACCGCCTCGGCCTCGTAGACACGGCCTTCGTGCGTGAGCGCTGCGCTCGCCGTTACGTTAGCCACATCTTGATTGTATTCGATGATGACGCCATGCGCCCGCGCCTGCATGGCGAGCCCGCTCAACACACGCTGCGGATCGGCGACGCCTTCGTCTTCGACAAACACCGCAGCACGCTCAGCGTTGAATCCGGTGCGTTTGCGGAACTGACCGCCCCGCAAGACCTGCGCGCGCCGACCATGGCGCTCCGATGTCTGAACTACGTCGGCTGCGGCGATCTCGTCGGCCACGCGGACGCCGCCATCGAAGCGAACGCCATCCGCCCATTCCGCGCCGTCACGCCATTGGCGCCAAAGATCGAAGGACTCGAACGCCAGCGGCGTGAACGGAGTGCCGCTCTCGTCTAGCGGCGCCAGCATCCCCGCCGCCGCGACCGATGCGCCAGGGCCGAACACATCGGCGTGCTCGCCTTCTGCTTCCAGCACGGTCACGCGCGCTCCGGCCTTAGCCAGACGCACGGCGGTAAAGAGGCCGATGACGCCGCCGCCGACGATGACAACAGATTTCATAGGGGCCATGTCGGCGGAAATCAGGGCGCGCGCAAGGCGCTGCGGCGAACGGCGTCAGCCGCGCTTAGCGCGCGCCTTCGCGGCCACCGTTTTGCAGAGGCCAACCATCGCCTCGACGCCAGCCGCCGCCAACACTTCGGCCGAAACCTCGCGGCCCAGAGCCTTGGACAAATCCTTTGCAGCGCGTTCCAGCCGTCGCCAGGCGCTGGCGTCGATCTGAACGCCTGCTGTTGTGCGCGCGCGTTTCACCTTGGCGGCTTTCCGGGGCGTCTTCGTGCGCGCATTCTTGCGTACCGCCGCCAACGCTTTCTTCATGATGTCGACGTGTGCGCGGTCTTTGTCTTTTTCGACTTCGGGCAACTTCGCGTAAGGCTTGAACAAGGCCTTCGGCTGGCTAGCATCTTTGCGATTGGCTTTGATCCAACACTCATGAATGAAATCCGCCGCCGCTTCGCGATCGTTTGGAAATTGCTTCACCGCAGCATAAGCGTCGAGCGCTGCCCGCTTGTTGCTCTGCTGCGCGCGCGGATCGAGCTTCGACCATGGTTGATTGACGTCAACCATAACGCCGCCGCGCAGACGCATGCGGGGCTTGCCCCTCTCACCGGGGTTCGCCTTAAGGAAATTACGCCGCCACGCATCGTGCGAGCGTGACGAGAAATACTCGACCGCCGCCTCCAGCATTGGATCGGAATTCCGCGTTCTGCGCGCCTTAGCCATCCCTCATCCTAGCAAGAACTCTTTAGGATTTGGCAAATCGAGGCTCAGGACGAACGCCATTCCGGCAGATCGAACTTGGGATCGGGATAGGTCGCATCGACGAACGTGCGGCCCGCAGCCATGCCGACCTCCAACAGCAATTGCATGTTTTCCTTCTTGCCGTTGTCCATGAGATCGAGCGCGTTCATCGTGTCCGCGTCCAGCTCGCGGCCAAGCATGCGTTCCAGCGTTGTCATCGGGGGCGCCGGGTCCGTGCGCCGTTTTGACTTTGGCTTCGTCTCGAGCACGACATCCATGCGCTGATAGTCCAGCAACGGCTCGCCGGTAATGCAAACGCCGGCCATATCGCCAATCTCGGAATTGATCCGCCACGGCTTCTTCGGCGACGAGAACGCCTGCATCATCATGATGCCTTGCACTTGCGTGTCGTACACCATGGCGCGCAAGGCGTGCACGCCGCGCAAGCCCGGGGGCAAGCCTTGAAAGGCTTTGCCATCGACCGTGGGCCTACGCGAACCGGTGCCGCAGGACGTCATCATCAGATTGTCGGCGCCTGGTTTCCAACCAAACTTGTACGACGGCTCGAGCGCCAGCATGAAAAGCTGCATGCTCGGATTATTATTCGCGCTCACCGCGCCATCGACGAAAAAGCCCTTCTGAATCGGGCGGCGCTTGTCATCGAACTCGATGTCGATGAGGATCTCATCGAAGAAGGTCGGCGCCGCCGCACTCGCAAGCACGAGATCGACAAGCCGATAGCGCTTGTTCGGAAACACGCCAGCGCCGTCTGTCGGATCGTAAAAGATGCCGAGCGGATGATTAGTCACCACCCAGGCGGAGCCAGTGTCGATACGTTTGGCATGGATCGCAAGGCCGGTGCGCAAATCTTGGGAGCCCAGTGTCTTCGTTGACAACACCGAGTGCAGCGCCCGGCGCAGTTTCTTCGAGTCGAACTTCGCCTGCAGAAAGACGCCATCGCCCGCCGTGCGTCCGAACACTTCCGGCCCGAGCCGCTGATAGAGTTCGATCACTTCATCGACAGTGAGGCCCAACGCCAAGGCCGTGGAGATGATTGCGCCCGTAGAGGTGCCGCCGATCAGATCGTAATAGTCGGACAAACGAAACGCCGCATCGCCGCCGGCGCGGCGGCGCAATTCGTCTTCCAGCACTTTAAGCATGCCGAGCGTCAGGATGCCCTTCACGCCGCCGCCGTCGAGCGCGAGGATGCGCTTGGCGCCGGTGTCGGGCGAGAGGTGCTCGAATAGCGTTTTAGGCATGGGTCCCCTTCGCCGACCTTCTTAGCGTCGGCGGCGGCTCAAAAGAAGGCCAACAACGCCGGATCGCGCCCGAGATGGACGGCTTTGAATTCAGCCGCCAAAAACAGCCCGCCCGCCACGTAAATGGCCTTGTCCTCGCCCCGCGCTAACGCAAGGCGGCGCGCCTCCGCCACAGAATCCGCCACCACGATCTCCGCGTCCCCGTTCGCGTCGACGGCGTACGCGGCGACCTCAGCCGCTGGCGCGCCTTTGTGACGCGCGGCCGCGCAAATGATTGTGGAAAAGTGCGGGGCCAAACGCGCAACCAGGGCGCTCGGGTCCTTATCGTGTGACGCGCCGCAAACGAGGATCGCATCTCGCCGCACTTTCATGTCCTGAAAGCCCGCGAGCGCTGCATCGATGGCGGCCGGCGTGTGACCCACATCGATGACAACGAGCGGCGCTTGGTTGATCACTTCGAGCCGCCCCGGCCAGCGCGTCGCCGAGAAGCCCGCATCCACCTGTGCATCACTCACCGGCGCTAAATCGCGCGCCAATGCCAATGCGAGCGCCGCGTTGCGCCGTTGGTGCGCGCCAGTAAGCAGCGCCAAGCGCATCGGATCGGCAGGAACGAACATCGCGCTGACACCGCGCTCGGTGCAGTGTGCCTCGATCGCCGCGCGCTGTGGCTCGCAGCTTTCACTCACATAAAGCCGCGCGCCCAGCGGCGCCGCGTCGATCTTCTCGCGCGCGATCGCCTCCAAAGTATCGCCAAGCAGCGCCGTGTGCTCCAAGTCCAGCGATGTCAACGCCAGACGCCGCGCCGCGATCAACCGCACCGGATCCAGCCGTCCGCCTATGCCCGCTTCCCAGACCGTATGCGCACAGCCGCGCGCAGTGAACCAATCGGCGGCGATGAGAAATAGAAACTCAAAACCGCCGAGCGTATTCGTTTGGCCCGTTGCTTCGGCCGCTGCCGCGACGCGCTCCCAATGCGTTTCAAGTTCGTCGTCACCGATGTCTTCGTCACCGATACGAAAGCGCTCGTTCAGCGCCACCAGATGCGGCGATGTGAATAACCCCACGTCCGGATTAACCTGCGCCAACAACGCCGCGGTCATCGCCGCCGTCGAGCCCTTCCCGTTGCTGCCAACAATCACCGCGCCATCCGCGCCAAACCCGGCGAGGTCGATGCCCAGGCGCTCCGCAATCATCGAAACCCGGTCTAGCCCCGGCCCGGCGCCGAACTTCGGATACGGAACGCGCCACAACCTCATCGCAACGCCGCGTCGAAATTGGCGCGCCAGATCGTCTCGATCAGATCCCAGCGATCATGATCGTCGAGCGTTGCGATCATCGGATTGGAATTGACCTCGATCACCGTCGGCCCCTCCGGCAAATCGAACAGGTCCACCGCCGCAAGCCGCAGCCCTATCGCGCTCGCCGCGGCGATCGCGACGCGTGCCAATTCTGACGGCGCACCGTCCGCCAGCGTCGACGCGCCTCCACCGGCTGAACGGTTCGCCGGGCCCTCCAGCCACGCCAGTTCACCTTCGCCCAGCACATGATCGAGCGGAAGCCGAGCGCCTACCGCATCACGCGCGGCGCGCGCCGGCGCCGGTGCGTTGTCGTCTCGCGGCAGCGCGTCGATCAGCGCCGCCAGCGCGCGAACGCCATCGCCCATGACGTGCGGCAAATGCTTGCGATAGGAAAAGAGCGGCGCGCCATCGAGCACGAACACGCGGTGCTCCGGCGCGCGCACGTAAGGCTGGATCAAAATGGCGAAATGCTCACGCGCCACGCGCGGCGCGTAGTCGGCGAACGCCTCAACGCTATCGATCATCTCGGCATAGAGCCCGTTCGACGCTGCTAGCGGTTTGCAGAAAATCGGAAACGTCGCCCGCGCGACGTGGCCGAACGCATCCTCCAGCTCCCGCCCCGGCCCGCGCATCTCGCGCCAGCGCGGCGTGACGAAGAACATCTCGCCCGGCAGCACGGCTACATCAGCCCGTCGCAACACCTCGGCGCAGAACGCCTTATCGCGCGCGATCGAAGCGCCGCGCGCGTCATTGAGGGCGTATGGTGTTCCAGCGCCCGCGGCGAACGTTGCAGCGCGCGCGCCGTCGCGCACCTCGAACAAATACCCATCATCGCCGTCGAGCGACGCGAATGCGTAGCCACACGCGGCTGCGGTGTGCGCAGCGTAACGCGCCTGCGCGCTCTTCAGTTTGGAATGTTCGGGGTTGCCGGAGAAAGCCAAGGGCGCCGCCGAAAAAATGGTACCGCCTGTTGGGCTCGAACCAACGACACCCGGCTCCACAATCTGAACCAATTCCCATAGACAACAATCACTTAAACGTATGTTTTCCACATTGGTTGCACAGGCGCCACTACCACACACGTCAATAATGGTACCGCCTGCTGGGCTCGAACCAGCGACATCACGCTCCACAAGCGTGCGCTCTACCAACTGAGCTAAGGCGGCATGTTTGGCAGGACATAAACAGACACACGCACCGGCGCAAGCCGACGAGCGCGCGTCCTAGCAGGCTTGTCCGAGCACCCTCCCCCGCGCGGGCCGCTCCTAGGGGGCCGTGGCGTCCAGGACCTCATGAGCCGGTCTCAATTGCCGGTCGATAGCGTCCGCCAAATCGTGGTCAGCACGTTGGTCCGGAAAGAGGTGGCCGTATACGTTCATGGTGATCTCAATGCGCGAATGGCCGAGAAAGCGCTGGACCTTCTTCGGGGCCGCTCCCGCGGCAATCAGGGCCGAGGCCGCGAAGTGACGGCCGTGGTGCGGTGTATAGACGGGCTTCCAGATCATCACCTCCCGCCGGATTTTCTCGCGTCCGCCATCTGGCAGCCGTTTCCCGCAAAAGGTGCGCATGGATTTGACCTGTTCGGCAAAGCCCGCGGCCCCCACGATCGGCTTCCACACGTCCTCCGCAAAATTCGAGTAGCGTTCTGAGGTGCCGCTGCGGGTTGCGAAAAGCAGCCCTTCTTTCGGCTGTCCGATCGCCACGAGATATTCGCGTAGGACGCGGCTGGCCTCCCTGCCCAACGTGATCTTCCGACGACTCGCGGTGGTCTTGACCGGCCCAATTTTTCCTCGTTGGCACTCAGACCGCTGCACGACTTTCAATTCGGCACGACCGTCAGCGCTAAAGCGCACCATTTTGACCGGGAACCCCAGCATCTCTGATGGACGCAAGCCGCCGCCAAAGAGTAGCCGCAATTGCGCGGCCGCCCGGCCCGTCTCGTCGTGAGCGTCGGCGGCCGCCAGGATGGCCGCGGCGGCCGCGGGCGTCGGAATTCGGATAGCGTCCACGTCGACGCCGTCAAAATCGTCCGCCGCATCGAGGTCGGGCGCCTCGGGACGGGACTTGCCCGGAAACTTGGCGTCGCGCGCCGGGTTGTGCGCGAGATAGCCTTCGCCAACCGCCCATTTGAGCATGACGGAAAGACTGACGCGGATCTTCCGCGCGTATTTCAGACTCAGGCGGCCGATTAGCCGGCGAAGATATTGTTGAATGGCAGGCGTATCGAGTTCGGAGAGCTTCTTTCGCGCGATCTCATCCGTTCGCACATGCAGCCGAAGATGAAGCTCGTAATTGTCGTAGGTGGTCATTTCGATGGCGCCGGCCTCGGCCTCCTCAAGCCTCGCCGCCAGATAAGTGTCGATCAGCCAGTCGAGCGGCCGCCCCACGCCGCCCCGGACCTTATTCGCCACTTTGCTTTGATGGGCGCGAGCTTCGGTCAGTGTGCGGAAAGACTTTGAGCGCTGCACGCCGGACGCATCGCGCCAGCGCGCCTGATAGCGCTTGCCGTTCTTGGTTTCATAACTGTCGATATCCGACATCACCGAGTTCCCAAATCGGGCGCTTGAATATCCGGTCGCCGCGCCTGCCAATTGGCAGGAAGAGTCGAATCCGCTTTCTGGGCCGCGTCAAGCTCTGTCTTGAACGCATAGAGAGCGCCTTTGCGCCCGAGCCGTCTGATCGGCAGCGACCCCACGCGCCGCGCATAATAAACAGCGTCATGTGTGCAACCCAAATAAATTGCGATCGCATTCACGCCGTCGAGACGATCGCTGGACGCGGTTCTGCCCCGCGCTGCAGCCACGCAGCCTTCTTGGATCGCCGCATGCATCATAACGTTCCAACTCCAGCGCCTCGCCGTCCTGGATCGATCATGGTGGGGTTCGTGGCGGCCGGATGCACCCGGAAAGGATCCGGAAACGACCAAGGTGCAAAAACCGCTAACCGAGCGCTTTCCGGGTCGTTTCCGCGCTATGATGAATTACGGACTTGCGTCGCCGACCCGCAAAACGCGCCCCGACCGGCAATTCGCGGCCCCTGAACGGACATTCGCCCGCACGGCCAAACGCCGACATCCACCGCGTCGGCGGAACGTTCAGAACCGGATCGGGCCGCCGGCATAGACGTGGAGGTGCGTGCGCTCGCACGTCGCTCACAAGAGGCCGATCTCGCCTTCAGTCCCTTCACGCAACCACCGTTCGCGGTTCTAAGGGCGCAAGCGCGCGTTGATCCGCAAACTTAACGGCGCCTTAAAGCCGGTGGCGCTCAATGCGCGCACGGGCCCAACAATCAGAAATTTCGAGACTCCGACATGATCATTCCGCCCGACGGCGAGCGCCGGTTTCGCGCCATCTTCGACGGCTCACCCGATTGCATAAAACTCATCAGTGCCGACGGCCGCCTCATCGATATGAACGCCGCGGGCCTGCGCATGATCGAGGCGGACTGCCTTGATGCCGTGCGCGGCAAGAACCTCTTCGACCTGATTGATCCGGCATACCATTACGGCTTCCGCAAAAGCATCGATGCAGTCTTCGCTGGTGAGATCGCGCAGATGCAGTTTGAAGTGATCGGCTTGCGCGGGCGCCGGCTCTTCATGGACCAGAGCGCGGCACCGCTCTGCGCACGCGAAGCACCGGGTCAAGTGATCGAAATGATGGCGATCACCCGTGACGTCAGCGAGCAACGCAAAGCCGAAGCCGATCTATTGCAGGCGCGTCTCGCCCAGGACACAGCCCGCGCGGCAGCCGCTCTCGCCGCCCGCCTCGGCCAGGAGCTCAACGCACCGCTCGGCAACATCATCGGCTATAGTGAGATGCTGCTGGAGCAAGCTCTGGAGCATAACCGCGGGCACGACGTCGACGACCTCAAACGAGTGCTGAGCGCCGCCGACGAACTGCGGTCAAAGTTGAACCAATTGCTGCAAACAGCTCTGGCCGAGGTGCGGCAAGATCAGGGGCTTGTGGTCAGCGGCGACCTCGAAGATCTCATCGAGATCGCCATTGACGCGGTCAGACCCCTCGCCCAGGCGAACGGCAACCGCATCAGTGTCGAGATCGGCCCCGACTGCGCTTCGCTTCCGGCGGACCACACTAAGCTCGCTCAATGCCTGCACGCGCTCTTGGCCCACGCCGCCCAGCAAACCCACAACGGCGCCATCACAGTGAAGGCAAGGCAGATGCTAGCGAACGGCCAGCCACGTCTTGTGCTCAGCGTCGTCGATACCGGCGCCGGTATGTCGCCAAATGAGTTGGGCGCGCTCTTAAGCCAGGATTCCTACGCCGAGACATCGATCGCCTCGGGTCTGGCGGCGGCGCGCAAACTGGTGCTCTTCATGGGCGGCGACATCACCGCCGCAAGCGCGCCCGGGCAAGGCGCACGCGTCACAATCAAATTGCCCCTGCCGGCAGCAGATGCGGTTGATTTCGCTGGCCCGGTCGCGCGCACCGCGTACTGGTGCCGTTAGTCGCTGAGCGAAGGTTTGTCCAAGCCGGCTCAAGACACGTCAGTCGTCGTTACCGCCGAAGCGTACATCTCACCAGCTGAGGCCGAGCGCCGGACCGCTTAACCGCGTCCACTTTTTCCAGGGAAGATCACCCCTCCTATTGGCCGAGCACTTCGGACTTCAAAGCGGCTATGAGACCGAGCAGAATTGCTGTTGCGCTAAGAATAGCGATTGCCAGTTGTAGCCAGAATGGCATCGGTTTGCTGCTCACCCGCACCCCCATTCGATGGATGGCCTAAAATCTGGAAGGGCGCCGCGACGGCGATCGCCGCTTCGTGCTTTCGCCACGTTCGTAGCTTTGGGAAGATTTCCGCCCAGTGCGAGGGACATTCGTCTGAGCAACAATCTGCGTTCGCAAACCGAACGTTCGGCCGAAAACGCGACCGGAAACATCTGTCATTTTTGATAGGATACAGCCTCAGATGGCGGTTGGGTTCTGAATCTCGTCAGGAGTCGCGTGCGTGGCAACGAGATTTCCCGCGAGATCTACGATTCGATACGCGCGGGCGCCCAAATTCGCCTGCACGGCCGTGAAGGCTCGCTTTACCTCGGTCTCTGCACCTTCCGGGTTGGCGGCGTCACGAAGCCAGATTGGAGGATGGCGCCTTCCATGCGCTCGCTATATTCCACTTTGTATTGGGTCATTGTAGCGACAACCGTTGTCTCATCGGCAATGTTCCGTGACGGCGCAGGCATCGGGAGTCGCGCTCATAAGAAGCGGCTGGAATGGCCAATCGAAGCCGGCCGGGTCGCTCGGCGCATCAAGTAGTGTGCGATGGCGCACAGACATGGCGCTGGCAACGAGCTATCAACCTCATACCTCAGGGCCAAAAAGCGGTTTGATATCGAGCATAGCAAAATGGCCTATGCTCGAGCGCTCTTGTGGGAGTTTTCCTGTGCCAAAATACTTTTTCCAGGTCGCGGGCGGCAACCACGTTCTGGACGTAGAGGGAAGAGAGCTTCTTAGTCCAGCCGCCGCGCGAATTGACGGCATTAAATTCGCGGGTGAGATTCTCAGAGATATGCCGACCTTGCTGTACGAGACATCAAGCGTTAAAATCGATGTTACGGATGAAGGCGGACAGGTGCTGTTCAAAGTGCTTGTGACGACCATGGGCGACAGTGAACTCAAGTCCGATTCCGCCAGCTAGCATCCTTAACTCTGCGCGCGCCGTAGGGCGCGACTGAACGTGTTTGAGGAAGGTAGCGCGTCCAAATTGCGCTTTGGTGGTAGTCGCGCGATCTTTCCGTCGGAGCATTACATTGTCTCTTCCGCTTCAATCCGCGGTAAAAAACCGAATACTTGCGGCGCTTCCGGCGTCGGAATTTACGCAATTGGCGAAAAATCTCACGCACGTCGATCTGGCCCTGGGGCAATCCATACACCGGGCCGGCGACCTCATAGTCAATGTCTTCTTCGTCGAGAGCGGCTTTATCTCGGCGCTGACCGTGTTGTCGGATGGCCAACCTCTGGAGATCGGCTTAATCGGCAATGAAGGCGTGGACGGTGTTTCGGTTATCCTTGGCGCGACGCACTCATACAGCGAGACCATGTGCCAAACTGGCGGCGGCGCCTATCGCATCACCGCCGCAGCCTTGAAGGAGGCGGTCGGCCATGCCCCGCACCTGCGTGATTTGCTGCTGCGCTACGTGCACGTTTTTGGCGTGCAAGTTGCGCAGACTGCGGCTTGCAACGCCCACCACGATTTGGGTCAGCGCTTGGCGCGCTGGTTACTTTCCGCGCACGATCGCAGCGGGGTTCCGGAATTGTCGCTGACCCAGGATTTGATTGCAGTCATGCTTGGCGTCCGCCGCTCCACGGTCAGCATAGCCGCCGGCATGCTGCAGCGCGCGGGCCTCATTCGCTATCAGCACGGGCACATTACGATCACCGATCGTGTGAGGCTGGAGAGCGCTGCTTGTGAATGCTACGAAGCGGTGGCAACCGAGTATCGCGCGTTGTTTGGCGAATATCCCACGACAGCGTGGGCCAAGGGACATCCCCTCGCGTAGGCTGCAAAGCGCACTCACAGAAAGCGTGAGTGGCTCGAATGGGTCAGCACCTTCATGTTCCGCGAATGTACGTCGCGCTCACTGATGCGCATCGAAACGCACGAGCACGCAACGGGTGCTGGGACGTAATTTACAGCATCCAACACGGTGTGCGACATCTCTCACTTCTATGGTCAGACCCGATACGGATCGCCCAGCCGCGCGTCGCCGTACGCCGGTGTCGTCGGCGACGATGTTTGACCCTTCCGTTGCGGCCCTCGAAGCCGGCGCGAAAGGACGACAGGATATAATTGCCGTAACCGGCTGGCCCGCATGTGAAAAGGAACTTCCGACGAGGGTATGCTGCCGGAAGGCCGCTCACGAAAGGATGGCGCCACGCGGCGAACGCCGCTCCAACCTTTTCGGGTTACGCAGCAGCGAGCTCGTTAGAGGGCGAGAGCGGCGCGTGCGAACGGGAAGGAGCTAAGCGCGAAAGTTGGTGACGGCATGAAGAGGTGAAGCGGCGTATCGTGGTGGTGTCGAGCCTCCACTTTCCATCGAAGGCAGATACGCCGTGTCGAAGAGTAATGTGATCGCGCTGTCCCAGCCAGGGGCCTTTACCGATTTGCTGACCGAGGTTCTGCGTACTGGTGCGCGTGCGCTTCTGGCCAAAGCCGTTGAAGCGGAAGCAGCAGATTTTCTTGAACAATATGCCGCTCTCAAGACCGAGGACG
>QBMO01000044.1 GCA_003242075.1 Alphaproteobacteria bacterium
ACATGAATGGGCGCGTGGACGTGTCGGGTGGCGCCATACCCGCCGCGACGTCGTTTGTTCTCACCTTCGACACAAGTATTCCCCGGCAGCCCCGAATCGCCGTTCGGAATCCTCAACAGTTGTAATCGTAATGAGGGCGTTAACGCCATGTCGAGCCGCCGCTGGATTCTATTCCCAGCGCACTGCGGCGGCGTGTGTCGCCAAAAGGACTCAGGCAAGCGTGCGTTCCACCATCTCGCGCGTATTTTTCGAGAGATTGGGCAGTGCAGCCAAGCGTTCCAGGGCGTCGCGGGCGTGTGATTGCCGAACCGAATCAAAACGGCGCCACGACTCGAACGGTGTCAACAGCCGCGCGGCGAGGGCAGGGTTGTTCGGATCGATCGCTTCGGCCAGTTCGGCGAGGAAACGATAGCCGGCGCCGTCTGCGCTGTGGAACGCGCGCGGGTTCCGCATTGCAAACGCCGCCGCCAACGCACGCACACGGTTGGGATTGCGCATGTTGAAATCGGCGTGATCGCGCAAACGCGTGACGCGCTCGATCGCATCCGGGCGCGATGTAGCGGCTTGCACCGCGAACCATTTGTCGATGACGAGCGGATTGGCGCTCCAGCGCTCGTAGAAGCGCGCCAACGCTGTATCGAAGCCGGCGCTGTTGGAGGCGCCGAGTGCATCGAGCGCCGCGGCGCTCTCCGTCATGCTGAGCGCGGTGTCGAACACTTGCATGAACACAGGCTCAAGCTCCGGTCCGAGCGAGGCCAGCAAGTCGAGCGCGGCCGCCTTGAGCGAGCGGCGTCCGGCAGCTTCAGCGCTGGCCGAGAATGGCGTTTCGCTTGGCGCGCTGGCGATCGGTTCGAGCCGCGCGCGGAGTGTCTTTGCGATGGAGCGCCGCAAGTTTTCGCGCGCGGCATAGAGCGCCTCTGGATCAGGCGAGGGCGCGGCGAGGATCAGCTCGCTCAGGTCCGGCAAGCGTAGAGCCAGCGCTGCGAATGCGGGATCTTCTTGTGCGCGATCGAGTTCACGACCGAGCGCTTGCGCGAGTGCGGGCGCGGCCTCGGGCGCTTCGCCCAGCAGAATGGCGCGCGCGATCGATTGGCCGGCTTCCCAGCGTGTGAACGGGTCCGGGTCGTGAGCGATCTGCACCAGGCGCTCTTCAAGCGTGAGGTTCTGCTCGAGCGTCACCGGCGCCGAAAAGCCGCGCAGCGCGGTCGGAATTGGCGGCTCCGCGACATCGGTAAAGCGGAACGTGTGCTGCGCGTCTTCAAGGATTGCGTGGTGCTCGTCACGAGACACCGTATCGCCCTCAGCCGCGCTGGCGATAACGGCGCCATCCTTAGCGATGAAGCCGATCTGCAACGGGATCGGCAGCGGCTTCTTCAGCGGCTGACCCGGGGTCGGCGCGGTGCGTTGCGCGACCGTCAGATCGTACGTCTTCGCCGCAGCGTCGTACGCGCCGGACACAGTGAGCGTGGGCGTACCGGCCTGTTCGTACCAGCCCATGAAGCGGGAGAGATCGCGTCCCGATGCTTCCTCGAAGCAGCCGATGAAATCCTCGACCGTTGAGGCGGTGCCGTCGCGGCGTTCGAAATAGAGTTGCATGCCGGCGTCGAACACTTCGGCGCCGAGAATGCGCTTCAGCATGCGAATGACTTCGCCGCCTTTCTCGTAGACGGTCGCGGTGTAGAAGTTGTCGATCTTCTGATAGCTCGACGGCCGCACCGGATGGGCGAGTGGCCCGGCATCTTCGCCGAACTGGCGCGCGCGCAGACGCTTCACATCCTTGATGCGCTGAACGGGGCGCGAGCGCTGGTCGGCGGAGAATTCTTGCTCGCGATAAACCGTCAACCCTTCTTTCAGGCAAAGCTGAAACCAGTCGCGGCAGGTAATGCGGTTGCCGGTCCAATTGTGGAAGTACTCGTGGCCGACGACGGCTTCGATCGCTTCGAAATCGCCGTCGGTCGCCGTCTCGGCGTCCGCTAGGATCAGAGACGAGTTGAAGATGTTGAGGCCCTTATTCTCCATCGCGCCGAAATTGAAATCGCGGACGGCGACGATGTTGAAAACGTCGAGATCGTACTCGCGCTGAAACACGTCCTCATCCCATTTCATCGATCGCTTCAGCGCATCCATTGCGTAAAGCGCGCGCCCGGAATCGCCGCGATCGACATAGATGCCGAGATCGACCTTACGGCCGCCTTTGGTCGTGAAGGTGTCGTGTGTCGACTCGTAGGCGCCCGCACAGAGCGCGAAGAGGTAAGAGGGCTTCGGGTGCGGATCGACCCAGATTGCGTAATGGCGCCCGTTCTCCATATCGCCGCTCTCGGTCAGATTGCCGTTGGAGAGAAGCGTCGGGTAGGCGGCTTTATCCGCCTCGATGCGCACGGCGTAGCGCGCCAGCACGTCTGGCCGATCAAGCGCGTAGGTGATGGCGCGAAAGCCCTCGGCTTCGCACTGCGTGCAAAAGCGCCCGGCCGACATGTAGAGGCCATCGAGATGCGTGTTGCCCGCCGGATTGATGCGCGTGACGACGTCGAGGCGAAACGCGCCGGGCGGATTGGCGATGATGAGCTTGCCTGGCTCTAAGCTGTATTGGTCTGTCGTGAGCAGGGCGCCGTCGATCGAGATGCTCTGTAACTCAAGCCGTTCGCCGACGAGTTCGAGTGGCTCAGGCGTAGCCGTCGTGCGGCGCACATAATTGCTGGCGGCGACGATCGTCGCCTCTGGCTCAAGCGAGAAGACGAGCGCGATTTCGTCGATCAGATAAGCGGGCGGCCGGTATTCGGAGAGACGGACGGTCGCGGTTTCTGCGTCGCGCATTCGGGGCTCCTTAGGGGAAGCCCTGACATGAGCCGCGGAACCGCGAAAATCAATGCGCCTTATTCAGCCGCGACGGAGACATCCATCTTCGGTGCAGCGTCATGATAAATGGCGGCCAGCACCATCTCAGCTTGCTTCGCCAACTCCATCAGTTGGCCCGGGGTTTCGTGTGGGTAATCTTGCGTAAACTCAATCAGCTCGCGCGTCACACGCATTAGCCGCAGCGCATTCGACATCACGCGTGACTGGTGCTCGATCCGTTGCGGGTCGCGGTCGTACTCGGCCATCGGCACGCGCCAGCCGCCCCAATCTTTCTCGTCTGTGACAACGACCGGGAAGGTTCCGGGGAAGGGGTGGCGCGGATCGCGTGCGTCGGCGGAAAGGCGGTTGACGGCGCGCAGGATGCGCCAGTTTTCCGTCTCGATCAGGTCGGGCTTGTCCGGCGCGCGCTCTTCGGCGGCCAGTTCGTGGGCTTGGAAATCGCGGCCGAGGCCTGCGTCATAGGTGACGCGCAGCGGTTCTTCGACGCCCTTGACCCATTGCGGGTGGACGTTCTCGATCACCGCCCACGTCGCCACCGGCTTGACGTAGACGCGTTGACCCTTGTGGAAGACGGCCTTCGCCATTGGTATTCACCCCAAAATCTGAACCTCCACCCTAGCGCAGTGCGATTGAGCCTTCGTGAACAGACGTTGACGCCAAGACACTCTTTCAGCCGGCATGCTGCGGGCGTTAGAGTGTCGGCAACCATAAAACCCGGGAGGATGGGTTGAATTTCGATTTTTCCGACGACCAGAAGAGCCTGAAGGACGAGGCGCGCAGGTTTCTGGCGGATAAGGCCGGCGCCAAGGTGACGCGCCGCGTGCTCGATGATGCGGCTGTGTCTTATGACGATGGCCTCTGGCGCGCGGTCGCCGAGATGGGCTGGCTGGGCGCCGCGATCCCTGAAGAGCATGGCGGCTTGGGCCTTGGCCGGCTGGAGCTTTGCGTGCTGGCGGAAGAGCTGGGCCGCGCTGTGGCGCCGATCCCGTTCTCATCGACCGTGTATTTCTTCGCCGAAGCTTTGATGCTTGCGGGCAGCGATGCGCAGAAGGCGGCGGTGTTGCCGAAAGTTGCGGCGGGCGAAGTCATCGGCTGCTTCGCGCTGAGCGAAGGGCCCGGCGCGCCGAGCGCGTCGAGCATTCAGGCGAAGTTCGATGGCGCGACGCTGAACGGGGTGAAAATTCCTGTGACGGACGGCGATTGTGCGTCACATGCCGTCGTCGTCGCCAAAGAGGGCGCTGGCATTTCGCTGGTTCTGGTCGATCTCAATCAGGCGGGCGTCACGCGCACGACGCTGAAGACGCTCGATCCAACGCGCGGCCACGCAAAGCTTGAGTTCAAGAACGCCAAGGCCGAGCGCATCGGCGCGGCGGGTCAAGGCTGGGACTTGGCGGAAGCGGTGCTCGACCGCGCAGCCGTGTTGCTGGCGTTCGAGCAGGTGGGCGGATCGCAGGCGTGCCTCGAAATGGCGACGGCTTACGCTAAGGAGCGCTACGCCTTCTCGCGCCAGATCGGTTCGTTCCAAGCGATCAAGCACAAGCTGGCCGACATGTACGTCTCGATCGAAGTCGCGCGCTCCAACGCGTACTACGGCGCATGGGCGCTTTCGACGGAGGCGGCGGAGATGCCGTTCGCGGCGGCTGCATCGCGCGTGGCCGCCAGCGACGCGTATTATCTCTGCGCCAAGGAAAACATCCAGACGCATGGCGGCATGGGCTTCACCTGGGACGTCGACTGTCACCTGTTCTTCCGGCGCGCCAAATTGCTCGCCGTGCAAGCGGGCGCGCCGGCGGTTTGGAAAGAAAAATTGGTGAAGCGTCTCGAACAACGTAACGCGGCTTGAGGGATCACAATGGATTTCAACGACACGACCGAGGAAGCCAAGTTCCGCGCCGAAGCGCGCGCCTTCCTTGAAGCGAACCTCACGCCAAAGAGTTCGGACAAAGAGCGCCTGCAGCGCAAGCTGACGCCGGCAGAGTATCTGAAAGCCGCGAAAGCCTATCAGGCCAAGAAAGCCGAGAACGGTTTTGCCGGTATCACCTGGGCGAAAGAGCAGGGCGGCCGCGGGCTGCCGCCGATCTATTCGGTCATCTTCAATCAGGAAGAAGCGAAGTTCGACGCGCCGTCAGCGCCGTTCTCGATCGGCCTCGGCATGTGCGTGCCGACTGTCATCGCGTTCGCGGATGAAGCGACGAAGGATCGCTACGTCGCCAAGGCGCTGCGCGGCGATGAGATTTGGTGTCAGCTCTTTTCAGAGCCAGGCGCGGGCTCCGACGTTGCGGCGTCGAAGACGAAAGCCGTGCGCGATGGCGATGATTGGGTGATCAACGGCCAGAAAGTCTGGACGACCGGCGCTCAATTTTCCGATTTCGGCATCGTGCTCGTGCGCACCAATCCGGACGTGGAGAAGCACAAGGGCCTCACCATGTTCATCGTCGACATGAAGCAGGCTGGCGTCGATGTGCGCCCGATCCACCAAGCTTCCGGCGGTCGCGACTTCAACGAAGTCTATTTCACCGATGTGCGCGTGCCCGACAAAAACCGCCTCGGCGACCCTGGCCAAGGCTGGGGCGTCGCCCTGGTGACGCTGATGAACGAACGCCTCGCCGTCGGCGGCTCATATGGCCCGGACTACAAGGAGATTTTCGAGTTCGCCAAAGGCATCAATGCGCCAAGCGGCGATGGTCCGTTGATCCAAGACGAAGCCTTCCGCCAAAAGCTCGCCGATTGGATCGTGCGCGCCGAGGGCTACAAGCTCGCGAAATTCCGCACCATGACGGCGCTGTCGAAAGGCCAAACGCCCGGCCCCGAAAGCTCGATCGGCAAGGTGATCAACGCCAACCAGATGATGGACATCGGCAACACCGCCATCGAGGCGCTCGATCACTACGGCATCATCAATGACGGCGATCTCGCCCCGCTCGAAGGCGCGTTCCACCAAAGCTACATGTTCGCGCCGGGCCTACGCATCGCCGGCGGCACCGATGAGATTTTGAAGAACATCATCGCCGAACGCGTGCTCGGCCTGCCGCAGGATGTGCGCGTCGATAAGGGCGTAGCGTTCAAGGATCTGCCGAGCGGGCGCTGACGGACCGCGGGTCTTCAGACCCGCACTTTCCGTACTCCGTCGTTCGCCCGTCAAAGTGTTCTTCTTCCACGTCGGCCTTATCTTCGGCGACGACGCCTTCTTCGTGCTCGGGCGGGCCGTAGAGGGTGTAGAGCCGTAGCGGCTCAGAGCCGGTATTGATGACGTTGTGCTTGGCGCCGGCCGGCACGATGATGGCGTCGTCATCCTTCACTTCGGTGCGCTCGCCATCGATCACGACTGCGCCTTTGCCGCTTTCGATGCGGAAGAATTGATCGTGATCCTTGTGTACTTCCGCACCGATCTCCTGGCCCGGCTCCAGCGACATCAGCACCAGCTGCAAATAATGGCCAGTATAGATCACGCGCCGAAAATCGGTGTTTTCGGTGGTCAGCTTTTCAATGTTGTCGACGAAGCCGGTCATGGATGTCCCTTTGCGTTGGGACTAAAGCGGCGAAGATTAGCTTTGTTCCCTCCGCTACAGCCTCAAACCAATTCCTCAAACAACATCGGCTCCTTCGCCCGCCAGCCTTCGATCTGGAGCAGCTTCAGCTTTGTCGCGATGCCGCCCGTTGCGCTGAAGCCGACGAGTTTGAAATCGGCGCCGACGACACGGTGGCAGGGAACGACGATGGCGAACGGGTTGCGGCTCAAGGCTTGGCCAACAGCGCGGGCGCCGTCCGGATCGCCGATGGCGCGTGCGATTTCGCCATAGGTGCGCGTCGTGCCCGGCGGGATGGCGCGCGCGGTTTCATAGACGCGGGCGTTGAAGGCCGGCACGCGGCTTAGATCGAGCGTGATGGTGCGCAGGCTTTTCTTCTCGCCGTTCAACAGCGCCTGGATGTCCTCGATTGCGCGCGCATGCGCTTTCGGCGGCGCGATCTCATCGGCGTGCGGGCAGTGGCGCAGAATGCGGGTGACGGTCGTCGCTTCGCTGCGCTCGGGTAATTGCACGCCGACGACGCCGCGCGGACCCCAAGCGAGGCCGCAACGGCCGATGGCGGTGTCGAAGAGGGAATAGGCGAACATCGTTGCGCTACCGCCTTGCCGGAGAGGACTCAGGAGTGTAGAACATATAGAGAACATGAGTCCGCGTCTAGCCCCCGCAGAGCCCGGTTTCGCCGGTCTAGCCGCCATTATGGCCGGTCAGCCTTTGCACGAGGCAGGCCCCGCGGGGCCTGGGGCCGAGGCGGCTGCTCTGGGCTTCACTTTGGCGCTCGCCGCGACATGGGTTGGGCCTGCGGGGCTCTTCTGGGCGGGCGAGGACGCCGCCTTCGGTGAAGAGGGCGGTCCTTACCCTGTGGGGCTGGCGCAGTACGGCGTCGCGCTCGACCAACTCATCGTCGTCCGCGCCAAGAAGCGCGACGAGGCGTTATGGGCCGCGGAGCAAGCTTTGGCGGCGCGCGGCGCGGTGGTGATTTGCGCGCTCGGCGCGCAAGGCAAGCCGCTCGATCTCAAAGTCAGCCGCCGTTTGCTTTTGTTCGCGGAACGCTCAGGCTCGCGCTGTCTCTTGCTGCAGCCGGATAACGGACCGAGTGCGGCCTGGACACGCTGGCGCATCGCGCCGGCTGAAAGCGAATCGGAAGACCCGCGCGATCTCGGTCTTCCAGCGTTCGCTGCAGAACTCACACGCAATCGCGCCGGCCCATCCGGCGCTCGCTTCACTCTGGACTGGAACGCACATGAGCGTCGCTTTGCTGAGCGCTTCCAGAAAAAGTGTGAAGCGGTTTTCCGTCCAGAAGCGCGCCAAGCATGAAGGACGCGCGCTGGCTGGCGATTTATCTGCCGCGTCTGGCGACCGATCGGTTGATCCGATCCGGGCGCGCCCCGGACGATGATCGCGCGCTTGTTATCTACGCCAAGCAAGCCAACGCCTATCAGCTGACAGGCGTGGACGCCCGCGCCAGCGCATTGGGCCTGCGCCTCGCCATGTCGCTCGCCGATGCGCGTGCGATGCAGCCCTCGCTCGAAGCAGTGGAAGCCGATCCAGAAGAAGATAACCGTGCGCTCGATAACATTGCGGCGTGGTGTGAGCGCTTCACGCCGGTGGTCGTGCTCGATTCTCCGGAAGGTTTGTTTCTGGATATTACCGGCTGCGCGCATTTGTTCGGCGGCGAAGAGCATTTGCGCCAGCACATCGTGACCCGCCTGCGCGCGCAAGGCTTCGTCTCCCGCGCTGCGATCGCGCCAACGCCAGGCGCTGCGTGGGCGTTTGCACGATATGCAACGCAAAAGCCGGCTAATCTTCGTGATCAGCTCCAAGCCTCGCTTGCGGGCACAAATGAAGACGTAGCAGCAAAGCTTTCGCCGCTGCCCATTGAAGCCTTGCGGCTCGATCCGGCACCCGCTGCTTTGTTGCGTCGCTTGGGTTTGAAAACCATCGGCCAAGTCATGCAAGCGCCGCGCTCTTCCTTCACGGCGCGCGCGGGTGCGCAAGCGATGTTGCGCCTCGATCAAGCGCTTGGCCGCGCGCAAGAAGCGCTGAGCCCGCGCCGCCCCGCGCCGATGGTGTTTGCGCTGCGCCGGTTCGTGGAGCCGATCTTCAGCGCCGAAGCTGTGCTCAAGGTCGCTGAAGATTTGTGCGCAGATGCTGCGGAGAAGTTGGAGCTGCGCGGCGCGGGCGTGCTGCGGGCGGAGCTTATCTTGTTCGGCGTCGATGGGCGCGACCGCGTGATCGGCGTGAATGTCAGCCGCCCGTTGCGCGTCGTGAAGCCGCTCATGCGCCTCTTCCGTGAGAAGCTCAACGTTATCGCTGAAAACCTCGATGCCGAGTTCGGCTTCGAAGCCGCGCGCCTCGATGTCGTGCGCTTGGCGACCATTGACGAAAGCGCGCGGACACTCGCCGGTATCGAAGAAACCGCCGCTAGCGCCGAACAAATCAGCGGCATCGTCGATATTCTGAGCGTGCGGCTCGGTCCAAAGCGCGTGCTGCGCGCGCAAGTGCATGACGAGCACGCGCCTGAACGCGCCGCCGGTTGGCGCTCGGCGCTTGGCAAAGCGAAGAAGAGCGCGCCCGTTGTCAAACCCGCCCGGGATGGCGTGCAGCGCCGGCCGGTCAGGCTATTTGCGCCGGCGCAGCCGATCGAAGTGATGGCGAGCGTCCCCGATGGCCCGCCCATACGCTTCCGCTGGCGGCGCGTGACGCGCGAGGTCGTTCGCGCCGAAGGCCCCGAGCGCATCGCTGGCGATTGGCTGAAGCGCGAAATCATGCGCGATTACTATCGAGTCGAAGACAAACAAGGCCGCCGCTACTGGCTCTACCGCGAAGGCCATTACGGCGAAGGCGACGCTGCGCCACGCTGGTTCGTGCACGGGCTGTTCGCATGAGCTTCGCCGAACTCTGCGTCACCACGAACTTCTCCTTCCTCCGCTCCGGCTCGCATCCGGAAGAGATGGTGGAGCAGGCGGCTGTGCTTGGACTGGCGGGCATCGGCATAGCCGACCGCAACACACTTGCCGGCGTTGTCCGCGCGCATATGAAAGCGAAGGCGGTTAAGGAGGAGATGGGCGCCGACATTCGCGTCATTGTCGGCTCACGCCTCGTTTTTCGAGACGGGACGCCCGATCTTGTCGTTTATCCCAAGGACCGCGCCGCTTTCGCAAATCTCACGCGGCTGCTCACCATCGGCAATCGTCGCGCGCCGAAGGGGCAATGCTGGCTCGATTTCGCGGACTATCTTGCGCACGCGGGGGGCCTGCAGGCGATCCTGATCCCCACGTTCGACTTGGGCGATGAACCTTGGGCGATGGAAGAATATCTGCGAGCGATCAAGCGCGCTGCCGGTGTGGCGTGGCTCGCGGCGCCTTTTCAGTTCAACGGTGAAGACCGTCGGCGTATCGGGAAACTGCGGCAGCTCGCGGCGAAAACCGGGGCGCGCCTTCTCGCAACAACAGAACCGCTCATCCATGACGGCGATCGCAGGCCACTGCTCGATGTCGTGACGTGTATCCGGGAGAAGCAGAAGCTCTCTGAGGCTGGCGCGCTGCTGGCGAAAAACGCCGAACGGCAACTCAAGCCGCCGGAGGAGATCGCGCGGCTCTATCATCTAGCCCCACAGGCAGTGGCGGAGAGTTTGCGTTTTCTCGAAGGCATAGCCTTCTCGATGGAGCATTTGCGCTACGAATATCCCGAGGAGACATCCGAAGGTTATGCCGATCCACAAGAAGCACTAGCAGCCCGTACCTGGGCTGGCGCCAAGGCGAAGTACCCTGAAGGTATCCCCGAGAAAGTGCATGAAGCGCTCACGCGCGAACTCGGCATCGTAGAGCGCAAGCGCTACGCGCCGTATTTCTTGACCGTGGCGGATATCGTTGAGTTCGCACGCTCCGGCTTTGACAAGGACGGAAAACCAACCAAACCCATACTTTGCCAAGGACGTGGTTCGGCGGCGAACTCTGCCATCTGTTATTGTCTTGGCGTGACCTCAGTCGACCCGGCAAAGAACACGCTTTTGTTCGATCGGTTCGTGTCGGAAGAGCGCAACGAACCGCCGGATATCGACGTCGATTTCGAGCATGAGCGACGCGAAGAGGTTATCCAATACGTATACAAAAAGTATGGCCGAGATCGCGCTGGATTGGCCGCCACGCTGATCTGTTATCGCGGGCGTAGCGCTATACGCGAGGTGGCGAAGGTCTTCGGCTACTCGCAGGACCGAATTGGGAGTCTCGCTAAAGTTCTACACTGGTGGTCCCAAGGGGTGGAGAACAAAGACCTCATCGAGCAGGGGCTGGATGTAAACGATGCGGAGCTTATGCAATGCGTGTCGCTAGCTAACGCGCTGCAAGGCTTTCCGCGGCATTTGTCGCAGCACGTCGGCGGATTCGTGATCACGCGTGAGAAACTGCACGACGTCGTCCCGATCCAAAATGCGGCGATGGATGATCGTACGGTCGTTGAATGGAACAAGGACGATCTAGAAGATCTCGGCATTCTCAAAGTCGATCTGCTCGGCCTCGGAATGCTGACGTGCCTGCAAAAAGCCTACGATCTCATGGCGCAGCACTATCCGGGTAAGGAGTGCATCACGCTCACGTCCCGAACGGATGATGATCGTGTCTATAAGATGCTGCACAGGGCGGATTCGATCGGCGTGTTCCAAGTCGAAAGCCGCGCGCAGATGTCGATGCTGCCGCGACTCAAACCCGTAGACTTCTACGACCTAGTTATCGAAGTCGCGATCGTTCGTCCCGGCCCAATTCAGGGCGGTATGGTGCACCCTTATCTGCGGCGGCGTCAGGGGCAGGAAAAAGCGCAAGCGCCGAAGCCGGAACTATGGGAGGTCCTCAAGCGCACACTAGGCGTGCCGCTCTTTCAGGAACAGGCGATGCAGATCGCAATTGTTGCTGCGGGCTTTACGCCTCCCGAGGCGGATAAACTTCGTCGAGCGATGGCGACGTTTAAGCGTGTAGGCACGATCGGAAAGCTCAAGGAGAAATTTATCGAAGGCATGGTCGGCAATGGCTACGAGCGTGCTTTTGCCGAAGCCTCTTTCGCTCAGATCGAAGGCTTCGGCGAATACGGTTTCCCTGAGAGCCACGCTGCGAGCTTTGCTATCCTGGTCTACAATTCATCCTGGCTGAAGTGCTATTACCCTGACGTTTTCGCTGCGGCGCTTCTGAATGCGCAGCCGATGGGTTTTTACGCACCGGCGCAAATTGTACGTGATGCACAAGAGCATGGCGTGGAAGTGCGCGACATTGATGTGAACGAGTCGGACTGGGATAATACTTTGGAGGCGCCCGATACGAGCGATAGGCCTGCGTCTCAGAGGCTGCATGAGCGCCATGGAGATATGGCGGGCGACATTAAGTCAACGCACGCCATGCGACTCGGCTTCCGACAAGCGAAAGGCTTCAAGGAAGAAGAGTTACGCGCGCTCGTCGCCAACCGTGGCGCAGGGTACGATTCTGTGCGCGATGTTTGGCTGCGTGGCGGGGTGCATGCGTCCACCATTGAAAGGCTCGCGGACATCGATGCGTTTCGTTCTCTCGGTCTTGATCGGCGCGATGCGCTGTGGGCGGCGCGCGGTTTGAACCGCGTTGGGGGGCAGGAGGATTTGCCGTTGTTCACGACAACGCCGGATCCAACGCGCGAGCCGGATTTCGCTTTGCCCCGTATGCTGCTGGGGGAGCATATCGTTGAGGACTACCGAACGATAGGCCTTTCCCTGAAGCAACACCCCCTGGCGTTGCTTCGCGATGAGCTTACGGGCCGACGCGTAATCCGCGCCGAGCAACTCAAGGACATCCGGAATGGCGAGCGCGTCCGGGTCGCTGGCCTCGTGCTCGTCCGTCAACGCCCGGGCACAGCCTCCGGCGTGATTTTCGCCACCCTCGAAGATGAGACCTGGATTTCCAACATCGTCGTCTGGCCGAAAGTGTTCGAGCAATTCCGTCCCGAAATTCTTGGCGGGCGTCTCATCGCCATCGACGGGCCCGTTCAAAGCGAAAGCGGCGTGATCCATGTCATCGCCGAGCGTGTGCATGATTATACGCCGCTGCTAGCGAAGCTCTCAGCGCATGGGCAGAAGATCGACGCCTCTGGCCCCACGGACGAGCCGCGCCGAGGCGGCGAAGGGGATGCGCGGCAGCGTCACCCGCGCAACGTCCGCATCAATCTCGATGTGAAGAAGGCCGCAGACGTGATGCCGAAGGGACGCAATTTTCATTAGCCGGACCGCGAGCCTTCAGGCTCGCACTTGTAATCGCCGTATACGCGGGTCTGAAGACCCGCGGTCCGTCACTAACCCCGCCAGCGCGCGAAAATCGCGGTCGGCAGCAGCGTGTCGCGGCCTTCGTGCGGTAGCGCCATCTCGCCGGTTTGCCATTCGCCGCCGACGAACAGCTGCTGTGCAGTTTGCGCGAGCGCCAAGTATGACAAGCGCACGGCATAGACGGTCGCGATCATGAAGCCCTTTGCGCTAGCGCGATCGTTTGCATCCGTGCGGAGCAAGGTTTGGCAGCTGTCGAGAAGCTCGGCGAGTTGCTCTTCGAGTTTCCACGTCTCGCCGTCGGGCCCGCGCCCAAACTTTGGCGGATCGAGAATGATCCCGTCATAGCGCCGCCCGCGTCGGATCTCGCGCTTCACGAAGCCCAGCGCGTCGTCGCAAATCCAGCGGATCGGCGCATCGCTCAAGCCGGAGGCCGCCTGATTGTCGCGCGCATAGCCGATCGCTTTCTTTGACGCATCCACATGCGTCACCTTCGCGCCGGCTTTCGCGCATGCGAGCGAAGCGAGCCCGGTATAGCCAAACAAGTTCAGCACATCGGGCTGGGCGCCGCGATGTGCCTTCAAGCAGTCGCGCGCGTAGCGCCAGTGCACCGAGTGTTCGGGAAAGAAGGCGAGGTGCCGGAACGGCGTCGGGCGCGAGATGAATTTGAGATCATCCCAGGCGAGCGTCCAGGTCTCCGGCAGTTCGCGATTGAAGCGCCAGCGGCCCGCGTCCTCATCGCCCGTTGCGGCCGGCGCGAAGATCGCGTCCGCGCCATCCCATTCGCTTGCCGGGAGCGCAGGCGTCCACAAGGCTTGCGGTTCAGGCCGCACGAAACGGTACGGGCCGACTTGCTCGAGCTTGCCGCCATTGCCGGAATCCAAGAGCCGGTAATCGCGCCAATCGTCAGCGACCAAAATCTCAGGCACGACGTTAGTCTTTGGCGCCGTCATATCCGCGTCTCCGCCAAAGATCGTAGAGCATCACGGCCGTTGCGACCGCAAGATTCAAACTGTCCGCCCGCCCGCGCATCGGCAGTTTCACCAACGTATCGCACGCCGCTTCCATATGTTCGGGCAAGCCCGATTGTTCGTTGCCCATCAGCACGATCGCTTTAGCGGGCGGCGGCGTCTGAGCGTCTTGAGCCGCGCCTTTAAGCGAAAGCCCCAACATTGCCGCGCCGCGCGCCGCCTTGTAGCGCATCAACTCTTCAAACGAGGCGCGCGCCAGCTTTACGGCAAACAGCGAGCCCATGCTCGCGCGCACCGCTTCCACCGAAAACGGATCGCAGCTGTCGCCGATCAGAACGACGCCGCCGACGCCGGTAGAATCCGCGGTGCGCAATATTGTGCCGAGATTGCCGGGATCGCGGATGCCTTCGAGCGCGACGATGGTTGCGCCATCTAACGCATCAAGTGGCGATAAATGTTGCTTGTAGGCGCCGATCACCGTCTGGGGGTTATCGCGCTTGCTGATCTGGCCGAGGATCGTCTCGTTCGTTTCGATCACGCGCACGCGCCGCGATTCAGCCTGAGCGATCAAAGCGCGCACCTGATCGCGCGCCAGGGCGGCCGGCGAGAACACCAGCATCTCCGGCCAAACGCCAAGATCGGCCGCCTCCACGGCAAGCCGCGCGCCTTCCGCCAGGAACAAGCCGGTCTCGGTCCGCGCCTTTTTCAGGTGCAGGCTCTTCAGCAGTTTGATCTGCGGATTGGACGCGCTGGTGATCTGGTGCGCCATGGGGTCCTGTGTCGCCGCTCAACCGCGGGGGTGTTTGTGGTTTTCGCTTAGTTCGCGGGGCATTAGAAGGGCGTTAAGGCGGGGCAAATGCGCGTGACGCGGGAATTATGATCGGCCTGTTCTTGTCCGAGGTGGTGCTTTTCGCGACAGCCGCGTTGCTCGGTTTCGCGATCGGCTGGCGTGCGTTCGTGTTTATCGCGGGCGAACGCCGTCGCGAGGAGGCGCGCGAGGTTCAGCGTCTGCGCAGCGCGCTGAGCGATCTGCAAGTGCGGCGAGCAAGAATTTCATGAGCGCCGGCGACGAAACACCGCGCCGGACACTGCTTTGGATCGGCATTGGAGGCGTGGTCATCGCCACGCTGCTCGGCATGCTTGCGCCGCACAACGGCGCGGTCTGGAAAGCGCCAGGCGTGCTGCGCGATCGCGTGGCGGTTGCCCTAACGGCGGCCGGCTATCCCGGCCTCGATATTGAGATGGACGGTCAGCACGCGCGTCTGCGCGGCATCGTCGAAGACGAAGACGACATCGCCGCCGCACGCCAAGCTGCGTTGCGCGCCGCCGGCGCCGGCGGCGCATGGGCGGGCGGCGTCACCACGGTGGACGCTTCCGATGTTCAAGTCGGCGCCTTCGACCGCCCGTATGTGTGGAGCATCCGCCGCGGTGACGATCGCGTGACGCTCTCGGGCGCCGCACCGAGCGAAGCAGCGCGCGCTGAATTGCTTGCGGCTGTCGGTCAGGCGTTTCCGAATGCGGAAGCGGTGGACGAGATGCATGTTGCGGGTGGCGCGCCGTCGCCGCTGTTTGCGGACATGGCGCGTGACGCCGTGCGCTTGCTAGCAGGATTGCGCACAGGTGAAGCGCGCATCGTCGATAACCAGATCGTCTTCATTGGCGATGGCGATCAGGCCGGCGTCGACGCCATTCGCCGCCGCTTCGAAACACCGGCCGCGCCATTCCGTTCGCGTCTCGCCGTCACGATCGACGGCCTCGATGTCGAACACCCGGAACTGCAAGGCCTGAATCTTGCCAGCGGCGATGCGGAAACCTGTGAGCGCGCGTTCGATCGGATGATGGAGCGCAATGTCATCAATTTCGCACCGGGCTCTGCGGCGATCGATCCTTCGAGCCGAGAAATCCTCAACGCGCTCGCCTCCGTTGCGTTGCGCTGTGACCGTTTCTCGATCGAGGTCGGCGGGCACACCGACAATCAAGGCGGGCGCGACCTCAACATGGACTTGTCGCGCGCCCGCGCCGATGCGGTTGCGGCCTATCTCGCCGGTCAAGGCGTGGCGCGCTCGCGTCTGACAGCGCGCGGCTATGGTCCGGATCGTCCGCGCATGAGTAACGCCACCGAAGCAGGGCAAGCGGCCAACCGGCGCATCGAATTTTATGTGAGCAGCTGAGATGATCTACCTCATCAGCCAACTCTTACCCTTTTTGTTGCCCGCGATGGCGTTTGCGGCCATCGCCGGCTGGGCTTTCGCCGCGGAGCGCGCAGCGCCGGCGCAGGCCGCTCAACGGCGCGAGCGCGAGAACCTGTTGAGCGATTTGCTGCGGCTGGCCTCGGAAGACGCGAGCGGCGAGCCGAGTGCGGAAGGCGAGCGCGAAACGGACTCGGTGCGCCGTCAACTCGAACTGCGCAACGGCCGCATTGCTGAACTTGAGCGCGCGCTAGAGCACGCCCGCGCCCGCGCTGACGATCTTGTAGGCGATTTGGCGGAGTTGCAGCGGCGTGGGCCGGGCGAGTCAGATCAAAGCGCCGAACTCGCGCGTCTGCGCGCACTTGTCGCCGATCACAATGCCGAACAGGCGCGCACGATCGACGTAGAGACTGCGCCGGTGGAACAGCCATCGACGCAGGCTGCCGAGGACGAGATCGCCCTGCAGACATGGCGCTTGCGCTATTTTGAACAACGCGTGCGCTACCTAGAGGGGCAAGCCCGCGCGAGCGCGGAGACGCCCCCGCCGTTGGCGGCCGCTGAACCCGCGGCTCCGCTTGCGGAGTGGCGCGTACGGGAAGCCGAGGCGCGGGCTCAGTATTTGGAGGAAGCGTTGCGGGAAGCAGCCGCTCCGGCGCCTGCCGTTGCTGCAGCCGAAGAGATGACGCCATTTGCGGCGGACGCCGATGTCGATGTGCTGCTGCGCTGGCGCTTGCTCTATCTGGAGCGGCGTGTCGCGTATCTGCAGGAATCCGCCGCCGCTGCTCCGATCGCCGCGCCGCAACGGGTGTTGGCCCCTTCACCCGCTGCCGATCTCGGCCCCGACCCTGATCGCTGGAAGTGGCGTGCACGCTATCTCGAAGCGCGCGTGCGTCATCTGGAGGATCGAGCCGCATCCGAGCCAGCGCCGTCCGCGCCAGTGATTCAACCGGTGACGGCGCCCGCACGTGCCGCGGACGTCGAAGCACCGCCACCAGCGCCGCCGCCGCGCACGAGACGTGGCGTGAAGCCGCCTGTGCTCGCCGCTGCGCGTAACGGCGCGCCGGATGACCTGACGCTGATCGACAGCGTCAGCCAGTTGCAGCAGGGCACGCTCAACGCGCTCGGCGTCTTTCACTTCGACCAAATCGCCGCCTGGTCGCCCGATCACATCGACTGGGTCGATGGCTATCTGCGCTTGCAGGGCCGCATCGAGGAAGAGGAATGGGTCGAGCAGGCGCAAGCGCTCGCCGAGGAAGGCCCGCGCGCCGCACGCCGGATCGTCGAAGAGGGCGTGGACTGATCTAGCCTTTGAAGTAGGCGCAGAACTTGTTGCCTTCCGGATCGCGCACGTAGGCGCCGTAGAACGGCGGATCGCTCTCGCCGCGCACGCCGGGCGCGCCTTCGTCTGTGCCGCCCGCCGCGAGTGCTGCGGCGTGAAATGCTTCAACAGCCGCGCGTGATGACGCCTTGAACGCCAGCATCGAGCCGTTGCCGAGGCATGCGGTTTGGCCGTTTTCCGGCGTGGCCAGATAAATCTCGAGGCCTTCCTTCTTGCCGTCCGGCCCGTAGCCGGCCCAGCCGCCGCCTTCGAAGGTGCGTTTGTAGCCGAGGGGTTCGAATGCGGCGTCGAAGAAGGCGCACGAGCGCGTGATGTCGTTCGAGCCGATGGTGACGTAACCGATCATGTGATCCTCCCGGCGCCACTACACACCAAGATTGCACTCTAGGCAAGAACAAAAAGAGAACATCTAGATTCCGGCGATCAGCACAGCCAGCACTTCGGCTCCGTACTTTTTGAGCTTCGCCTCGCCGATGCCAGAGACGCGCCCGAGCGCTACGAGATCGGCCGGTTTGTCGCGCACCATCGCCGCCAGCGTCGCATCATGGAAGATCACGTAAGGCGGCACGCCGCTCGCATGCGCGGTCTCGCGCCGCCAGGCTTTCAACGCGTCGAAGAGCTTGGCGTCGTCGCCCTTGAAGCCTTCGCGCACGGCGTCCTTGGCGCCGCGTGACGCGCGCCGGTCCTCTTTGCTGCGACGCGTCGGCGGGGCTGCCTCCCGCATGCGCACAATGTGCTCCTTGCGGAAGATCGCGCGCACGGCGTCGTCATCGCCAATGCTGAGCGTCGGGCGTTGATCGTCGCCTTCGCTGAGCACGCCTTCGAACAACAAATGCTCGATCACGTTGCGCCACACCGGCTCGGGTTGATCGGCGCCAATGCCGAACGTGGTGCGAGTCGCGTATTGCTCGTCGAGGCCGTCGCCGGTGCGGCCAAGCAAATGGTTCACGACGCGGCCGCGGCCGACACGCTGATCCATGCGCATGACGGCGGAGATCGCTTTCGCGGCAAGTTCGGTGGCGTCGATCGAGACCGGTGGATCGGTGCAGATATCGCAGACGCCGCACGGCTCGGCGTTCTCCTCGCCGAAATACCGCCGCACGCCGGCGCGCCGGCAGGTGAGGCCGTCGAGATAAGCGAACAACTGCCGCGCCTTCTTGATCTGCACGGCTTTAACTTGCTCGCTTGCGGCGCCTTGGTTTGCGAACATGATGGCGCGGCGGAGATCGGTGGCGGAGTAGATGCAAAAGCCTTCCGCCATCTCGCCATCGCGCCCGCCGCGGCCGACTTCCTGCCAGTACGCCTCGATCGACTTCGGCGAATCCGCATGGATCACGTAGCGCACGTTCGGCTTATCGACGCCCATGCCGAACGCGATGGTGGCGACCATGACCACATCGTCTTCTTCCTGAAAGCGATGCTGCCGATCGGCGCGGAGGCCTGCGTCGAGCCCCGCATGGTAGGCGAGGGCCGGCACTTTCAGCGCTGCCAAGTTCGCGGCGATCTTGTCGACATTGTCGCGCGTGCCGGCATAGACGATGCCGGATTTGCCACGCCGCGCGTTGACCAAATCGAAGATGCGGTCCTGCGGCTTAGCGCTCTTGCGCTCCGCGCTGAGAACGAGGTTGGGCCGGTCGAAGCTATCGATGAACGCGCGCGCGTTCTCAAGTTTGAGCTGCGTGCGGATATCGGCTTGTGTCTTCAGATCGGCGGTGGCGGTGACGGCCATGCGCGGCACGCCGGGGAAGCGTCCGGCGAGTTGGCCGAGCGCGCGATAGTCGGGGCGAAAGTCGTGCCCCCATTGGCTGACGCAGTGCGCTTCGTCGATAGCAATCAGCGCCAGCGGGCACTCCTCCAGAAAATCGAGGAAGCCCTGCGCGAACAAGCCTTCAGGCGAGAGATACAAAAGATCGAGCCGCCCCTCGCGCGCCGCATCGAGCGTGGCGCGGCGCTGGTCCGAGGCGATGGTGGAATCGAGCCGCGCGGCGTTGACGCCAGCCGTGCGCAGCGCCGCGACTTGATCTTGCATCAGCGCGATGAGCGGCGACACGACGAGGCCAACGCCAGGCCGCAGGATCGCCGGTATCTGATAGCAAAAACTCTTGCCGCCACCCGTCGGCAGCACCGCCATCACGTCGCGGCCTTCGAGTACCTCCGCGATCACGTCGCTCTGCAACCCGCGAAATTGCGCGTGGCCGAATACGCGCTGCAGCGTTTCGCGGGCGGCTGTGAGATCGGGGCGAGTCATCTGCGCCCTTCATGCACGCCGCATGGCGTTGGGCCAAGTTAAGCTCCGTCATCCCGGCCGACCGGAGGGAGAGCCGGGACCCAGGGGCCATTGTCGCGACGTTTGCCCCTGGGTCCCGGATCACGCTTCGCGTGTCCGGGATGACGGAGTTAAGTCGTTGAACTTTTGTGCAACCCCAACGCGCCGAAACAAATCGCCGCTTGTCCGCCCCAATACACCATCCACCCCGCAAAGCTCCGCCAGTAAGCAAGCGTGGGGTCGGGATCGGTGTGGAACATGTTCCAGGCGACGAAGCCGTCGGAGATGAAGAACAACACCGCGCCCGCCATCACCAGCCAGCGCGCCGCCGGCAGCGTGAACGAGCAAAGCGCCATTAGAGTCAGCACGCCGGTGTAGATGCTGAGCGGCGCGAACATCGCATTGTCGCGCGGCACCAGCAGTGCGGTCATGACGAACGCGGCGGCGATCAGCGCGAGTGCGCCGAGAACGCGCGACGGTTGCTTCAGTGCGGCGCCGACGCCGATGCCGGCCCGCAGGAAGAGGGCCATGTAGAAGAGGTGGCCGATGAGGAAGGCGAGCGCGCCGTAGAGAAAGGTCTCGGGGCTCCAGGCCAGCAGCGCATCCCCCAGCGCGCCGAAGAGAAGGCCGGCGGCGAGCAGGCGCGAGCCCGCGATAAGCGCGATGACGCTTAGGAGGATAATGCTCGACGCCTTGAAGATCGTGCCGACGACAAAAGGCGGCGCGCCTTCGTAGAGCGATGAGCCGTACGCGCCGTAGGCGATGGCCAGGATCGCGGAGAGGGCGAGGAGGGCATGCGAAAGGCGCATCAGTATTCAGTGCCTCTTAAAGTCAGCAGGGCGTGGCTGGTGCGATCGAAAACATACGTCACGCCCTCAATGCGCTCGAAAGCGCCGTCAGGAGCTGTGGATCCCAGTCTTATCAGCTGAACAATGTCGAGATCACCTCGTTCGCCGAGCAGCAGAAATACCCGTGTCGCCGACCGGACTCCTTGTGGGTATTGGTCCCGCATGTCTTGATGGAATCGCGGTGCGATGATCTGGCGATAGACGTGAAGATCGTGCGTGCGCTCGAGTGTGTACGTGATTGGCTCGTCGCCGACGGCTGCATTGGTTGCCGCGACATCCTGATGGTATCGCAGGACATGACGCTCAACGGCGGTTCTTTCCGTAAGTCCGGGCATCGACGGACTAGTGCTCGCACAGGCTGTCGCGATCAGCGCGCCGAGAAGCGCCGAGCGCGTTCTCACAATTTTCGCGCCGGCTGCGCATAGCCCAGCTTCTCGTTCAGCGCCCCAAGCAAATCCTGCGCGATATCCGCAATCACGCCGCCTGGCGGATACACCGCCGCCGCGCCCATTTCTTTCAGCGTCGCGACATCCTCCGGCGGGATGACGCCGCCGATGACGATCATGATGTCGCCGCGGTCGCGTTCGACGAGGGCGGCGCGCAACGCAGGCGTCAACGTCAAATGCCCCGCCGCCAGCGACGACACGCCGACGACGTGCACGCCTTTGGCGATGGCTTGTTCGGCGACTTCCTCGGGCGTCGCAAACAGCGGGCCGATCTCCACTTCGAAGCCCAAATCAGAGAACGCGCTGGCGACAACTTTTTGTCCGCGATCGTGCCCATCCTGGCCCATTTTGGCGACGAGGATGCGCGGGCGTTTACCTTCGGCTTCCTCGAACGCCGCGACGCTTTGGCGCGCGCGTTCGAGCGGCGCATCGTCGCCAGCTTCGCGCGCGAACACGCCGGTGACGAGCCGGATCGGCGGTTGGTGGCGGTTGAACGCGCGCTCCAGCGCCGATGACATTTCTCCGACCGTCGCTTTCGCGCGCGCGGCGTTCACCGCAAGATCAAGCAGATTGCCCTTGCCGCGCGCGCCGGCTTCGAGCGCTTCGAGCGCAGCCGTCACGTCCGCTGGTTTTCGATCCGCCTTCAGCCGCGTCAGCTTTTCCAGCTGCATCGCGCGCACCTTGGCGTTATCGACCTTGAGGACCGGCACGTCCTCTTTCTCGCCGAGCTTATATTTATTGATGCCGACGATGGTTTGGTGGCCGGTATCGATGCGCGCTTGCGTGCGTGCGGCGGCTTCTTCGATGCGGGCCTTCGGCAAGCCCTGGTCGATCGCTTCCGACATGCCGCCGAGCTTCTCCACTTCCTCAATATGCGCCCAGGCTTTCGCCGCGAGATCGGCGGTGAGGCGCTCGACGTAATACGAGCCGCCCCAAGGATCGGCGGGGCGGGTGACGCCGGCTTCCTGTTGCAGCAGGATTTGCGTGTTGCGGGCGATGCGGGCGGAGAAGTCCGTCGGCAGCGCGAGCGCTTCATCGAGCGAATTGGTGTGCAAAGATTGCGTGCCGCCATAGGCGGCGGCCATCGCTTCGACGCAGGTGCGCACGGCGTTGTTGTAAACGTCTTGCGCGGTGAGGGACCAGCCGGATGTTTGGCAGTGCGTGCGCAGCGCCCGCGATTTGTCGTCCTTCGGATTGAACTCCGCCGTCAGCTTCGACCACAACAGCCGCGCCGCGCGGAGCTTTGCGATCTCCATGAACGGGTTCATGCCGATGGCCCAGAAGAAGGAGAGACGCGGCGCGAACTTGTCGATGTCCAAACCCGCTGCGACGCCAGCGCGGATATACTCAACGCCATCGGCCAGTGTGTAGCCAAGCTCCAGGTCCGCCGTCGCGCCGGCTTCCTGCATGTGATAGCCGCTGATCGAGATCGAGTTGAAGCGCGGCATCTCAGTCGCGGTGTAGGCGAAGATGTCGGAGACGATGCGCATCGACGGCTTCGGCGGATAGATGAAGGTGTTGCGTACCATGAATTCTTTGAGGATGTCGTTCTGAATCGTGCCGCTGAGCTTGGCATGCGGTACGCCTTGCTCCTCGCCAGCGACGATATAGAGCGCCATGATCGGCAACACCGCGCCGTTCATGGTCATCGACACGCTCATCTGGTCGAGCGGGATGCCGTTGAAGAGCGTGCGCATGTCGAGAATCGAATCGATCGCAACGCCCGCCATGCCGACATCGCCGACGACGCGCGGGTGGTCGGAATCGTAGCCGCGGTGCGTCGCGAGATCGAAGGCGATGGAGAGGCCCTTCTGTCCGTGCGCCAGATTTCGGCGGTAGAAGGCGTTGGAGTCCTCCGCCGTCGAGAAGCCGGCGTATTGGCGGATCGTCCACGGCTGCTGCACGTACATGGTCGGGTACGGCCCGCGCCCAAACGGCGCCATGCCGGGAAAGCCGTCAACGAAGTCCAGCCCCGCGCGATCGGCGGCGGTGTAAGCGGTTTTCACCGCGATGCCTTCGGGTGAGAGCCATACATCGCCCGACGGCGCCGAAGCGTTGGCGATGTCGGCGGCGAGGTCCAGTTTCGAGAAATCTGGTAAAGTCATCGAGGCAGTTCTCTCATCGCTGGGACAGCATGACGCCATCGATCAATTGCTGACTCAATGCGCGCGTTGATCGATTGAGGCGGCGGCGGACGTGGCCAGATCATGTTCTGAACGGTCACGATGGCCATGGCGATCAAGATGCCAACGTTTACGCCACGCCAAAAATCTGTGACGGGCACGTCCACGAAACTCAGGAAAAGCTGTGATGCGCCGAGTAGTATCAAGGCGCCGATGGGAAAAATTGCGTTGACTGTAAAGACGCTCACCGGTCTTTGCCGCCGCCAATCAAGAAGTACTTGATAGGGGCGCCCTAGTTCTTTCGGGGAGTCCGCGCGCTCCAGCATCTCAAGCGCCTCGATGACATCGGCCGGGGGTTCGCGATCAGTCATGGCGTTCCTCCCGCAAACCGCGCCAACGCAGCGAGATCGCCGCGAAACGCGTTCAAATCAATCGGCCCGCTGACGCCGCGCTTGTGGCCGCGATTGTGGTGTTGCCAGATGATCCAGTCGCGTTCGCGGAAGCGCGGCGGGACGCCGAGCGAGCGGATCCAGAAGCGTTCGCCTTCGACGCCGCTCAGATGTGCGTCGTGAAATTCGCGCGTGGTGTAGATGATGGGGCGGACGCCATAGTGCGCTTCGAGCGCGTCCATGAAGATGCGCGCCTCGCCGACGACGTCGCTCATCGTCGGCCCGCGCCGGCAGGGGCCCATATGTTCGAGATCGACCGCCGCCGGCAACGCGCCCGCGTCGCGTGGCACCACCGCGATGAAGTTCGCCGCTTGCCGCGCGCCAGGCTGGCAGAGCGTGAAGAAGTGATAGGCGCCGCGATAAAGCCCCGCCGCCGCTGCCTCGCGCCAGTTGAAGGCAAAGCGCGCATCGACATGATCGCCGCCTTCGGTCGCTTTGATATACGCGAACGCGACATCGTCCGCGGCAAGCGTGCGCCAATCGATCGGGCCCTGGTGCCACGAGACATCGACGCCCTGTACATAGCGCGCCGCCCACGGCGTCCACCATCCGCCGAGTGCTGCGACGCTCGCCGCCAGCACGACAACAACGCCAAAGCCCAACGCCGCCAGCACAGCGCGTTGACGGCCCGGCCGCCCTGTGCGGCACACGTCTCGTGTGAGTGGTTCTGGCGTCATCAGGGCGCAATCCCCAACGCGGCGTGCATCGTCTCCAACTCTTTCAGCACATCGGCGCCAGCAAAGATGAACTGGTCCACGCCCGCGGCGCGATACTTGGCCTCTGCATCACCCGGCTTGCCGGCCAGCACGATCCAGTCCGCGCCTGCGGCCTTCAGGCGCTGCGCGCAGTTTTCCGCGTGCTCTGCATAGTAAGTGTCGGTGCTGGCGATGACGGCGACGCGCAGGCCGGTGCTACGGAACGCGTCAACAAGCACTTCCATGCTCGCATACGCGTCCTCCTCGCCGACGCTGGCGATGCCGCTGACGCCGAAGAAATTGCGTGCGAACTGCGCGCGCGGGCCGAACTCCGCAAGCGAGGCCAAGTTTGCGAAGAAGATGCGCGGGCTTTGCTTCTCCGCCCGCTCGCGCAGCGTCTCAAAAGGCTCCGCCCAGCGGATGGGCGTGAGCCCGCCCACAGCAACGACCGGGGGACGTGCGATAAAGTCCGGCGTCGCGGCGCCCACGAGCGGAAAGTCGCTTACACCAGTGATCGTCTCGCGCCGCGTTGCGATCAGCTTCTGCCGCGCCGCGCGCGCCTCGGCCACGCGCTTTTGCAGGCGGCCAGCATGGAGCGAAGCGACGATGCCGCCCTCAGCTTCGATGCTCTGCATGATCTCCCAAGCTTTCGCGGCGAGTTCTTGCGTGAGCTTCTCGACGAACCACGCCCCGCCCGCCGGATCGGCGACGTGGCCGAGGCGGCATTCTTCCATCAGCACGTTCTGCGTGTTGCGCGCCACGCGGCGGCCGAATGGGGTGGGTAGGCCGAGGGCATCGGTGAGGGGGTAGG
>QBMO01000045.1:0-10073 GCA_003242075.1 Alphaproteobacteria bacterium
GGAAAACGCGGGCACGGCGGCCATCCAAGCGGGCGCAACGCTTGTCGTGATCGTGCTGCTGGGCGTGGTGTCGCTATTGATCAATCGGCGCGCATTGATCGTCTCAGCGCTGATTACGGCGGGGATCGCGATCGGCGTTCTGATGAATGCAGCCGGCTTAGGTGCGGGCGCGCTGGCGGCCACGACGCTGATCGTGCTCGGCGCGTTCGTGCTGATCCTCGGCGCTGGCTGGCATAGCGTGCGGCGTGCGCTGCTTGGTTGGGTCAAACCTGATGGCATGTGGGCGCGCGTTTTCCCGCCGGAGACGATCGCCGCCTGATGCGGCTCAGCGACGCCCTTCACGCCAGCGGGCAGGGCGCTTAAGTCAGCGCCATGACCAATTACTCGCCGCGTGAAATCGTCTCGGAACTCGATCGCTACATTGTCGGCCAGGCGGACGCCAAGCGCGCCGTCGCCATCGCGCTGCGCAACCGCTGGCGGCGCAAGCAAGTGCCGGAAAATCTGCGCGAAGAAATCACGCCGAAGAACATTCTGATGATCGGCCCGACTGGCGTCGGCAAAACCGAGATCGCGCGCCGCTTGGCCAAGCTCGCCAACGCGCCGTTTCTGAAGGTGGAAGCGACCAAGTTCACCGAGGTCGGCTATGTCGGCCGCGACGTGGAGCAGATCATCCGCGATCTGGTCGAGCATGCGCTCAACATGGTGCGCGAACAGCGCCGCAAGGAAGTGCGGGCGCGAGCGGAAGCGGCGGCAGAGGAACGTGTGCTTGACGCTTTGGTCGGGCAGGGCTCGTCAGCGGCGACGCGTGAGTCATTCCGTAAAAAGCTGCGCAAGGGCGAGATGGCGCAATCAGCGGTGGAGATCGACGTCGAAGACACCGCATCGCCGCTTGGTCAGATGGACATTCCCGGCCAGCCCGGCGTCGGCATGGTCAATATCGGCGATTTGTTCGGCAAGGCTTTCGGCCGCCGCACCAAGCGCGTGCGCATGACTGTCGAAGAAGCGTATGAGCCGCTGTTGCGTGAGGAGAGCGACAAGCTGCTCGATCAGGATGCACTTGTGAGTGAAGCGCTACGCATCACCGCTGAAGACGGCATCGTGTTTCTGGATGAGATCGACAAGATCGCTTCGCGCTCGGAGCGCGCCGGCGGCGGCGACGTCAGCCGCGAAGGGGTACAGCGCGATTTGTTGCCTTTGATTGAGGGCACGATCGTCAATACCAAGCATGGCCCGGTGAAGACGGACCACATCCTCTTCATCGCGTCAGGCGCCTTCCACGTCGCGAAACCATCGGACCTGTTGCCCGAATTGCAGGGCCGCTTGCCGATTCGCGTCGAGCTTCAGGCGCTCACCCGCGAAGATTTTCGCCGCATTCTCACGGAGCCTGAAGCGAGCTTGGTCAAGCAGTACATCGCGCTCCTGAAAACCGAAGGCGTGACGCTGGAGTTTAGCGATGACGCCGTGGAGGCAATTGCCGGTATTGCGGCGGACGTCAATTCCAGCGTCGAGAACATCGGCGCGCGGCGACTGCAGACGGTGATGGAGCGCTTGCTCGACGACATCAGCTTCACCGCGCCGGATCGTAACGGCCAAACCGTGCAGATCGATGCAGCATTGGTGCGCAGTGCGGTCGGCGATCTTGCTAAGAACACCGATCTCTCGCGCTTTATTCTTTAGACGCGAAAGCCGCTCTTAAGCGCCAGCGCGCGCAGATTGGTCTCCGGCCGCGGTCCCATGTGGGAAATCACTTCACCGGCCGCCAGCGAGGCGAGCGCGCCGCATTCGGCAAGCGAGCGGCCGCGTGCGAAGCCGAACAGGAAGCCCGCCGCGTACTGATCGCCTGCGCCGGTGGAGTCGACGACCTTCGTGACGGGCATCGGCCGTACCTCCACGGTCTCGTCGCCAGCGGCGATCAGCGAGCCGATTTCGCCGCGCGTGACGATCACGGTTGGGCAAACCTTGCGCGCGGAGTCGAGCGCGGCGCCGAGATCATCGTTTTCGTACAGCCCGGTGATTTCGCTCTCGTTCGAGAACAGAATATCGACGTGGCCTTTCACCAGGTGCTGAAAGCTCTCGCGGTGGCGATCGACGCAGAAGCGATCCGAAAGCGTGAGCGCAACTTTCCGCCCCGCCGTGCGCGCGATCTCCGCGGCGCGGACGAACGCGGCTTTCGCTTCGTCACGGTCGAACAAATAACCTTCGAGGAAGAGCGTCTCGCCGGATTGAATGAGTGCTGCGTCGATGTCTTCGGTCGAGAGCAGGGTGGAGGCGCCGAGATAGGTGTTCATCGAGCGTTGGCCGTCGGGTGTGACGGCGATGAGGCAGCGGGCGGTGCCGGGAGGGATGGCGCGGGCGGGCGTGTCGAACGCAACGCCGGCAGCGCGGAACTCCTGGGTGAAGCGTGCGCCCAGATCGTCGTCCGCGACTTTGCCGATATAGGCGGCCTTGCCGCCGAAGCTGGCGACACCCGTCATGGTGTTGGCGGCGGAACCGCCGGCGGCGACGACGGCATCGGCCATGCGCGCGGTCAAATGATCGGCGCGCGCATCGTCGATCAACGTCATGCCGCCCTTGGCGATGTTCTCTTCGCCGAGAAACGCGTCGGGGACGGCTTTCAGAATGTCGACGATGGCGTTGCCGACCGCAACGACGTCATAGCTCGAGCTTGTCATGGGAATTCCTTGTCTTTCGAGCGTTTAAGCGGCGAACGAAGGGCGCGCAAGCATTGCGGCGCGCGGATTTGAGCGGCATGTTCGCGCGCATGCGATTCATGGCTTCTCTCACCGCTCTTGTGTTCCTCGCCGCCTGCGCGACCGCCGCGCCTAGCGCGCCCTCGTCGCCAACGGCGCCTGTTGCTTCGGCGGGCGAAAGCTCGCGCGCGGCGCAGCTTTTGGCAGCGGCCGGCACCGCCAGTGCGCCGTCGCAAGCCGATATCGAGCGCGCGTTTGGCGCGCCCGATGTTGTGCGCCGCGATGGCGCTGGCGCGGCGCTGACATATCGCTTGCAGAGCTGCGGGCTGCTGCTGGTGTTTACCGCCGATGGCCGCAACACGATGCGCCTGGCGCAAGCGCATCCGAGCGCGCGCCGTGCGGGAGAGGGGGCGCCGAGCCTCAACCAGTGCGCCGCTGAAGCAGCGGCCCGGCGCTGAGCGTGCGCGTCGCGTATTTGAGCTGCCGCACCTATCGCGGAACAACGATCCCGCCTGGCGGCGTGCCGCCTCTTGAAGAGAAGAGCCGGCAGTTGATCCTCGCCGCCGGCGCGGAGCGCGGCATCGACTTCGACGTCGTCGCTTGGGACGAGCCTGGCATTGAGACGCGCGGCTACGATGCCGCTGTGATCCGCACGACCTGGGATTATCACGAGCGGCCTGAGCTCTTCGTCACGACTTTGGAATCGTTCGAGCGCGCCGGTTTGCCCGTTTACAATTCCTCCGCCATCGTACGCTGGAATGCGCGCAAGACCTATCTGCAAGAGCTCGGCCCATCTGCGATCGAGACGATCTGGGCTGAGAAGGCCGATGCAGTCGCGGTTGCGCAGGCTTTCGATGCGCTGAGCGCGGCTGAGATCGTGGTCAAGCCGCAAGTGGGTGCAGGATCGATCCGCACGGTGCGGCTGAAGCGCAATGCGTGGAGCGAGGCCGACCTGATCGCTGGGCCGCTGGGGCCGGCGATGATCCAGCCCTATCTGCGCTCGATCGAGACGGAAGGGGAGCGCTCGCTGTTCTGGTTTGGCGGTGTGTTCTCGCATGCGATCCGTAAAGTGCCGCAGAGCGGCGATTGGCTGGCGAACATGCCGGGCAAGACGCGCTTTCTCGCTGAGGCGCCGCCGCCGGAAGCGATGGACGCGGCTGAAGCAGCGCGTGCGCGTTCGCCGAAGGATTTGCTTTATGTGCGCATCGATCTCGTGCTCGGCGATGACGGCAAGTGGCGGGTGATCGAGATTGAGGCGATCGAGCCTTACCTCTTCTTGGACTTTGCGCCCGAGGCGGCAGGCGTTTTCGTTGACGCGATTACGCGGGTTTTGTCGCGATAGAGGCAGATGTCGGCGATGACGCAGCGCGGGCACTCGGGCTTGCGCGCGATGCACGTATAGCGGCCGTGCAGGATCAGCCAATGGTGCGCGCCGTGCAGATAATGCTTCGGCGTGATGCGCATGAGTTGCTCTTCGACGGCCTCCGGCGTTTTGCCGTCAGCAAGGCCGGTGCGGTTGGCGACGCGGAAGACGTGTGTGTCGACCGCGATCGTGCCTTCGCCGAAGATCTCCATCAGCACGACGTTTGCAGTTTTCCGGCCAACGCCCGGTAAAGCTTCCAGCGCTTCACGTTCGCGCGGCACTTGGCTTTGGTGCTCGGCGATCAGTGTTTGTGAAAGTGCGATCACGTTCTTGGCTTTGTTGCGCCAGAGACCGATGGTCTGGATGTATTTGCCAAGCCGCTCTTCGCCGAGGGCGGCCATTTTCCCGGGCGTGTCGGCGATTTTGAAGAGCTCCGCCGTCGCCCGGTTGACGCCCTTGTCTGTCGCCTGCGCCGAGAGGACGACGGCGACGAGGAGTGTGAACGGATTTACGTATTCGAGCTCCGTGCGCGGGTCGGGGCGCACGTGGGCGAGGCGGGCGTAGAGCTCTTCGGCTTTGGCTTTGGTCAGGCGTTTCGGCATCTCAACTCTTGGCGGTGCGCGCGTTGACGTTAGTCTTAGGGGCATGACGCCAGACTGGGAACGCATCCCTTCGCCGCCGATGATGGATGGCGCGCTCTATATGGACGCCGTGCTGCGGCCGCATCGCAGCCTGAGCGCGAAGGCGTTCCAGGCGATGTTTGTAGCGGTGATTGCGATCAATGCGGTGGTGGCGGTGTTCTTCTGGGTGCAGGGCGCCTTTCCGGTGGCGGGGTTTCTCGGGCTCGATGTGTTGGCGCTTTATATTGCGTTTCGGATGAACTACCGGGCCGCGCGGGCCGAGGAGCGGGTGCGCGTTGCGGCTGGCAAGGTGCATGTGGCGAGCATCGATGCGTCGGGAGCGGAGCGGCATTGGGTGCTCAATCCGGTGTGGGCGCGGGTGGCGCGGGAGGGGACGGGCGTCCTCATCCGCGCGCGCAAAATGCAGATCAGACTGGGCGCGTTTCTTTCTCCTGATGAATGCGCCTCGTTCGCCCAAGCCTTGGACGCGGCGCTGCACAGGGCCAAGCGCGGCGCTTAGAGCCCCAGCACATCATTCATGCCGTAGAGCCCGGGTGGCTTGTCCGCGACCCAGAGGGCTGCCGCAAGCGCGCCATCGGCGAACACGGCGCGGTCCATGGCGTGGTGCGAGAGCGTGACGATCTCGCGCTCGGAGATGAACGCCACGTCGTGATTGCCGACGATGCCGCCCTCGGGGCGTTCGCCGGTGATGCCGTCATGAGGCTTCAGGCGAAGTTCGCTGAGCGGTTTGCCGCGGCCGGCGGCGGCGGCTTCGCCGAGCAGGAGGGCGGTGCCGGACGGCGCGTCGACCTTGCGGCGGTGATGCGCTTCGGCGATTTCGATATCCCAGCCTTGGCCGAGCTTCGAGGCCGCTTGCTTCACGAGTGCGGCGAGCAAGTTCACGCCCAAGCTGAAATTGCCGGAGCGCACGATGGCGAGTCGCTTGGCGGTGTCGGTGACGCGCGCTTCTTGCGCCGCGTCGAAACCAGTGGTGCCGACGATGGCGGCACAGACTTGCGTGCCGCCTAAAGCTTCGAGCGCGCCAACGGTGGCTTCCGGCGTGGTGAAATCGATCCAGACATCGGCGCTGGTGGCGGCGGCGTGCACGCTATCGGCGGCGGCGATGCCAAAGCCGCTGCCGCCGGCGAGCGCGCCCAGATCCATGCCGAGCGCGTGCGAGCCTGTGCGCTCGGTGCCGCCGGCGATGCGGAAACGCGGATCGGTTGAAGCGGCGCGGATGATCGCGCTGCCCATGCGGCCCGCGGCGCCGGCGATGGCGATGGAAAGTGTCATGTGCCGGTTTTGAGCCGCACTGTCGGCACTGGCAAGCTCTACCGACTCGGGCCTTCGGCGGTTTCGAAGAACTTCTTCAAGCTGTCGAAGAAGCCCTGCGTTTGTGGGTGGGCTTCTTCGCCGCAATCCTTGGCGAATTCTTCGAGCAGTTTGCGTTGCTTGGCGCTCAGATTGACCGGCGTTTCCACCAAGAGCTCGACATGCAGATCGCCGCGGTCCTTGCCGCGCAGATGCGTCATGCCCTTACCTTTGAGGCGGAAGCGGCGGCCGGTTTGCGCGCCGGCGGGGATCGTCACCTTGGCGCGCTCGCCTTCGATGGTGGGGATTTCGATCTCGCCGCCGAGCGCTGCTTTGCACATCGGCGTCGGCGCGCGGCAATAGAGATCGGGGCCGTCGCGCTCGAACAGGTTGTGCGGCTTCACCGAGAGGAAGAGATAGAGATCGCCGGGCGGGCCGTTGCGCGCGCCCATGTCGCCTTCGCCGGCGAGACGGATGCGGGTGCCGTCTTCGACGCCCGGCGGGATTTTGACGGAGAGCGTGCGCTCCTTCTGCACTTGGCCGCGTCCGCCGCAGCTCTTGCACGGCGATTTGATCGATTGGCCGCGGCCGTGACAGGCAGGGCAGGTGCGCACGATGCGGAACATGCCTTGGCTGGCGCGTACTTGGCCCACGCCGTTGCAGGTGCGGCAGCTTTCGAGCGGCGCGTTGCCTTCCGAGCCTGAGCCGCTGCATGGTGCGCAGGCTTGCGCGCGCGGCACGACGATTTCGCGCTCCATGCCTTTGAAGGCTTGTTCGAGCGTGATCTCGACATCGTAGCGGAGATCGGCGCCGCGTTGCGGGCCGTTGCGCGGACCGCCTCTGCCGCCGCGCGAGAACATCTCCTCGAAGCCGCCGCCGAAAATCTCGTTGAAGAGATCGGAGAAATCAGCCGAGCCGCCAGCGCCGAACGGACCTTGGCCGCCGCCGCTGCTTTGATAGCCGGCATGGCCGACGCGATCGTACACGGCGCGCTTCTCGGGATCGGAGAGCACTGAATAGGCTTCGCCGATTTCCTTGAACTTATCCTCGGAGACTTTGCAGCCCGGATTTTGATCCGGATGCAGCTTCATGGCGAGCTTGCGGAACGCGGACTTGATCGCAGCCGCGTCCGCATCGCGCGGGACGCCCAGAATCTCGTAATAATCGCGCCCGGTGCTCATGACTTCACCGAGATGAGAAAGAGGCGGCCGCCTCGCAAGGAGTCGCGCCGCCTCATGTCAGTTTGAAAAACGCACCGCCGCATCGCTCAACCTCGATTGTGGTGGCTTAAGCGCTGCGCTTGTTGTCGCCGTCGACTTCTTCGAAGTCGGCGTCGACGACACCTTCTTGGTCTGGGCCGCCTTCAGAGCCTGAGCCCGGGCCGCCAGCGCCGCCATAGAGGGCTTCGCCGATCTTCATCGACGCTTGCACGAGCGCTTGCGTCTTGGCGGCGATGTCGCTGGTGTTGTCTGTCTCAAGCGCCTTCTTTAAATCGGCGGACGCCGCTTCGATGGCTTGCTTGTCGCCGGCCGGGATTTTGTCGCCGTTTTCCTGGAGCTGTTTTTCGGTGGCGTGGACCAGGGCTTCGCCTTGGTTCTTCGCTTCCGCCAACTCGCGACGGGCTTTGTCTTCGCCAGCGTGCTCTTCCGCTTCCTTGACCATGCGCTTGATGTCGTCGTCGGAGAGACCGCCCGACGGCTGGATGCGCATGCTCTGCTCTTTGTTGGTCGCCTTATCCTTGGCGCCGACCGAGACGATGCCGTTGGCGTCGATGTCGAACGTCACTTCGATCTGCGGCATGCCGCGCGGGGAGGGCGGGATGCCGGTCAGATCGAACTGGCCTTGCAGCTTGTTGTCGGCCGCCATTTCGCGCTCGCCTTGGAACACGCGGATGGTCACCGCTTGTTGGTTGTCTTCGGCGGTCGAGAAAATTTGGCTCTTCTTGGTCGGGATCGTGGTGTTGCGCTCGATCAGGCGCGTGAACACGCCACCCAAAGTTTCGATGCCGAGCGAGAGCGGCGTGACGTCGAGCAGCACGACGTCTTTGACGTCGCCTTGCAGAACGCCGGCCTGAACGGCGGCGCCGACAGCGACGACTTCGTCAGGATTGACGCCCTTGTGCGGCTCGCGGCCGAAGAATTCTTTGACGATCTGCTGCACCTTCGGCATGCGCGTCATGCCGCCGACGAGAACGACTTCCTTGATGTCGCTCGCCGAAAGGCCGGCGTCCTTGAGGGCTGCCTTGCAGGGGCCAAGCGTACGCTGGACCAGATCGTCGACCAGGCTTTCGAACTTGGCGCGCGTCAGCTTCATGTTGAGGTGAAGCGGGTTGCGGTTGCCGTCCATGCTGATGAACGGGATCGAGACGTCGAACTCGGTGCGCGAGGAGAGCTCTTTCTTGGCTTGCTCGGCGACTTCCTTCAGCCGCTGCAGTGCGAGCTTGTCTTGGCGGAGATCGACGCCGTTCTGCTTTTTGAACTCGTCGGCCAGGTAATTCAGGATGCGGATGTCGAAGTCTTCACCGCCGAGGAAAGTGTCGCCGCTGGTGGAGCGCACTTCGAATACGCCGTCGCCGATTTCGAGGATCGAGACGTCGAAGGTGCCGCCGCCGAGGTCATAGACGGCGATGGTTTTGTTCTCGCCGACCTTATCGAGGCCGTAGGCGAGGGCGGCCGCCGTCGGTTCGTTGATGATGCGCAGCACTTCGAGACCGGCGATCTTGCCGGCGTCCTTGGTGGCTTGGCGCTGGGCGTCGTTGAAATAGGCGGGAACCGTGATGACGGCCTGCGTCACCGGCTCACCGAGATAATCTTCCGCCGTCTGCTTCATCTTTTGCAGAACGAAGGCGGAGATTTCCGACGGCGAATATTTCTTATCGCGGCCCTCGATCCAAGCATCGCCATTCGGCGCGCGCACGATCTTGTAGGGGACGATGTCCATGTCTTTCTTGGTGATCGGATCGTCGAACGAGCGGCCGATCAGGCGCTTCACGGCGTAGTAGGTGTGCGTCGGGTTGGTGATCGCTTGGCGCGCGGCCTGCACGCCGATCAGGCGCTCGCCGCTTTCGGTGAATGCAACCACCGACGGGGTGGTGTTTGAACCCTCGGCGTTGACGATGACCTTCGGTTGGCCGCCTTCCATCACAGCGACGCACGAATTGGTCGTGCCGAGGTCGATGCCGATCACTTTAGCCATCTTATCCGTCCTCAATCCTTTCAGCGGCGCGCTTCCGGTTTACGGACCCTCGAAGGCGTCCCCGAAGTACGCGTCCTGCATTGCTAGTTCAAATGTTGAACGGCCCGTTGCCCCCTCAAGCTCCGGACCGCGTTCGTTTCGGGGTTCATGTGGTGTATCCCCCTAAACGTGCAAGCCTCTTCGGAGCGACTATCCGCATTCGTCGCAGGGGAATAGACGGCGGCTGATCGTGGGGCGGAACAAAAAAGAAACCGAATGCCTAGATAGGCAGTGACCATGACCCGGCCAACTGGCGATCTCGACGGCTTCCGGTTGTGGCCCGGCCTGTTGGACCGCGCCGCACAAGAAGCCCTGCGCGACGAGGTGTTCGCGCGCATGCGGGGAGGGCCGCTTTATACGCCGCGCATGCCGAAATCCGGCGCGCCGTTGAGCGTGCGGATGACCAATTTCGGCGCGCTCGGCTGGGTCACCGATAAGGAGCGCGGCTACCGCTATCAGGAGACGCATCCCGACACCGGCAAACCGTGGCCGGCGATGCCAGAGATGGTGCTTGAGCTGTGGCGCAAGCATTCCGGCTACGCCGCTGATCCCGAAGCGTGTCTGGTCAATCTCTATGAAGGCGACGCGCGCATGGGCCTGCACGTCGATAGCGACGAAGAAGATTGGGACGCGCCGGTGCTCTCGATCTCGCTCGGCGACACGGCCGTGTTTCGCATCGGCGGCGTGCTGCGCTCGGACCCGACGCGCAGCGTGCGCCTTGCCTCGGGCGATGTGTGCATGCTCGGCGGCTCGAGCCGGCGCGCCTATCACGGCGTCGATCGGATATTGCCCGGCACCTCTCGGCTGTTGCCGAAAGGCGGCCGGATCAATCTCACGGTGCGGCGGGGGGCGGGT
>QBMO01000045.1:10083-17637 GCA_003242075.1 Alphaproteobacteria bacterium
TGACGGTTCCGCGTTAGCGGGCGCTTCTGGCTCCGGCGCGGGCGTCGGCTCTGCGGGCGTTGCCGCATCGCTTTGGCGGTTGCGCACGAAATCCGGGATCCAGCCTGGCGGCGGGCCGCCGGCGGAGGCGGGGTGACGGCCCGCGGCGATTTCATGCGCCTTCCACACCATCGCATTGTGCACGCGATTCCAGCCGGATGGGTGCGTGTAGAAGATGATCTCCTCGATCGGCGAAGGCTCCATCTTGCGATATTCGCTGAGCAGGATCGCCGCTTCTGCGAAGCCATCCGGCTCGCGCGCCGCGTTCAAGCCGAACATGTCGGCCTGCAATTCGTTGAAGCGCGTGAGATTGCGCTGCATCGGGCTGGTGACGAGGCCGATGACGGCGAGCAAGCCCATGATCAGCGGCAAACCGGCGGGATCGGCGATGTCGCGTATGCCCCAGCGTTCATTCTTTGCGAGCGCGCGGAAAAGGAAATGCACCGACGCAAAGCTGAACAGGATGATCATGGCGTTCAGCAGCAGGCCGGAGATGTTGTGCCGCAACACATAGTGGCCGATCTCGTGGCCCATCACGGCGCGCACCGCTTCCGGGCTGCCGCGTTCGAGCAGTGTGTCGGCGAGTGAGATGCGCGTCGTCGGGCCGAAGCCGGAGACATTGGCGCTGATCGAGCTGGTTTGCCGCGAGCGGTCATAGACCATGACGTCGGTCGCGGGCACGCCATTGGCTTGCGCCATCGCAAGGATCGAGTCGCGCAACTCGCCTCGCTCCATCGGCACATACTCGTTGAAGCGCGGAGCGATCAGTACGGGGTAGAGCATGGAGATGAACGCCGCGAAGGCGATCGTCACCACCGAGCCCCATACCCACCACGTGTTTTTCGCAATGCGCACGATCACGTAGAGCACGGTCAAGAAGAGCGAGCCGATGATCAGCGCCATGGCAAAGCCGATGCCTTGCTCGCCCAGCCATTGCGGCAATGTCTGCGTCGAGAGATCGTAACGATGCTCGCGGACGAAGCCGACATAATAGCTGAACGGGAAGGTGATCAGCGTCGAGACGAGGATGTAGAAAAACGACGTGCCGAAAGCGACGAGCGGAAACCACTTGACGGTGCGCTCAAGCCAGCTGCGCACGCCGCGCGCCCAGCCGAGCACAAGCAGCAAGCCGGCCACCAGCACCGATAAAATCGTGCCGGCGAAGTCGATGATGTAGCCGCCCTCGAAATAGGCGTCCGAACGCGCCGTCGCTTCGGCGCCCATGGTGTCAAGCCAGGCGCGGGTGGCTTGCTCTGGATCGAAGGGCAGGGGCGCTGCGGCAAAGGCCGGGCCTGCAATTGCTATCGCAGCCGCGAAGGCGGCGAGACCGGAAAGGCGCATGGATATCTCCCCCGAGATTTTTTCTGGCCTTCAGACTGCTCCCGCCCCAAATCACGCGCAAGGGGACGCGCGCGCGGCGCGATCCGAGCAGAGGGAGACGCGCATGAGACTGGACACGCCCGAGGGCAATTTCCCGCCGACCCGCCGCAACGTCGCGGCGTCGCTTTTCTTTGCCGGCTACGCAACGGCAGCGGTTTCGTCATGCGCCAGCCCTGTGACCACACCGAGCGACGAACTGATAACCGAAGACGTCCACATCAACGGGTTCAACGGTTATGCGCTGCCCGCTTACGTTGCGCGCCCATCAGGCCGCGCGCGTCATGGCGCGATCATCGTCGTCAACGAGATTTTCGGCATCCACGATTACATCAAGGACGTCTGTCGCCGCTTTGCGCGTGAAGGTTATGTCGCCATTGCGCCGGACTATTTCGATCGTGCCGGCGATCCCGCGCCAATGACGGAGTTCGCGCAAATCCGCGAGATCGTCGCGACCGCTGGCTACGAGCAAGTCATGGGCGACACCAGCGGCGCGATCGATTGGCTGCGCGCGCAGCGTTTCACCAATGGCGACATCGGCATCACCGGCTTTTGCTGGGGCGGCACGGTGGTGTGGATGGCGGCGGCGCATCTCACGCACATCAAGGCGGGTGTTGCGTGGTACGGGCGCGTGGTGCGCCCGGCGCCGGGTTCGTGGGGCGCGGAGGAGGAGCGGCCATGGCCGCTCGATGTCGCCGCCGACATCGAAGCGCCAGTGCTCGGGCTTTATGCGGAGCAAGATAACGGCATCCCGCTGGAAGGCGTTGAGCGTTTCCGCGCGGCGCTGGTCGCGGCGAACCGGCCGTCAGAAATCATCGTCTATCCGGGCGTGCAGCACGGCTTTCACGCCGATTATCGCCAGAGCTACAATGCCGAGGCTGCGGCCGATGGTTGGGCGCGTGCGTTGGCTTGGTTTCGCCGCCACGGCGTCGCGTAACATTGCCAAAATCGGGTTTGTGTGCTACACACTAGAAGCCGCGCCGGGAAACCGCGCGGCTTTTCCGATCTTGGTTCCTGAATTCCCATCTCGCAAACGCGCGTATCCGCGCGCGCCGAGCCACGAGCCGGACTCGCTTTGTCACTAACGCAAAAGAGGGCCTCGGCCCGAAGGATTGAGCATGCGCTATCGCAAACTCGGCCGCACCGGCCTTGCTGTTTCTGAAATCTGCCTCGGCACCATGACCTTCGGCGGCGACGGCTTCTGGAAAGTTATCGGCGCACTGGAGCAGGAGACGGTGACCAAGCTGGTCAAAAGCGCCTTCGATAAAGGCGTCACCTTCCTCGACACAGCTGACGTTTACTCGAACGGCCTCTCCGAGACGGTGACAGGGCAGGCGATCAAGGATTTGCCGCGCGACGAATTGGTGATCGCCACCAAGCTCTTCGGCCGCATGGGCGCCTATGGCGCGCCGGATACGCCGGAAGCGCAACGCCGCGCCAAGAACACCAATCTCTGGGGCCTTTCGCGCAAGCACGTGTTCCACGCCATCGATGAAAGCCTCGAGCGTTTGCAGCTCGACTATGTCGATCTCTATCAAGTCCACGCCTTCGATCCGCTGACGCCGCTCGAAGAGACGCTGGAAGCGCTCGACGAAGTCGTGCGCTCGGGCCGCGTGCGCTATATTGGCCTCTGCAACTTCGCCGCATGGCAGATCGCCAAGGCGCTGGGCGTCTCTGAACGGAGTGGCCTGGCGCGGTTTGAATCGCTGCAGATGTACTACTCAATCGCCGGACGCGATCTCGAACGCGAAATCGCGCCGCTGGCTTTGGATCAAGAGCTGGCGATCCTGCCGTGGAGCCCGCTCGCTGGCGGCTTCCTCTCCGGCAAGTTCACGCGCGATAGCGCGCCGAGCGACGGCGCGCGCCGCATCGCGTTCGACTTCCCGCCGGTTGATAAAGAGAAAGCCTACGACATCATCGATGTGATGAAGGCGATCGGCGATGCGAAGAACGCGAGCGTCGCGCAAGTCGCGCTCGCGTGGCTGCTGCATAAGAAGCACGTCACTAGCGTCATCATCGGCGCCAAGAACGAGCAGCAGCTCAGCGACAATATCGCGGCGACGGCGGTCGAGCTTTCCGCGGAGGACGTAGCGAAGCTCGACGACGTGTCGAAGTTGAAGCCAGAATATCCGGGCTGGATGCTGGAACGTCAGGGCGGCGAGCGCACGTCCGGGATTTCGTAAGCCAGAAACGAAAAGCGGCGGCGCTCTTGCCAGCGCCGCCGCATCCCGCATGCGTCCCCCGGCTTTCGCCTACTGACGCGCGATCGTTATTTGATACCAGCCGGTCGAGCCGCCAAGGCCGCTCGCCTGAAGGAAGTATGCGCCGGAGTTTTCCGGCGTGAACCGCAGGCGCGCATCCATGCCGGGGCCGCTATCGTCATCGCTGGTGAGGCGGTTGTTTTCCTCATTGACGATGGCGAGGAACGGGTCCGCGAGCGGACGATCGCCGTGGCCGCGCACTTCGATCGTGTAGGCCACGCCGCCTTCCAGATCGACGCGGAACGTGTCGGTGTCGCCTTCGATCTCGATGCGTCCGATCCGCTCATCGCCGACTTGGTCGAGCATTTCGTCGGTGTAGACGTGGCCCGGTACGTCGGTGTCGGTGACGCGCAACGAATACTGGCCGGTGCTTTGGCCGTCATAGGAAGAGGCCGCGGCGAAGTACGGGCCACCGGTTGGTGAGACGAAGGTCAGGTAAGAGTTGAGCCCGGGCCCGCCGTCATCATCGCGCGCGATTTCCTGGCCGGTCTGATCGTAGAGCACGAGAAGGGGATCGGTGAGGCCGCCTTCGACGCCGTCGAGATTGATGCGATAGGGGCGGCCCTCGATCATCTCGATGACAAACCAGTCGACATCGCCCGGCGTGCCGATGGTCGCGACGCGGGCTTCAGAACCGGGCGTTAGATACTCGGCCATGTCCGGCGAGCCGCCGATTTCGCCGGCGGTCACCATAACCGCGTAGCGGCCGGCTGAATCGTCGGTGAAGCCGCGCACTTCGAGATGATAAACGCCACCGGTTGCGGCCTGGAATTCGCTCCAGGCGTTGAGGCCGTCGCCGCCGTCATCGTCACGCAGCACTTCGGCGCCGTCGGGGCCGTAAACGATGAGGTATGGGTCGGCGAGTCCTTCGGCGCCTTCCAGCGTGTTGACGCCGATGCGCACGCCTTGGCCTTCGGCGAGCGTGATCGCAAACCAGTCGCGATCGCCAGCGGGCGAGAGAATGCCTTCTCGATAATCGCCTTCGGCGCTCAGCGAGGCATCGGTCGAAGCGTCGCTTGGCACGTCGCCTGCGCGCGCGGCGAGCGTGTAACCGCCGGCCGAGCCGCCGGCGAACGATTGCGCGGCGAGGAAGTAATTGCCGGTCGTTGGCGCGGTGAACTCGAGATACGAGTTGAAGCCTTCGCCGCCGTCATCGTCCATCGCCACTTCTTCGCCAGCGGCGTTCATCAGCGCGAGGTAGGGATCGGCCAGCGGATTGTCGCCGCTGCTGTTCAAGGTGAAGCGATAGGATTGGCCGGCTTCCAGGCGGATGCGATACCAATCCTTGTCGGTGACGGGGTCGATGACATCGCTGACTTCGCCGCCAACATTGAGCCGGCCGCGCGTGTTGCGGTCGGCCGAGAGGCGATCTGTTGGCGCGCGCGCCGATGCGATCGCCAGCGCGTAGCCGCCGGCATAAGCGTCAGCGAAAGCGCGGGCTTCGACGAACACATCGCCGTTGGATTCCGGTGTAAACTCGAGGGCGGAGTTTAAGCTCTCGCCGTCATCGTCGTTCACCGCCAGTTCGTTGCCGTCGCGATCGAGAACGCGCAGCAGGGGATCGCCGAGCGCTGAAGCGCCGGCGCCGGTCAGCGTGATGCTGTAGCGCGTGCCGGTGCGGGCCGAGAGGCGATAAACGTCGACATCGCCCTCATACTCGATCTGACCGTTGACCGTGCGACCGGCCGTGATGCGCGCGCGTGTGCCGGTATCGTTGCCAGCGTCGTCCGGCGGGATCGGCGCGGAGGTCGCGCTCAGGCGATAGCGGCCCGTGCCGTCTTCGCCGTAGGCGCGCGCTTCGACGAACACTTCGCCGCTCTGCTGCGGCGCGTAGCTGAGGGCGGCGTTCAGCGACATGTTGGCGTCGTCATTGAAGGCGAGCTGATTGCCGCTGGCGTCATAGATCGCAAGCATCGGATCGAGCGTTGCGCCTTGCGCGTCGGTGACGCCATCGAGCGTAAAGCTGTAACGCTGGCCCTGCTGCACTTGCATGCGATACCAATCGACGTCGCCGGCCGTGATCTCGCCTTCGACAGCGTCGCCGCTAAAGCGGGCTGTCGTGCTGGAGTCGCCGGGCTGGTCGGCGGTTTGTGCAAGCGCGGCTGGCGCGAACATGAGCAAAGCGGCCGTAGCCGCGCCAAAAAACAATTTCCCGCGCATTCTGCTGTCTCCCCTCGAATCTGAACCGCCGCTTTGAACCACGGCGAACAGCGTTCGTCGCTATGGTTAACGATCATTCATGTTCGAGGCAAAGCCGGATTGGGGCGGAACGGCGTCGGTTACCCCGCAACGCCGCATAGCCCCGTCGATGCTGTGGATAGCTAGACTTTGATGTCCACGCTGGCGGTGCTGCCGGCGTTGGCCGGGCCGGCCGAGACCAGCACCATCGCCGCGCGCAGCGTACGTTCGCCGAGCACATAACCGGGCTGCATCACCTCAGCGACCTTGCCGGCGGGCTGGTCCGACGGCGCTTGCGCTACCGCTTGGTGCAGATTCGGATCGAAGGCGTCGCCCTTGGCGCCGACTTGCTTCAAGCCGTGGCGCGCGAAGACGTCGAGCAGGGTGCGCTCGGTCAGTTCGAGGCCGGTGATGATGTTGCGCAACGCCTCGTCAGTCGTGTCGCGCGGCGCCGCCTGCAGCGCGCGGCCGAGTGAATCGGCAACCGGCAACAGGTCGCCAGCGAAGCGGTCGATGGCGTAGACGCGGGCTTCCGTCGCTTGGCGCTCGGCGCGGCGGCGGGTGTTCTCGGCTTCCGCCAGCGCGCGCAGCATTTCGTCACGCGCTTTGGCGAGATCGGCTTCCAGGGCGGCGATATCTGGCGCCGGGGTCGCCTCCGGCGCGGCTTCGGGCTGAATGTTGGTTTCGTCCGACATCATTTTCCTCGTTCAGCGATCTGACCCGCGACCGTCGAGCACTCGGCCGACAACGCGGGCTGTGTAATCCACCACCGGGATCACCCGGGCATAATTCAAACGGGTCGGGCCGATCACGCCAAGCGCGCCGACGACCTTCCGCTCGGCGTTCATATAGGGCGCGACGATCAAACTCGACCCCGAGAGAGAAAACAGTGAGTTTTCAGAGCCGATGAAGACTCGCACCGCCTCGCCAGCCTTGGCCAAATCGAGCACCTGGATGAGATCCTTGGTCTTTTCCAGGTCGTCGAATAGGCGGCGTGCGCGTTCCAGATCGTCGACCGCTTGGGTGTCGCCGAGCAGGTTCCCGCGCCCGCGCACGATCAGCGCCCGGCCGAGTGTCGGGTCTTCGCCAGACCACTCCACCAGCCCGCTTTGAATGAGCTTCGCCGCGGCTTGATCGAGTTCGGCGCGGTCGCGGGCCAAGGCTTCGGTCGCCGCAGCGCGCGCTTCGTTTAGGGTGCGGCCCTTGAAGCGGGCGTTCAGATAGTTCGCCGCTTCCGCCAGCGCGCTGGCCGGCATGTCGGCCGGGGTGGCGAGCACGCGGTTTTCGATCTGGTTGTCTTCGAACACCAAGACGAGCAGCGCCTGACGCGGCCCGATCGCGACGATCTCGGCATGGCGCACCGGCGCGTCGCGCTCGGGCGTCACGACAAGTCCCGCGCCGCCAGCGAGGCCTGAGAGCAATTCCGACGCCGCGCCAAGCACCTCTTGCGGATTGGCGCCGGCGCTGCCGATGCGCGCATCGATCTCGCGCTTTTCGTCGTCCGGCAGATCGCCCAATTGCAGCAAGCTATCGACGAAGAAGCGCAAGCCGATCTGTGTTGGCCGGCGGCCAGCCATGGCGTGCGGCGCTTCGAGCAGGCCGAGGCCGACGAGATCGGCCATGGTGTTGCGGATCGAGGCCGGCGAAAGCGTCACGCCACCCAACCGCGACAGCGTCCGCGAACCGACCGGCTCGCCGG
>QBMO01000045.1:17686-19363 GCA_003242075.1 Alphaproteobacteria bacterium
GTAGAGAACAGGGCGGTGGGTGCAAGCATGGCTAGCTCTTGGCCGTGCGCTTGGCCGGTTTAGACGCAGGCATACGCCGCAAATAGTCGTCGAACTTCGGAACCGTAAAGCCGATCAGGCCGCGCTCGGGCGAATAGGCCATGCCTTTCTTGATCAGTTCGTCGCGGATCGGCGCCGCTTGGCTCAAGCTCAAATTAAGCGCGTTGGCGACATCGGATGAATTGACCGGCTCGGGGCCGAACTCAGCCATCGCGCGGGCATAGGCTTTCTGGCGTTCGGTGAGCCTCGCCAGGCGCACTTTGAAAATGCCTTCGTCGAGGGCGGCGGTCGCTGCGATACTGGCGGTCTTGGCGTCGGCCAAAGTGATCGGCGATTTCGCCGCCGCCTCCCAGCAATGCTGACCCCATACTTGCAAGAAGAATGGATAGCGGCCGGTTTGCTCGACCACGAAAGCGAGTGCGTCGGGCGCGTACTTCACCTTCTCGCGCTCGGCCGGGCTGGCCAGCGCCTGGCGCGCGCCTTCGTCGGACAGCGGCCCGATCGGCGGATAGTCGAACAGCCGCTCGGCATAGGATTTCGCATCGCCCGCAAGCTTGGCGAGCTGCGGCAAGCCGGCGCCGAACATCAGCAGCGGCAGCTGGCGTTGCGAAATCTTGTGCAGCGCCATGATCAGCGCCGAGAGATCGCCCTTCTGAATGTACTGAATTTCGTCGATCAGCAGCACGATGGCGGTGTCGCGCTTCTTGGCGGCTTCGGCGATGGCGATGAAAAGGTCGGTCAGATCGACGGCGAGATCGCCGGTGGCGGCGGGTGCGGCGAAGCTGAAATCGACGTCGCCCACCGTAGCTTTGAACATCGCCGCAACCGAGCGCAGCGAGCCGAACGCCTTCTGCACGTCGGCGCCGGCTTTCTTCATGCGGTCGAGCCGATGCAGGATGTGTTGCAGCTGCGGCGCAAGCTGGTGCGCCAGCGGCTTGTCAGGATCGATTTCGAGCAGCGCGGTCTGGCAGCCTTCGTCTTCGGCGATCGCTTCAAAGTGGTTGAGCAGCACGGTTTTGCCGACGCCGCGCAGCCCCAGCATGATCGAGCTCTTCGCCGGCCGCCCAGCCTTGGCGCGCACCACAGCGACGCGCGCGTGCTCGATCAGCTCGTCACGCCCCGCCAGTTCGGGAGGAGGGACCCCGGCACCGGGATTATAGGGATTGAGGGTGGCTTTCATAAGTTTGTTTGGTTATGTTAGGCCTATACGGCCAAACTATCCTATAATGAGCTATGGAGCCGGTTTAGGGCGAGTCGGCCAAACACGAGCGAACTTTCCTATCGCGTGTAAAGTTAGGTTAAAGGCCCCTAACTTGCCCTAACAAAAGGATAAAGTCCTATGCCGTCCTTTTGCCTTTATCGTAATTCGATATGAGGTCGAGCAAGGTGGGGGCGATGATGCGGCGGCTGTTTCTGGCTTTGGCGGCTTTGGTGGCGTTTGCGGCGCCCGCCCACGCACAGCGCGTGCTGACGCTCGATGCCGAGCCCGTTCCTGTCGTTGACGCCGAGATCAACGGGCGGGCGGTGCGTCTTGAGGTCGATCTGCGTTTTCCGCGCGGGCTGGCGCTGAGCACTGCGGCGGCGGAACGGCTGCGGGTGCGGCGCTTGCCGCTGGCCGGAATTCGCATCGGCATTGAA
>QBMO01000045.1:19373-24708 GCA_003242075.1 Alphaproteobacteria bacterium
ATTGAAGGCAGCGACGCGACGCTGCGCGGCCGCATCGCGCGACCGCGCGTCGTGTTCGGCGGTGAGGAAGGGACGCGCGCGTTCAGTGGCGTTTTCCCGGCCCCGGTTTCTACCCGCGCCGACGGCGTCATCGGCCCCGGCGCACTGCCGTACGATGTCGTCACCATCCGTCTTGGCCCTGAGCCGGCCAATGCGCGCGACATCGTGTTTCCGCTTGAAGACGCCGACGACTGGGAAGTGCGCGCGCAAGTTGGCGGCCAAGAGTTGCTCGTGCAGTTCGATCCGGGCAACCGCGCCAGTGTGTTCAATCGCTCCGCGGCGCGCCTCTTCGATCATAGCGGCGCGATCACGTCGGTCGGCGATGTTGCGCAAATCCAACTCATCCTCGGTCTTTCGACCATGATGCAACCGGTGCAAACGGCGCTCACTGTCGAGGGATTGGCGCTTGGCCCGGCTTACGCCCGCACCAACGCGCCGCTCTTGGGGGCCACGGAGGATGACGCGGTGGTGGTCTCAGCTGAAGCAGAGGACCCGCCGCCGCCGAACGTGACACTCGGGCGCGACGCGCTGTCGACGTGCGCTTCGATCAGCGTCGATCGGCGCGCCCGGCGGCTCACTCTGCGCTGCGCCGGCTGAGCGCCTAGACGCGCGCGTCGCGATCGGTCATGGCTCTCGCGCAGATTTTGGAGACTTAAATGCGCCCCACTGGCCGCGCGCCTGATCAATTGCGCGAGATTTCGCTTGAGACGGCTGTGTCTCGCTACGCCGAGGGCTCGTGCCTGGCCAAGTTCGGGCAAACGCACGTGCTCTGCACCGCGAGCGTGGAGCAGGGCGTGCCGGGTTGGCTGAAGGGCCAAGGGCGCGGTTGGGTGACGGGCGAATACGGCATGTTGCCGCGCGCCACGCACACGCGCGGACGCCGCGAAGCCGCGCAAGGCAAACAATCTGGCCGCACGCAGGAAATTCAGCGCCTGATCGGGCGCAGCTTGCGCTCTGTCGTGGACACGAAGCTGTTGGGCGACCGCACCATCACCATCGATTGCGATGTCATCCAAGCCGATGGCGGCACGCGCACCGCGGCGATCACCGGCGCATGGGTCGCGCTGTCGAAGGCGTGCAAGTATTTGCTCGAAGAAAAAGTGATCAAGGAAAACCCGATCACCGGCCAAGTCGCAGCGATTTCGTGCGGTGTGTTCGAAGGCGCCGGCGTGCTCGACATTGACTATGCCGAAGATTCCAACGCCGAAGTCGACTGCAATTTCGTCATGGCCGGCGATGGCCGCTTGATCGAAATTCAAGCCACTGGCGAGAAACGCCCGTTCAGCGACGAGGAACTTGCCGAGCTCATGCGCCTGGCGAAACTGGGTTGCGTGACGTTGTTTGAATTGCAACGCAAAGCGGTCGCGTGAGCATAGGGGCTCTCACCGATGCCGGCCCGATCGCGCGCATTGTGCGCGTCGGCCACGCGCCGTTCGAAGGCGACGATCCGATCGAGATCACGTTCGCCGATGGCCGCGTGTTTCACATCGATATCGGCATCGAAGCCGCGACAGACATTCGTATCGGGGAGGGGACGCTGCTCGAGGCGGCGTACGGCCATCTGCGCAGCGAAGAGCCGGAAATCTACGCCGCCATCGCGCGCGATTGGACGAGCGAGGATATTGATCTGCCATGGGCGATTGGCGCGACGCTTGCGAACCCCCGCCGCTTGGCGATGACCGATCCCTACCGCGTTGATGTCGGTTACGTGTTCGATGCGGGCGGGCGGCAGCTCGCGCTGTTCGGCGAGGCCGATTACATCTGGGCTGCAGATTTGGCCGACGAAGAGCTCGAAGGATTCCGTTTGGAGATCGGCGCGCCGGCCTAGCTATTCGGCCGCTTTGTCGGCGGCTTCTTCCACGACGTCGCTTTCGCTCGGCTCATAGCTCAGCAATTCGCCGGGTTCAGCGTCGAAAACCGGATCGCTTTGGCTTTGCCGGTTTTCAGGATCGAGAGATTGGCGAGCGTCACGCCGACGCGTTCGCTCAGATCGGTGAGCGACATGCGTCGTTCCAGCAAGATGCGGTCGAGGGTGACGCGGATCGCCATCAGATCGTCAGCTCCTGCTCTTCCTTGAGGCGCGCGCCTTCGCGGAAGACCTCAGCCAGCACGATCAGAATCAGAATCGAGCCCCACGTCGAGAGCCGTTCGCCATCGAGGGAAAGCGAAATCGCGCTCACCGACGGATCTTGCACTTGGTAGAGCAGCGCGGCCGTCAGCCCCATCAGCACGTAACGCGAGAGTTCGATCGCCACCATAGTGATCCAGATGACGCGCAAATGGTTGGCGTTCTCGCGCCGGAACGGCTCGCCGGAGCGGAAGCTGAGAAACATAAGGCGCAGCTGCGTGACGATGATCAGCGCGCCGCCAATGCCGACGCCGGCGATGAGCAAAGCCGGAACGATCAAGTGCCAGTCGGTCCACTGCACGTTGTCGATCGCGGCGCCGTCGCTGCCGAGGATGCGGATATGCAGGTTCTGGCCATTGCCGAGTTCGGCGAGCGAGGGATTGAGCGCGCCCGTGCTGATCAGGCCGACGAAAGCTAGGTAAGCCAGAAAGGCCGCGGCCCAGAGCCCGATCAGCGCCCAGAGCACGATCCGGGTGATGCCGAGACCAGCCTCGACGATCGCCGCGATGGAGCCTTTGCCGAGCGCTTTCATGAGAAACAGGACCTCTGGCTGGCATCATGCCAGGAGTTTATTGATAAACGATATAGACCAGCATTGGGATAGTCAAACAAGTGTCACGCATGCCGCTTTTGACCGGCCGCCTCGTGGTGGCGAGCCATAATTCTGGAAAAGTCCGCGAAATCGGCTCGCTGCTGGCCCCCTTGGGGGTGGAGGCGGTGTCGGCCGGGGCGTTGGGCCTGCCCGAGCCGGAAGAGACGGAGACCACCTTTTCCGGCAATGCGCGGCTGAAAGCCGAGGCTGCCGCCAATGCGTCAGGCCTGCCGGCGCTTTCGGATGATTCCGGGTTGGAGGTGTTCGCGCTAGGCGGCGACCCTGGCGTCTATTCGGCGCGTTGGGCGGGGCCGGACAAGGATTTCCGCGCTGCCATGGAGCGCGTCTGGCGCGAACTAACGGAGAAAGGCGCGACCGATCTCTCGGCGCGCTTCGTTTGTGCTTTGGCGCTGGCTGTGCCGGGTAAGGCGACGCGCGTGTTCGAGGGCGAGGCGCGCGGGACGATCGTGTGGCCGCCGCGCGGCGAGAAGGGCTTCGGCTACGACCCGATCTTCCTCGCCAACGGCCGGTCGTGCACGTTCGGCGAGATGACGCACGAGGAAAAGCTGCCGCTGACGCATCGCGCGCGCGCCTTTGAGCAATTGCTCGCCGCTTTGGCATGAACGAACTCGGCATCTATGTGCATTGGCCGTATTGCGCGGCCATCTGTCCGTATTGCGATTTCAACGTCTATCGCGCGCGCGGCGCCAGCAATGCGCCGCTGATCGACGCGATCGAAGCGGATCTCGCCACGCACGCGAAGCGCTACACGCAGCGCAACGCGCAAAGTCTTTTTCTAGGCGGCGGCACACCGTCCTTGCTGCGTGGCGATGAGGTTGCGCGCTTGATCGACGCGGCGCGCTGTACGTTTGGCCTTGCCGCCGATTGTGAGATCACGCTGGAAGCGAACCCGGAGGATGTGGCTCTGTTTGCTGAGCAAGCAGCGGCGGGCGTCAATCGCTTTTCCATTGGCGCGCAAGCGTTCGATGATGATGCGCTGAAGGCGCTCGGCCGCTGTCATGACTCTGCTTCCGCCCTGCGCGCGATCGAAGCCGCCGCCGCGACGGGCCAGCGCGTTTCGCTCGATCTCATTTATGCGCGGGAAGGGCAGAGCGCCGAGGCTTGGCGCGCCGAGCTTGAGCAAGCGCTGAAGCTGCCGGTAGAGCATGTCTCGCTTTATCAGCTGACCATAGAAGCGGAGACAGCATTCGCGCGCCGCGTCGCGCGTGGGCAACTCACGCCGCCGGATCAAGAAGCGGCGGCGACGCTCTACGAGCTAACGCAAGAGGTGTGCGAAGCGGCGGGCTTCTCCGCGTATGAAATCTCCAACCACGCGCGCGGACCGGCAGCGCAAGCGCGGCACAATTTGATCTATTGGCGCAGCGGCGATTGGATCGGTGTTGGCCCCGGCGCGCATGGGCGTGTCACGCACGATCGCGCCCGCGTCGCGCTGGAAGCACAACGCCGCCCCGCCGACTACATCGATGCGGTGCGGGAAAATGGCGTTGGCTGGATCACGGAAGCGCGGTTGACCGACGAAGAAGCGGCCGATGAGCTGCTGATCATGGGCTTACGCACGCACGAAGGCGTCGACGCTGACCGCTTCGCGGCGCTGCGTGGGCGGCCTTTCAACGCGGACGCCGTCGCTTGGCTCGAACAGCAAGGTTTCATCGTCCATGACGGCGCGCGCATCCGGCTGACACAGGCCGGGCGTTTGATCGCCAACACGATCGCGGCGGAGCTTGCGGTCTAAGTGCCGCTGCGCGTGAAGCGGCGTGGCGCGGCTTCGAGGACGCGGGTTTCGTTCGGGCGCACTTCGATGATGGCGAGGCCGCGTTCGATTGCGCCATTGGCGCTGAAGCGGAAGAGCCCGTCGGAGCCGGCAAAGCCCTCGCTATTCTCCAGCGCGCCACGGCTGAAGCCGCGCGAACCGCTGTCGCGCGAGAGCAGGGCCGCGAGCGCCACCGCATCGTAGCCCAAGCTCGCCAATCGCGTCGGCGCTTGGCCGAACATGGTTTGGTAGCGGCCTTCGAAATCGGTTCGCGCGCTCGGATCGGGCGCGGCGTACCAGCCGCCGGCAAGCGAAGGTTCACGCTGCGCATCACCGGCCCACACGCTGGTGCCCATGAAACGCGTTCTGGCTTGATCAACGCCGCCGCGCACCAAGGCGCTGCTGATGGCGCGCAATGGCCCGCCATTGTCGGCGATCAGAATGCCTTGGACCGGAGATGTCCGCAGCGATGCTGCAAGCGCGCTGGCTGCAGCCGTCGCGTCGGCATCGGTGCGATTGTAGAGCTGGGACTGAACGATGGTGACGCCGTTCTCAGCCGCCTCAGCGCGCAGCGTCGCCTCGACGCGCCGGCCGTATTCGTTGGCGGGCGCGAGCAGCGCGATGGTGCGAATGTTCTGGCTCGCGGCGTAAGAGACGATACGCGAGACTTCGTCCTCAAGCTGGAAGCTCAACAGATAAACGCCGTCGCCGCCGACGCTGGTGTCGGAGGAAAAGCCGATCACCGGCACGCGCTCGGCGCGCGCAGCGCTTGCAGCGCCAGCCACGCCTTCGCGCAGCACCGGGC
>QBMO01000046.1:0-1252 GCA_003242075.1 Alphaproteobacteria bacterium
GTCGTGCTCGCTGTGACGAGCCACCTGCCGCACTTGATTGCGTTTAACATCGTGGCGATGGCGGAAGATCTGGAGAGCGTCACCGAGAGCGAAGTGGTGAAGTATTCCGCCTCCGGTTTCCGCGACTTCACCCGCATCGCCGCGAGCGATCCGACCATGTGGCGCGACGTGTTCTTGAACAACAAAGACGCCGTGCTCGAAGTGCTCGGGCGGTTCTCCGAAGACTTGGCCGCGTTGCAACGCGCCATACGCTGGAGCGACGGCGATACGCTCTACACGCTGTTCGACCGCGCCCGCCGCATGCGGCGGGAAGTCATCGAAGCTGGGCAAGATACGTCCGCGCCGAATTGGGGGCGTGATCGGGATTAGGCGCCAGGTGTCAGCATGTCAGGTGTCGGCGTGCCGAGCTTTCCTTTGCTGACACCTGACATGCTGGCGGCTGACACCTAGTATACCGGCGGCAGCATCCGCACGGGCAGCCCTTCGACACGCAGCACGCCGTCATGGGCGGAAATGTCGAGCGTGATTTCATCGCCCGTCACCAAATAGCCGGCAGCCAGCAAACCCAAAGCACGCCGCGCGCTGTCGTCGATGTTTTCGCCTTGTGCGATGGCGTTGATCACCGGCGCGGGTCGATCCACTGGCAACACCAGACGGCCCTGCAGCCGGCGTTGCGCGTCGAGGCCGCCATCGCCTGTGCCTGTCGTTTCCAAAGGCCCCCAATTCAGCACTAAAGCTTCAAAGCGCATCTGCCCGCCCGCTTGCCGCCAAGGCCCCAGCGGATCGTCCGGCGATTGTTCGAGCAGTTGCGCGCCTTGGCTGACCACGATCGCCGCGCGCATGGCCGGCACTTCGAGTCCGAATGTTTCGAAACTGCGCACCGGGCGCGGCAGCGTTAGCGTTTGGGCGTCGAACGAGACTTGGTACTCGCCCGCCATACGCGGATCGGGCCGCGCGTTGGCGACGATCTTCACCGCGCGCAGCACGCCGTCCTCAGCCGGATCGTCGAGCACGAGATTGTCGGCTTCGATGCCGGCGACGGCCAAGCGTCCGTTCTCGGTGCGTAAGCTTGCGATCAACGCGTCGGCGCTGACGTTGGTGACGGCGCCGTTGGAGCGTGAGATTGCGATCGGCGATGTCGATTCGAGAATGACGTGCTGGGGGTTGGTGAGTTGAATGTGCAGATCGGCGCTCTCGGTCGTAACGCGCCAGCCGCCGCGCGCGGGCGCGTAGTTCACGCCCTGCAGTTCGA
>QBMO01000046.1:1262-8241 GCA_003242075.1 Alphaproteobacteria bacterium
GCGCACGATGCGCTCGACTGAAGCGCTGGCGCCGGCGGCGTTTTGCTCGAACGCCCAAGCGCGAATGCGCCGCTCAGCTTCGTTGCCGACATAGTTCCAGTAGAACACCCAGCCCAGCGCCGCGATGACGAACAGCGCCCAAGGAACAGCCAGCCAAAATCCGCGTATCTTCATCACGCTACGGTGCGACGCTTGTCTGGCGGCAGCAAGGCCTGACTTTCGCTTTCGAGAATGCGCTCAAGTTCCCGCATGAATTCGTCGCGCGGCAAGCCGGGCGGAATGGGCGGCAGCACTTTGAACGTGACGTGCCCTGGCGAACGCATGACGCCTTTGGGTTTCCAAATGAGGCCGGTATTGAGCGCCACGGGCGTCACGGGAATATTGAGATCCTTATACATCGCGGCGATGCCAGGCTTGTAATCGGGCGGCGCATCGAGCGGTTGGCGGGTCCCTTCCGGAAAGATCAGCACTTGGCCGCCGCGCGCCACCGCGTCGCGCGCGCCGCGCACCAGGCTCTTAAGCGCCTTGGCGTGGCCGCTGCGATCGACGCCGATCTGGTTCTTCTTCAGATACGCGCCCATCACCGGCGAGTTTCCGAGTTCGGCTTTGTAAACATAGACCGGCCGCGGCAGAAACAGCGCGGGCACGATGGTGTCGAGCATCGACTGATGCTTCATCGCGATCAGGGCGCCGCCTTGCGGTACGTGTTCCAGGCCTTCGAACGAAACGCGCGCACCGATGATCCAACGCAGACCCCAAAGTGTCGCGCGGCCCCATGAGCGCAGCGCCACCCAAACGTAGCGATCGTCCATCAGCACGAACGGCCACAAGCTCAAGCCTACGACCGCCATCGAGCCATAGAGCCAGATGACGAAAGTGATCGATCGGATCAGTTTCATGCGGGGTCCGCGGCGCTCTCTTCTTCGTCGGATTTGCCGAGGCTCAATACCGCCTCGCGCCCGCGGATGACCAGGTATTTCACGTATTCCGCGCCGATGCGGCTCGCCGCCGCGAGATCGCTGCGCCACAGCGCGGGGTCAGTCCAGCGCGTGCGTACCGGATAGGGCACGATCTCCGCCTCCGGCAAAGCGAGCGAGAGTTCGGCGTGCGAACGCGGCATGTGATAATCGTCGGTGACGAGGATGAGGCGCGTATAATTGCGCTCGCGCGCCCAGGCTGCGGTTTCGGCGGCGTTGCCGAGCGTGTCTTCAGCGCTGCGGCCAAGATCGATGCGATCGGCGATGGCGGGATCGACGTTCAAGGCCGCGTCCAGCAATTCTTCATCGGTGACGACGCGGTTGACGCCAGAGATGAGCAAGCGTTCGCCCTTGCGCTCTTCAAGCAAGCGCACGCCGGTCGAGAGGCGTTCGAGTGAGCCGCCGGTGAGGGCGACGATGGCGTCGGCGCGCTCCGGTTCTTGCGCGGGTTCGCGTACGTTTTCGGCAAAGCCCCAGAAGCCCGCCACGAACGCGACCACCGCGATGATGATCGCCCACGTGAAGAGCCCGCGCATCAGCCGAGCCTCGCGGCCTGTGCGTGGAAGTAGCTGGCCGCCGCACGCGCGCCCGCGCCAGCGGCGATCGCAGCACCCAAGGGCGCTGCTGCAATCGGCGTGAGGTCGACGGGCAGAATCATACCGATCAGAGCATCAAGGTTGACGCCTGGAATAGCCAGCATCAGAACGGCAAAGCCTGCGACGCCCGCAAGCACGCCGCCAATGAGGCCGGCATAAAGCCCCATGACAGCCGCTTCATCCGCGATGCGCCCGGCGGTCTCGCCTTGCGTGGCGCCGAGATCGCACATCACGGTCACCATTTCGCGCCGCCGAGCAGCCAGCCCGCGCGCCGCTAGCGAGACGATGATGCCCATTACCAGCGCGAACGCGATCGCGCCCCAGAACGCGGCGTTGCGAACCCGCGTCGCCAGCCCCGCGCCAGAACTATCATCCGGCGCTTCGAGGACTTCGGCAGTGACGCCGCCTTGGGCCAAGGCGGCGACCAGATCGCCGGACACGTCCACGTGCGCCGGCGCGGCCGTCAGCTCGACCTCGATTAGCCGCAGCGCCGGCATGTCTTCGGCGCGCACCTCGCCGCCCAGCAGGGCGGCGGCGCGTCCAGCCGTCATCGGCGCGGCGGAGGTGACTTGGATGGCTTGCGCCAGCGCCACCTCAGCCGCCGCGATCCCGGCTGGGCCCTCCGGGGCGAGCACGCGTACGATGGCGTAGTTCGATCGCGCCGCCTCGTAGCTGGCGGCGACCCGATCCACCCCGCGCGCGGCCAGACCAGCGGCGGCGGCGGCGAAGGCGGCGAAGGCCAAAGTCCAGAACATGGCGCGCTCGACGCCCGTCAGCGCGTTCCTCATTCGAACGCCTCCACTTCCTCGGAGGCCTTTTGGCTGATCGGCGAGAGGCGGCCGCGCTCCATGCGCCAATGATTGAGCGGCGCGCAGTCGGCCAAGGTCTCGTCTTGGCTGGCTATGATGACGCCAGCGCCGACGCGGCGCATCTCGGCCAGCAGGCGTACGATGCGACGCCCGTCGCCCGGCGACATGCCAGCGGTGGGATCGTCAGCCAGAATAAGCGCAGGCTTGGCTGCGAGCGCGCGGGCTATGGCCGCCCTATGTCGTTCCGCGCCCGAAAGTTTTTCCACCGTAAGATCGGCGGCGTCGGTCAGGCCGACGAATTCCACAAGTTCGCGCACATCATCGGCGTAGTCGCGAGGCTTTTGCCCAGCCAAACGCAGCGGCATGGCGATGTTGTCGAACGCCGTCCAGTTCTCGATGAACGTTGGGTTTTCAGCCACATAGCCGATCCGCTTCTTGACGTTCGCACGCGCGCGCGCACTGGCTTTGCCGACCTCGGTACCCAGGATTACACATCGTCCAGAACGGGGCTGCAGCGCTAGGCGCAGCAGGTGCATGAACGTAGTCTTGCCTGCAGCGGCGGGACCAGTAATGAGCGCGACCTCTCCGGTCCGCGCTTCGAACTCAATCCCGAACAATACAGTCGCGGTCTTGTAACCCGCGTCGACGCCAGAAAGGCGCGCGAGTATTCCGCGTTCGAACAGATCCTGTTCTGGGGTATTCGCACGGACCATGACTGGACAAGCCGAATAGAATCAATGCACCGGATGGAACTGGGCTAATGGGCGTATCGTTAACATGATCCTGACCTGCACGTCTTGCTCGACAAGATACTACGCAGATGACGCCGCGATCGGGCCTTCGGGTCGGACGGTGCGCTGCGCGGCATGCGGTTTCTCCTGGTTTGCCGAGCCGCAGCTCGAGCTGCGGACCCAGGCTGTGGCCGCCGTTGCGGAAACCCGCGCCGAAGCCCCAGCCAAAGAACCTCTTACACGTGAACGTGTCGAAAGATTGCGCCGGGCGTCCGAACAACCGGGGCCAGCCCCATCGGCTGCCGCAAAATTCCGCGCCCAGCAGGCTGAACGCATGCGCCGTGAGCGCGCCCGCGCCGCCATCGTTGTCTGGGGCGCCACCGGCGCTGCCCTGGCCGCTTCCGCGACGGGCATGGTCGCTTTCCGTCAGGACGTCGCCGAACTGTGGCCGCGTTCGGCCAGCGCGTTCGCCGCGCTCGGCTTGGACGTGAACGTCTATGGCCTCGAATTCTACGACCTGGCCGTCGAGCGCGATTTCGATGGCGCGACGCCGATCCTCCTGGTCAGCGGCGAAGTCCGTAACATCGGCCGCGACGACAAATTGGTGCCGCCCGTGCGCGTATCGCTTCGCGACACCGCGTCGGCTGAAATCTTCGAGCTCGTGAATGTCATCACCGAACAGCCGGTTGCGGCTGGCGCGTCGGTGCCGTTCCAAATCCGTATCGAGAACCCGCCGGCTGACGCCGTCGATCTCGAAGCGACGTTCGCGAGCTTCTCGGAAGCGCAATTCGCCGGTGGCCCTGCGCGCGTGTCGCCGGCAGCGCCGCCAGCTGCGGCAGTGGACGATGCGCTCGTGCTCGACCAGCCGATTGGCGATGAGCTGCTGCTCGAAGAGCCGATCACCTCGAGCGAGATCGGGCCGATCGAAGGTCTCGCGCCGCGCTTCGGCAATAGCTGACACGCTTGCGCGTTCTGTTGAACGCGGAAGAGATCGCCGCGCGCGTCGATGCGCTGGCGGACGGCTTTGCATCTCAAGTCGATGATGGCTGGACGGTTGTAGCGCTGCTGCAAGGCGCGATCCCGTTCGCGGCTGACCTGATGCGCGCGATCGAAAAACGCGGGCGCCATCCGATCTACGATTCACTTTGGCTCGAAAGCTATCGCGACGCGCGCCAAAGCTCCGGCAAGGTGGTGGTGCGCGCCGATATCTCGCGTTCCATCGAGGGCAGGCCGGCGCTGATCGTCGACGATGTCTTCGATAGCGGCCGCACTATCGCCTATGCGCGCGCGCATCTCATGGCCAAGGGCGCGACCAGGACGCTGGCCTGCGCCTTCGTGCGTAAGCCGCAAGCCATGGGCGAAGCGATCGACGCCATCGGCTGGGATGCGCCCGACGACTTCCTCGTCGGCTACGGCATGGACGACGCTGGCCGCTATCGGGGCCTGCCGTTCATCGCCGCACTCGATCCCTGATCAGCCGCGCCGCGCGAAGTCCATCAGAAGCGAGCCGTTGGCGCCATCGGGCACGCGCAGCTGCAACGCGCCGCGGCTGGCGGTGAAGTCGGTTTCGACATCGCCGATGCGGCCGCAGGTGAAGTTCAAGCGCGGCGATGGCGTGTCGGTGAAGCTGGCGGTCCAGCGATCGACTTCGCCGCTCTCGGGCGCGCCGGCCCACTGGAACGTCACGCCGCTCGCGTCTTCCGTCACTTCAAGCGCAACCGAGCGCGCGCCTTGCCAGCCGGTGGGTTGGCCGACGCGCACGGCGCGAACGAGATCGTAGGTTCCCGGCGCAATCGGTCCGCCCGGCAAGTCGACGGCGGCCGTCACCGCGCCGGCTTCCTCGATGCGCACCATGCGCGCGATGTCGGGCGTCACCGTGTTGCAGGCTTGAACTTGCGGCACGGGGCCGGGCGCATCTGGTTCTTGTTGTTGCGCGGGCGGCGTGCAGGCGGCGAGCAGCGCGGCGACGGCGGCCGACAAAAGAAACTTGCGCATGCGTCCTCCTTCGCCCCGCGAAAGAGTGTGGGGCGCTAGGCGGAGAAAGCAAGGCTAGCTATCGCCAAACCGATCCATGAGGCGGCGCAGGTATTCGCGTTCCGCTTCGGGGCGGTTGGGGTCTTGGGCGCGGCGGCGGATTTCGTCGAAGATTTCGCGCGCGCGCACGGGATCGGCGGTGTCTGGAATTTCGCCTTCGCCGTGGCCACGCGCGGAACCGTTTGCGCGGCCGAGCGGATCGCGCCCGGCTTCGCCTTCGCCGCCGCTCTCGCCTTGGCGTCCGCGTTCACGGATTTCCGCGGCTAAAGCGTCCGCGCCTTCGCGCAAGCGCTCCAGCGCTGCCGATTGCGCCGCTTCAGCACCTTCGAGATCGCCGCGGCGCAATGCATCTTCGGCTTGGCGCATGGCTTCGCCGGCGGCGTTGAGATCGTCGCTGGGGGCTGCGCCGGCTTCGTTGGCCATCTCTTGCGCTTCGGCGAGGCCTTGGCGGATTTCGCCTTGGCGTTGGGCGAGGGCGTCGCCGCCTTGGCCGCCTTCTTGCTCGCCGCCGCTGCCGCCTTGGCCTTGTTGCTGCTGTTGTTCTTGCTGTTGTTGGGTTTCGTCGCGCAGCGCCCGTTGCTCGCCCATGGCTTCGGCGAGCTCGTCCATACTCTGCTGCATCTGTTCGTCTTCGCCGCCTTCGCCCTCGCCGCCTTCGCCCTCGCCGCCTTGGCTTTCGCTCAGCTGCACGTCGAGATTGGCGAGAATGCCGGCGAGCATTTGCAGCAATTGCTGCGCTTCGGCGTTGCGGCCTTGCTGTGCGAGCCGCTCAACCTCGGCCAACAATTCTTCGATGTCTTGCCCGCTGATCTGGGCTTGATCTTCAGTGTCTTCATTGTTGGCGGTTTCGCCATTGCGCATCGCTTCTTGCACGAGCGCTTGCATGTAGTTTTCAGTCGCGCGCCGCAGCGCTTCCAACAATTGGTTGATGCGTTCCTGCGGGGCGCCTTGGGCCAAAGCTTCCGCCAGTTGACGCTGGGCTTCCTCAAGCGCGCGCCGCGCATCGCCGGAGCCGCCATATTCAGCGCGCAGCGCTGTGCGCCAGAGCGTATCGGCGGCGAGATCGGTGTCGCCAATCTCGGCCGCTACATCGAGCTGCGCGCGCGCCGAGCGGAAGCCTAGATAAACCGCGAGATCGCGGAAATAGCCGTCCTGCGGCAGCATGGTCAGCGCATCGATCAGACGCGCCGCGTGTCGAATGCCGTCCGGCGCGCGTCGCAGGTTTGGCCGGCGGTCGTAATTGCGCAGATCGATGCGGAAGCCGTCCATGGCGGCGCCGGTCGGGCGCGTCTCACGCCGCACCTCGGCCTCGCCGCGATAGGCGCGCCGCTCCGCCAGAATGTGGCGGCGAATTTCGATGGCGGCTTGCGCCAACGGTTGCAGGAAGACTTTCTCCGGCAGCGTCATGCGCAGCGGATCGCTGACGCCTTCTTGGCCGAGCGCATCGAAAGCGACGATAAACGCTTCGACTTCCATGCCGGCATAAGGATGCGCCGCGAGATCGACTTCGCTTTCGGCTTCCGCTTCGCGCGGATCGCCAGCCGGTGATTCAATCGGCGTATCAACGGGATCGGCTTGCAGCAGGCCTTGCGGCGGATTGAGCGGGCGCACGCGTAGGGCCAAACGTTGGACGCCGAAATCATCCGCTGCGCGCCAGCCCAGGCGTGCATGCTCTTCCGGCAGCATCTCGATCGGTGCGGTGAACGCCGCCGTCGGCGCAACATCAGGCGCCGGCGCGATGCGCCAAAATGCGCGCGTGTGAAAGCGCACAATACGCAGACGCCCCGCGCCCGGTATCGCTAAGCGCGCTTCCCACGCGCCGTCCGCCGCGC
>QBMO01000046.1:8277-9433 GCA_003242075.1 Alphaproteobacteria bacterium
GCGTAAAAAGCACGGAACGACGCCCGCCCTGGCCGTCGTACACTAGGCGCGGCGCGCCGACGGGGCCGGTTACGCGCACCATGGCCTCAACCGAGGGCGGCGTTGGCACGCGTTCGCCGATCACGTCGCTCAGCGAAATTGGCGGCGCGTTCGTGTACTCGGCCGGCGTCACCCAGGCCTCTACCGCCATGTCGGTATCGCCGAGCAGTGGGCCGGGATCGGGGAGAAACGCGCGTGCTAAGCGGTCCGGCGCCTGTGCGCCGGCAAACACCAAAGCCCCGAGCAGTGCGATCAGCAAAACGTAGCGCAGCTTGTAGCGGTCGAAATCGTCTAGCCGTGCGCGTGGTGGGCCGGCGCGGACATGTTCGGCGCGCTCGATCGCCCGCTCGCGCTCCCGCGCCCACAGGGCCATGGCGAAGGCGTCGTAGCGCGCCGGGCGATCGCGCAATGCATCGAACGAGCCGGGCTCAAGCTTTGAATCCACCGCCAGCCGTGCGCGCGCTTCTTCTTCGGTCGGCGCTTGCCATTCCTTGTAGGCGCGCCAGCCGAGCCAGCCGATCAGCCCAAGCGCTGCAATCGCGCTCAAGCTCTGCGCCAGTAGCGGCAAGCGTTCGTGCGCGCCGGCCAGCGCCAGCAGCGCCCAGACGCCGATCACGGCGCCCAGCACGAACCCGGCCCGCAGCGCCCGTTCCAGCGCAAGCCGCTGGCGGGCGCGCGCGGTTTCACGCGCGAGCTGGTCGAGGGCGTCCTGGTGCTTCATGGACCTAAGTGGGGGCCTCCGCGAGGGCCGAGCCTAACCCGGCCCCTCTGGCCAAACCATGACCGTCGCCAGCCGCGGGCAGCGCTTTCATCGCTAACCTTGGCTTAATCGGCGCCCCAAGGCGCGGGCGGGGCGGGAACCGGGCGGCTCAGATCGAACTCGACACGGAGGTGGCGGTTCGGGCGTCGCAGTTCGTAAGCGTAGATGCGGCCGGGATGTACCTCGACCGCCCAGACGTTGGTCGTCGATTGCGGGATGTTGTTGGCGACGAAGAGTTCGCGTGAGAACTGATCGACCGGGAATTCCTGCCGCTCGGCCGTGCCTGCATTGGCGGTGTCGCCGCCATATTGCGTGAGCACGTCTTCGCTGCCGTCATCGTGGCGGTGGTCGTGCTTT
>QBMO01000046.1:9443-11939 GCA_003242075.1 Alphaproteobacteria bacterium
TCATGCAGGTGCGCGTGAAGACCCAGGTGCGTGAACGATTTTCGCCGACATGGAACGGCACGCGAATTTCAGTCGCGCTGCACTCGCGCACCTGCATGACGAGCCGCTGGCTGGCGAAATCAGCGTCCGCCGCTTCCGTGGTGACGACGCGGCCCTCAAAGCTTTGCCCGCACAGGGCCGAGAGATTGGCGAAGAATTGATCTTGCGGTGAGGTGGGCGCGGGCGCCGAGGCGCAAGCCGCGAGTGCGAGCGCCGCGGCGGCGAATGCGATGTGCTTCATCATAGTGCTCAACCCCAATCCGGAATGCGTTCCAGTTTGAGCTGATCTTCGAGTGTCCAGCGCTGCCGCACAACCTCAAACCGATCACGGCGCACCAGAACTTCGGGAACCAGCGCGCGGGCGTTATAGGTCGACGCCATCACCGCGCCGTAGGCGCCGGCGGTCATGAAGGCGACGAGATCGCCGGGCTTCAGCGACGCCAGTTGACGATTGCGCGTGAAGGTGTCGCCAGTTTCGCAGATCGGGCCGACCACGTCATAAGCGACGCGCGCATTGCTGGTGTCGCTCAGCGGCTTGATCTCGTGATAGGCCTCATAGATCGCGGGACGGATGAGGTCGTTCATCGCCGCGTCGAGCACGACGATTTCCTTGTCGGGGCGTTCTTGCAAGCGGATCACGCGCGAGAGCAGCACGCCAGCGTTGGCGGCGATCAGCCGTCCAGGCTCGAAGGCGAGCGCGACATCGAAGCCGTCGAACACGCCTTTGACCATTGTGGCGTAGTCATCCGGCGAAGGCGGTGGCGGTTCGTTGAAATAGGGCACGCCAAGCCCGCCGCCCAAATCCATGCGCTCGATGCTCAGTCCATCGGCGCGCAATTTTTCCGCCAGCCCACGCATAACGCGGAAGGCATCCTCCAGCGGTTTCAGATCCCGGATCTGACTGCCGATGTGAACGGCGAGGCCTTTGGCTGCGAGGTGCTTGTCGGCGCTGGCGCGTGCATAGAGCGCGAGCGCTTGTGCGCTGGAGACGCCGAACTTGGTGTCGCCCTTGCCGGTGGAAATTTTTTCGTGCCCGCCTGCGCCGACATCGGGATTGACGCGAATGGCGATGGCAGGGGCGGCGTTAAGCGATGCGGCGATGCGAGAGAGCGCCTCTAGTTCGGCGATGCTCTCCACATTGATCTGGTGCACGCGCGCCTTCACCGCGAACGCCAGTTCCTCTTCCGTCTTGCCGACCCCGGAAAAGACGATGCGCTCCGCCGGCACGCCCGCTCTCAGCGCGCGCTCGATCTCGCCTTGGCTCACCGTATCGGCGCCGGCGCCCTTGCGCGCGAGGGTGGCGAGCACGGCGATGTTGGCGTTGGCTTTGACGGCGAAGGCGACGAGCACCTCGCGTGGCGCAAAGGCGCTCTTGAAGACGTCGTAATGACGCTCGAGTGTGGCAGAGGAGTAGACGTAAGCGGGCGTGCCCACTGCTTCGGCGATGTCGGCGAGGCGAACGCCTTCGCAAAACAACGCGCCGTCGCGATACTCAAAGTGGTTCATGCTTTTTCGGACCGCGGGTCTTCAGACCCGCCTGTTCGCCCCAATGCGGGCCTGAAGGCCCGCGGTCCAACTAGCCTGGCTGCGCGCCGGTTTGATATTGCGCGCAACGCGCGTCTGGCTCTTCGTTGTTGTCGATCTGGCGCTGGCAGTCGCGACGGATGACGTCGTCGCTGTTCCAGAGCGGATCGGGACGGTCGAGGCTGCCCTTGACGCCGCAGGCGCTCAGCATCGTCAGCGCCAGCAAACTCAGAATTACGCGGCTCATGCGAACATCTCCTTCCAGCGCTCGATCTGCTCGCGCACGCGCTGCGGGGCGGTCCCGCCATAGCTATCCCGGCTCTCGACCGAATTTTCAACCGTCAACAGCGCCCGCGCCGTCTCGCTGATGCGGCTATCGACACTTTGGAATTCGCTCAACGGGAGATCCGCCAATTCGGCAACGCCGGTTTCCTCGGCCCGGCGCACGATCCTGCCGGTGATCTCGTGGGCTTCGCGGAACGGAACGCCGAGCTCGCGCACCAGCCAGTCGGCAAGGTCGGTGGCGGTGGAGTAGCCGCGCGCGGCTGCGTCGCGCATGGTTTCGCGGTTGAAGCGCATGGTCTCGATCATGCCGATCATGGCGGTGAGCGAGAGCGAAAACGCATCGAAAGCGCCGAAGGTGAGCGCTTTGTCCTCTTGCAGATCCTTGGCGTAAGCGAGCGGCAGTTTCTGCACGATGGCGTTCAGCGCCGCGAAATCAGCGCCGATGCGCGCGGCCTTGGCGCGGATCAGTTCAGCCGCGTCGGGATTGCGCTTCTGCGGCATGATCGATGAGCCGGTCGACCATGCGTCGCTCAAGCTTGCGAAGCCGAACTGTGGCGAGGTCCAGAGCACGATCTCTTCCGCCAAGCGCGACAAATGCGTCGCCGCGATCGCCAGCGAAGAGAGCGCGGCTAGCGCAAAGTCGCGTGA
>QBMO01000046.1:11949-15890 GCA_003242075.1 Alphaproteobacteria bacterium
TGGAAGCCCAGCGCATGAGCCGTGATGTCCCGATCGATTTTGTAGCTAGTGCCGGCAAGCGCTGCGGCGCCGAGCGGGCATTCCCAAGCCGCCTCCAGCGCACCGCCGACCAAGCGGACGCGGTCGCGCTCGAACATCGAGACATAAGCCAGCAAGTGGTGCCCGAGCGTGATCGGTTGCGCCGTCTGCAAATGCGTGAAGCCCGGCATGATCCAGTCGACGTGCTGGTCAGCGCGCTTCACCAGAGCCTGCTGCAACACGCGCAAGCCATCGCCCGCCTCGCGGCTGGCGCGCATGGTCCAGAGCTTGAAATCGGTCGCCACTTGGTCGTTGCGGGAGCGGGCGGTGTGCAGGCGCTTGCCGGCTTCGCCGATACGCTCGGTCAGGCGCGCTTCGATATTGAGGTGTATGTCCTCAAGCGCTGCGGAAAAAGGAAACCGCCCCTCGGCGATTTCTGCGGCAATCTGATCTAATCCTCCTTGTATCGCCGCATTGTCTTCTCTCGTAATAATGCCCTGGGCAGCCAGCATGTCGGCATGCGCCTTCGAGCCTTCGATGTCCTCGCGCCACAAGCGCTGGTCAACATCGATCGAAGCGTTGATCGCTTGCATTGCGTCGTCAGGCAGCGCCGCGAAACGGCCGCCCCACATTTTTTGGCCGCCTGGAGGAGTGGAATTGGACACGAACGCAGGCTCCGCGCGGAGGAATTGGGCTTTATGGGTGGCGTTGGCGATGCTGACAGCCGGCGCCGTGGCTGTCCTTTACGTGCTTTTCGCCGCGTCTTCAAAGCCGGAGAACGCTACAGGACTGAGCCGATTCGCAACCGGTGAAATGCTGCGCCTCAACAGCCTCGAAGCGCCGCCGCCCATGCCGAGCCGGATTCTGCAGGATGCTTCGGGCGCTGAGACCACGCTCGCGGTCTATGAGGGCGAGGTCGTAGTGCTCAATCTGTGGGCTACCTGGTGTGCGCCGTGTGTGGAGGAGATGCCGACGCTTGGCGCGCTGCAGCGGCGCTTTGGCGATCGGTTGCGCGTGATCCCGGTCAGCGTCGACAGCGAGGCCGACCGCGCCCGCGCGCAAGCGCAGTTGGCGGAACTCTCAGACGGCTCGCTGCCGTTCCTGATCGATATCAGCCGCGGCGTTCTGTTTGACGCCCAGGCGCCAGGCATGCCGGTCACCATCATCTACGACCGCAACGGCGTCGAGATCGCACGCCTGGCCGGAGGCGCGGACTGGGATAGTCCCGAGGCCGTGGCGATGCTGGAAGCGGTGGTGGCGGAGGGGCAATGAGCCTCGCGCCCTTCATCGAAACGGAGCGGCTGCGCTTGCGCGGGCACACGTTGGCGGATTTCGACAACTCCGCCGCCATGTGGGGCGATGAGAATGTGACCCGCTTCATCGGCGGCAAGCCGTCCACGCGCGAAGAAAGCTGGCGGCGCTTTCAGAGTTTCCTTGGCCATTGGCATCTGATGGGCCACGGCTATTGGCTGATCGAGGAGAAGGCGACCGGCGCCTATGTCGGCGATGGCGGCTTCGGCTCGTTCAAGCGCGATCTGGGCAGCATCCCGTTCGACGCGCCAGAGCAAGGCTGGGCGCTGTCGCCCGCCGTGCACGGCAAGGGCTACGCCACTGAAACGGCGTCAGCGCAGATCGCTTGGGCCGAGCAGCACTTCGGCCGCACCGATTTCGTCTGCCTGATCGCGCCGCAGAACACGCCGTCGCTGCGCGTCGCTGAAAAGCTGGGCTACCGCGAGTTTGGGCGCACTCTCTACAAGGGCGAGCCGAGCATTCTTTTCCGTCGCGCCTAGAAGTACGGATAGAGCGCCAAGCGCACGCGCGAGGCTTGCGCCAGCACGTCGCGATAAGCCGGCGGCGCTTCTGGCGCGGTCGCGTGCGACCAGAGGCCGACAAAACGCGTCATCTGCTGCGAAGCGTCCCGGTAGGCGTCGGCGTCAGCGGCGCTGAGCGCGGATTGCCCCGCTTGAAGCGCCGCTTGTGCGGCGAGGGCTGCGCCCATGCTGTGCTGGTATTCGATCGCGTCGACGAAATCCTCCTGCACAACGCCTTGATAAAGGCCGGTGGCGATATCGACCATGCGTGCCGCGAGCACAGCTTCGTCGATTTCGGCCAGCGCGCGGGCGGCGCGGTCGATTTCGGCTTCCGCCGCATCGATGTGCGCGGGCGCGCCGTCAGCGGCGGCGCGGACGATGGCGACATTGAGTGAGCCGAACTGATCGGCGGCGATGTCGTACACTTCGAGCACGCCTTGCTCGACCAGGATGCCGGCCTCAGCTGTTTGGCCTGCCGCCGCGACGCGGTCCGCCGCCAACACGAAGCCCTTCAGGTGCGCGAGGCGCAGCGCCGTCAGCTGATCGCCGGAGACGCCGGCATAGGCGCTGGCGGCGCCCGCTTCGCCACCGGGGCCGCCTTCGCCGCCAGGCGCCGTGGCTGTCGCCGGCGTGGGCGCGGGGGCGCTCGCGCCGGCTTCACCGGCCTCGCCGCCTTCTCCAGCTTCACTGGCAGAGCCGCCTTCGCCGCCCTCGCCCCCGCAGGCGGCGGCCAAGCCGACCACCGCCGCCGCGCCGACCGCGCGCCAGTATTTCAGTCTGATGCCGCTCATAGGCCACGCCCCTTCGGAACTCCGAGGGGCTCGTCTGCCTTAAGTGCGAACGGCTCGCAAGAAGCAATTGCTGCTTCTAACCGCCGCGCCCGCGCTCCCCACGCTCGCCGTAGCCGCCGCGCTCGCCTCGTTCTCCACGCTCACCGCGTTCGCCCCGCTCTCCGCGCTCGCCATAGTAGTCGCCGCGTTCGCCGTAGCCGTGGCCGGTTGCGCCGTGCGCGTAGCAACCGCCCAGCGCGACGAGCGCGGCAGCGGCGCCAACAGTGCGCCAAGTTTTCAGTTTGAGATTGACCATCGTGTTCCTCATGGTGGCGGTATCCGCCGCAAGAGTGATCTGGCTCAGGATCAAAGGTTACACATGACGATCATCCTTCAAGGGGTTTTGGCGCCTGAAGACATCGCGCGTGTGCGCGGGGAACTTTCAGAGATCGCGTTCATCGACGGCAAGCGCACTGCGGGTGCTGCCGCGCGCGGCGTGAAGCAGAATTTGCAGGCCGATGGTTCCGATCCGAAGGCGCACGCGTTGGAGCGCTTCGTCGTGGATGCTTTGCGGCGCCATCCGTTGTTTGAGTTTGCAGCGCGGCCGGCGCGTCTGACGCGTTTGCTGTTCTCGCGCTACGAGCCGGGCATGACTTACGGCGCTCACACCGACGATGCGCTAATGGGCCCGAGCGACGACAAGCTCCGCACCGATCTTGCCTTCACGCTCTTTCTCGAAGATGCGAGCGCATACGAAGGCGGCGCGCTCGTCATCGATAGCGCGCTGGGCGAGCAGGAGATCAAGTTGGATGCGGGCGACGCCATCGTTTATCCCGCCGGCACTATCCATTACGTTGCGCCGGTGACGAGCGGCGCACGCTTGGCTGCGGTGGGCTGGATCGAAAGCTTCGTGCCGGACGCGGGAAAGCGCGAGATTCTGTTTGATCTTTCAGTGACGAGAGATCGCTTGGCGGCGGCGGGTGTGGCGCGAGATGAGTTGCTGCGCTTGGACAAATCCATTTCGAATTTGATGCGCATGTGGGCGCGCTAAGGTTCAGCGGAACGGCTGCACGTCGTCCCTGAACACGCGGTCTTCGAGCAAGTCGCCGCCGCCGATTTCGCTGCGCTTGAGCGCCACCCAGGCAAACACGATGCCGGACACGAGCGACACCGGTAGGCCGATCACCAGCGCCAGTGGGATCATGGCGAGCGACATGGCGAAGGTGAAGCTCTCGCCGGCGCCTTCGCGTTCGTAGTCGGCGACCAGCGCGAGCAACTCGATCAGCACGAAGGGCGCCGCGATCGCCACCAGCGCGCCCGCGATCACCACGTGCAACACCAC
>QBMO01000046.1:15900-19982 GCA_003242075.1 Alphaproteobacteria bacterium
CCTGTCCCCCAGCTGACGCCGAGCGAAATGAGCGCCAGCGCAAATACCGCCGCACCCGCGACCAAAGCCAAACGCTGCGGGTTGGGATCATTGTAGAAGAGCGCCGCCGGCCAGCCGATCGCCAGCGCAAGTGCGACCGGCGTCCACAGCAAAGTGGGCTTGCGCCAGCTCAGCGGCGCGATGCGTTGTGGGACCGGGGCGATCATCGGCGCATCCTAAGCGGCGCCATCGCGGCGTCACTGAGGCGCAACCTCTAGGGCGTGCGCTTTCCCCAGGCGCGCAAGCGTGGTTGAAGCGTTAGGCATGGACGCCCGCCAATACGCGCCGGCCACGGTCCGCAACCGCGAGCCCATTCTTGCCGTTCTGCAACGCGTGCTGCCGCGCGCGGGGCGGGTGCTGGAGCTTGCGTCGGGGAGCGGGGAACACGCCGTGTTTTTCGCGGCCGCGATGCCGGCGCTTCACTGGCAGCCAAGCGATCCCGATCCAAGCGCCCGCGCCAGCATCGCAGCCTGGATCGCGGCCGACGGCGCGAAGAATGTGCTGGCGCCGCTCGATATTGATGTATGCGCGGAGGATTGGGGCGCGGGCGGGCCTTACGACGCCGTGCTCGCGGTCAACATGATTCACATCTCGCCGTGGGAAGCGACGCTCTGCTTGATGGCGGGCGCCGCCACCGCGCTGCGGCCCGGCGGTTGGCTGATCACGTACGGGCCCTACAAACGCGACGGCGCACATACGGCGCCGTCGAACGAAAAGTTCGAAGAATGGCTGCATGCACGCGATTCGCGTTACGGCGTGCGCGATATTGCCGACGTTGAAGCGGCGGCGTTCGCGCAAGGGCTTTCGCTGCGCGAGATCGTGGAGATGCCCGCGAATAATTTCATGCTGGTGTTTCAACGACACTGATCGGCGCCACGCGCCGCTGAAATCTCGTCCATGTCACCAAGTTTTAAGCTGCGCGCCACATTCGTGTAGCGCTTCGCCCCTATCTCCAGCGCGCGGACACCTCCTCGTCCGCGCAACTGACGAGACACACATGCGTACTGCACTCACCGTGCTCGAGTTCACGATCGGAAGCGCACTTCTGATCGGCCTCATCGCCTATGCAACGCAAGGCATGGGCGCGATCGTCGGGCTGATTTTGTGATGTGATGCATGAAAAGGGGCGCGCAGCAGAACCGCCGCGCGCCCCGAAGGTGTTCTAGGCCACAGCCGCATCCGCCTGCGGGGGCGCCTGATCTTCATCGTTACTGATTGCGTGCCCTGTTTCGAGGTGCAGAACGTCCGAAAACTCGTAGAGATCGTGGATCAGCGCTGATGTCTCTTGAATGACCGCCTTGTGCGTCCAGTATCCAAGGTGTGGCGTTGTGAAATCCAAAGGCCAAGTCGGGCGGATCTTTAGGCAAATATCTTGAACCGTGTCATCGTACGCTTTGTTGATCGTGCGCAGAGGATAGCCGAGCGGATCCCAAGGGCTATAAAAATTCAACCAACACCGGCGTTCTCCGTTTTTGTCCGGCGTGCGTTCCAGCCGCGCTAGCTGGCGGCCTGGGAGATCGACGGGGTCTACAGAGCCAGGGTCCATGCAGAATACGAAGGCTGGAATATTGCAGCCAATCGTGACCACGCCGCCCAAGGTGTCGAAGCTTTCAAAAGCTTCCTTTTGAGTGAGCGGCTGACCGCGTTTGCGTTTGTCCGCAGCCTGCCTGCGAAGGTCGTCAATGTAGCAGCTCATCATCCAGCCGCCGAACGAGTGCGCGATTACCAGTAGCGGCGCATCCGGCCCCACCCGTGCGTAAAGGTTGCCGATAGAGACAGCAATGCTGCGCTTAATGCGCTCGTACATCGTCTCTCCACCGTTCTTGAGGCCGTACGGGATGTTCTGAAACGCCGCCGCGTCCGCGAGCGATTCAATCACGAAGCGCCGAATGTGATTTTGCTCAAGCTGCGGGTGATAGACGATGTTGTTGAGCTGATACTCAGACTGCAGGCTCTTGGTAGCGCCTGCCCAGAAGACTTCCTCAAAGCTGATCGTATGCGGCGTCCGCAGATGATATTTTCGTTTGAGATGTCGCTTCAACTTCTTCCGGAAAGCTTCGGAATAGCCGACCTCGCGCGTGCCGATCCCGTGAACAATGAGCACGCCAATGCGGCGGCCCGGTTTGGGTGTGCGCCCAAACAGCCATGCAAACAAACGACGAAGCATTCTCGTTCCCCCATCCCCATGAACGAACGTTAACCTCTGATTGTGCCCTTGGCTACCGTCGCAGAAAAAAGCCGACGGCTTAGCGCGTCGGCGTGGGGGGGTCGGTTCGGTAGTCGTAGAAGCCGCGTTCGGTTTTGCGGCCGAGCCAGCCGGCTTCGACATATTTCACGAGCAGCGGGCACGGGCGATACTTGGAATCCGCGAGGCCTTCATACAGCACCTGCATGATCGAGAGGCAGGTGTCCAAGCCGATGAAATCGGCAAGCTCCAGCGGTCCCATCGGATGATTGGCGCCGAGCTTCATCGCCTTGTCGATCGCTTCGACTGAGCCGACGCCTTCGTACAACGTATAGACCGCCTCGTTGATCATCGGCACCAGCACGCGGTTGACGATGAAGGCCGGGAAGTCTTCGGCATTGGCGATGGTCTTGCCGAGGCTGTCCACGAACGCGATCGAGGTGTCGTAGGTTTCTTGGCTGGTGGCGAGGCCGCGGATCAACTCCACCAGCTTCATCACCGGCGCCGGGTTCATGAAATGGATGCCGATGAACTTATCCGGCCGGTCGGTAGTCGCCGCCAAGCGCGTGATCGAGATGGAAGAGGTGTTCGACGCTAGGATCGCCGTTGGCTTCAGCGTCGAGCGCAGATCGGCGAAAACTTTCTTCTTTGCGTCGTCCTGCTCGACGATGGATTCGATGACCAGATCGCATGGCGCGAGATCGCCCGTTTTCGCCGCCTTGATGCGTGCGAAGGCGTTGTCCATGTCCGATTGCTTGATCAGTTCGCGGGCGACTTGCCGCGTCATGTTCTTCTTGATGGTCTGAATCGCGGTGTCGATCCGGGCAGCGTCGGCGTCGTTCAGGAGCACGTCGTAGCCGGCCAGCGCGCACACATGCGCGATGCCATTGCCCATTTGTCCGGCGCCGATGACGCCGACAGTCTTAATAGTGGTCATCTTGACGGCCATAGGCGCTTACGCGCCGCTGAATTGCAAATCTTGTTGCAGTGCAGCATAGCCCGGCGGGTGGCGCAAGGGACTTCGGTCAGAGGCCCGCCTTGGTCAATTCGTCCATCAGCTCCGGGACGGCCGTTTTGTAGTCCGCCACTAGGCCATAATCGGCGATCTGAAAGATCGGGGCTTCCTCGTCCTTATTGATGGCGACGATGACCTTGCTGTCCTTCATGCCGGCCAAATGCTGGATGGCGCCCGAGATGCCGACGGCGACATAGAGTTCCGGCGCCACGACCTTGCCGGTTTGGCCGACCTGGTAATCGTTTGGCGCGTAACCGGCGTCCACAGCCGCGCGCGAGGCGCCGACGGCGGCGCCCAGCTTGTCGGCCAAAGGATCGAGCACGCGGTGGAATTCTTCGCTCGAGCCGAGCGCGCGACCGCCCGAGACGACGCGCTTGGCGGCAGTCAGTTCGGGCCGATCGGATTTCGCCATCTCTTCCGAGACGAACGCCGACTTGAACGGGCCCGCTGGCGCCGCCGTGGTTTCCACCGAAGCGCTGCCGCCTTCGCCCGCGGCCTTGAACGCCGTCGGCTGCACCGTGAGCACTTTCTTGGCTTGGTTGTCTTCAACCGTGATGATCGCGTTGCCGGCGTAGATCGGGCGCACGAACGTGGTCGCGTTTTCAACGCCAATAACGCCGGAGAGCTGCATCACGTCGAGCTTTGCAGCTACGCGTGGCGCTGCGTTCTTGCCCGTTGTCGAAGCCGGGAAGAGCACGGCGTCGTACCCGCTCATCAGCGGCACGATCAGCGCTTCCAGCGGCTCGGCCATTTGCTTGGCGAGCGTCGCGCCGTCAGCGTGCAGCACTTTGCGCACGCCGTCGATCTTCGCCGCGGCAGCCGCAGCGGCGCCGGCGTTTTGGC
>QBMO01000046.1:19992-24496 GCA_003242075.1 Alphaproteobacteria bacterium
ACCTTATGCGTCGCGTCCTTCACGTTGGTATTGTCGTGCTCGGCAACAACCAGAATAGCCATTAGAGCACTCCCGCTTCTTTGAGCTTGCCGACCAGTTCAGCGGCGGACTTCACCTTGATGCCGCCCGAGCGCTTGCCCGGCTCGGCGGTCTTCAGCACTTTGATGCGCGGCGCGGTATCGACGCCGAAGTCAGCCGGCGTCTTCACGTCGATGGGCTTTTTCTTCGCCTTCATAATGTTCGGCAGCGAGGCGTAGCGCGGTTCGTTCAAGCGCAGATCTGTCGTCACGATCGCCGGCAGTTCGACGTCGAGCGTTTGCAGACCGCCATCGACTTCGCGCGTCACTGTCGCTTTGCCTGCGTGCAGTACGATCTTCGACGCGAACGTTGCCTGCGGCCAGTCGAGCAGGGCGGCCAACATCTGGCCGACTTGGTTCGAGTCATCGTCGATGGCTTGCTTGCCGAGGATGACGAGATCCGGCTTCTCGGCCTCGATCACGGCTTTCAAGATTTTCGCAACCGCCAGCGGCTCAACTTCACCGTCCGCTTTGACCAGAATGCCGCGATCGGCGCCGATGGCGAGGGCGTTGCGGATCGTCTCTTGGGCTTGCTCTGGCCCGATCGAGACGGCGATCACTTCGGTCGCCGCGTCCTTGGCGTGGCCGCCGCCGCCTTCCTTCATGCGCACGGCTTCTTCGACCGCGATTTCGCAGAACGGGTTGATCGACATTTTGAGATTGGAGAGGTCGACGCCCGACCCGTCCGGCTTGACCCGGACCTTCAAATTGTAATCAAGCACCCGCTTGACCGGGACGAGGACCTTCATCGTTGAATCCTTGAGACATTCTGGAGCGTGCCACCGCTGCTGCACGCGAGCGCCTAGTAACGGCGTAAGATTTGTCTCGTCAATGCGACTATCGGAACATCGCATCCAATCAACGTCGCCGCGGCATCATGCGGGGACGGGTCTCGGAGGAACCAGATGATCATTTCACGCCGCCCCTTGTTGCTGGGCGCCGCTGCGGCAGGTTTTGCCGCTTCGAACGCGTTCGCCCAGTCCGCCACCGATTTCATGGGCGAGTGGCATGGCGTCCTGGACCTCGGCGCGCAGCAATTGCGCCTGCGCCTCGTGGTGGCCGACGGCCCGACCGCGACGCTCTTCAGCGTCGATCAAGGCAATAGCGCCATCCCGATCGGCGCCACGCGCATTGAGGGCGACCAGCTCTCGCTCGATATTCCGGTCATCCGCGCCAGTTTTCGAGGTCGGCTTACGGGTGGACGCATCGAAGGCACGTTCACGCAGGGCGGCGCGCTGCCGCTCGTCTTCCAGCGCGGCGAAGCGGCCGCCACCGGCCCCGAAGCGCTGACGCAAGCAAGGCTCGCAGAATTGCGCGCACGCGCCGGCGCGCCGGGCATGGGCGCGGCTGCCGCTAACCGCGATGGACGCGCCGTGGCGTTCGCTGATGGCGTACGCGCGCTCGGCCAGCCGCAACCGATCACGACTGGCGATAAGTGGCACCTGGGCTCGATCACCAAATCGATGACGGCGACATTGGTCGCGCGCGCCGCCGAAGCCGGCGCGATCGCTTGGACCGATACGGTCGGCGCCGTTCTTGGCGCCGCCATTCCGGACATGCGGGCCGAGTATCGCGATCTGACCTTCCGCCACTTGCTCAGCCATCGCGGCGGGCTCCAGGCCAATATCGAGATGGTGCAGCTGATGGCGTTCCCGCGCGAGAGCGCTGACTCACGCGCCGACCGCATCGCCTATGCGCGCATGGGATTGCTGCAAAACCCCGTCGGCCCGAAGGAGCAGACGTTCACTTATTCAAACACCGGCTACGTCATCGCCGGCGCGATGCTCGAAGCGAAGATGGGCGCGCCGTGGGAAACGTTGATCCAACAGCATGTCTTTGCCCCGCTTGGCATGAGCTCCGCCGGCCAAGGCGCACCTGGCACTGCGGGCGCTTACGATCAGCCTGTCGGCCATGCACCGGGCCCGACGACTGTTGCCGCCGACGGCTCGGTCAGCGTGCCGATGATCCCGCATCCTCCAGGTCACCCGATCACCGACAATCCCGCCGCGCTCGGCCCGGCAGGTCGCGTGCACGCGTCGTTCGAGGATGTCTTCAAATATCTCGTCGCGCACCGCGACCGCACGCCGTTCCTCAACGCGCAAAGTTGGCAGACACTCCATACGCCGCCGTTCGGCGGGCCGTATGCGATGGGCTGGCAAGCCGAAGGCGACCGCCTCTGGCACAACGGCTCCAACACGCTGTTCTACGCTGAAGTGATGGTCGATCGCGGGCGCGGCATCGTCGCGGCGGCTGCGGTGAACGATGGCCGCGCGCCGGATATGCGTCCGCATGTCGGCGCCGCACTGCTGGGTGCGGCGCAGGCGGTGGCCTAGCTCAACGGCTCAACACGCGCGGCCAATTCGCGTTCGCTTCGCGGATGTGGCCGGGGATGTCTTGCTCCCAGCGGCGTTGGATTTCATCGTTGTAGTTCAGGTAGAGCTTGCCATCGACGATGCGCCAATTGGTTGGATCGGCGGAGGCGGTGTAGCCTTGGCTCACGGCCCAGGCGCAATAGCCGCCATATTGCGGCAAGTAGCGCGCCGGATTGGCGCGGAACGCCGCGAGATGCTCGGCGGAGGCGAAGCGATATTCGTAGCCTTGGTGCGTTGCGCGAAACTGCGCCGTGCCGCGCACGGGGCGGCCATCGGTGAAATACGCCACCGGATCGTAGCCGCTCACGGCGACGCGCGAGAGGATACCGGTATAGACCGGTTGCTCATCGGCATGGGCTGGTGCGCTGAACAGGAAAGCGCCGAGTGCGAAGGCGAGGGCGGTGAGAAGCTTGCGCATGGGTGTTGTCCTTAGGCGTGGGCGGCGACGCGCTTCGGCGTCGCATTGTGTTGCGAGGAGGGAACGAAGGCGCGGCCGAGATCGCGCGCCAAGCCAATGAGATCGTTGCGGCGAATGACGAAGAGCACGAGCGACGTGGCCCAGATGGTCACCGCCGCCGCGAACAGGCCGCCGCCGTCATTGTTGGGATCGATGCCGAGCGGCGTGAACAGGTGAAAGCTCACCGCGCCGCTCATCACAGCGAAGCCGATCAGCGCGCCCAGCGCATTGAGCCGCGTGAGGCCGGGCAAGAGTCCGACGATCAGCAGCGTTGACGCCGCCAGCTCGGCTGAGCCTATGACGTATTGGCTGAAGAGACCGGTGTGGCCGAACAGGCCAGCAGCGCCAAACGATGACGCCCAGCTGTCGAGCCGGCCGAAGATTTCCTGCGTGTTGGGGTGGTCGGTGAATTTGTAGCGCAGCGAATCCAGAAATACCGCCGCCGCGAATAGCGAAATGCCGATCGGCGCGTAGCGTTTGATGTGGGTGAGCATTGCTTGCCTCCGATGCAAGCCAAGACGCACGAGCGCTCGGGGCGGTTACGTCATTTGAAGAATTTTCAAGTCGCCGCGTATCTGACCATCGCGACTACGGTAAAAAACACCGCGGAAAGCGCGACGCAGACTAGGTAGAATCTGGAGTACTGGCCGCTAGGCTTGTCTTGCGGGATGGTGGCTACATAGACGGCGCCCCAGGCAAACCCCGCCATCAAGAGGAGGACGCCTAACGCCAGCGGAACGCTTTTGTACGGCCCAGCGACGCTGCTGTAGGCCCATCCAAGAAACGCTGCGATCGCGCCCGCAACACCAACGACAAATGCTCGCGGGGTCAAGGTGGGCCTCCCAAGAACACCCGTTCGAGCGCCGCGTAAGCGATCAGCATTGTTCCTGATGCGAACCCGAACAGAAAGAGCGCCTTGTAGTAGAAGGCCCCGCCGCGAGACTTCCGTGCGAAAATATCGGCGGCCAGAATGACCATTGCGAGCGTCGCTGGAAAGTATCCCGCCGCCCAAATGGATTGCATGGCGAGCCCGATCAGTCCTGTGATTAGCGCCGCGAACGGGATCGCGACGATCACATGTCCGTGGCGTCGTAACAAATCATCTTCACGCACCAGCCTACCTTAGCAGGTGATGAACTCTTACGTCACCAGCGCAAAAATCTTGAGCCCAGCACCGCCCCCAACGCCGCGCACACGGCGATCGCCACCGTGTACCAGGTCACCACGAACGCCACCGAGTCGGTCGGGCAGTACATCGCGTACGCCATTGCGCCGACGCCGCCTGAGAAGGCGCCGATGGCTGCGCCTAGGAGCGCGAGCCGCGTCGGCGCGAAGGCGCGCATGAGCCAGAGTAGAAGGGCGGAGGTCGGCGCGGCCAGGATGGGGATCAGTACGACGCACCACGGCACGGCGCCGCCCATCCACGCTTCCCAGCGCCGCTCGGGCATTTCGCCCATCAGCGCGATAAAAACGGCGCCGGCGCAGATCGCGAGAAACGCGAACACCGCGCCGATCCGCCAGCCGAGCGGCCGTCCCGGCTGCATCAGTTGCACCGCGAGCGGCAACACCACGGCCGCCGCCAATGCCGCGAACAGCGC
>QBMO01000047.1:0-4017 GCA_003242075.1 Alphaproteobacteria bacterium
TTCCTATGCGGCGACGCAAGCGGAAGAGGGCGCCAAGGTGCGCTTCTCCTGGTTCAAACGCGCGCGCTCGAATAGAATCGAAATCGCGATGCCGAAGCCGAATGTGGATCGCCGTCTGCGCAAGCAGCGCCGCCAAAGCGTGTTCAATGTCGCAAACATTGATTTCGGCGGCCCATTTGAAAATGCTGGCCTGATCGCGTTGCTGGTCTTTGGTTTCGCCTTGTTGGCTCTTGGCGGCTCGCTGCTCTTCGGCGGTTCGGGCGAAGCGATTGAGATGATCGCGGGCGCTGCTGTCGCCACGCCGGGCCTGGCTGCTGTGCTCATGGCTGCTTTCGGCCTGCGTCGTCCGCAAAGCGCGCAAGCCTGATTTAGTTTCTCAGTTCTGCTGGTGAGCCTGGGGCGGGAGCAATCCCGCCCCTTCTTTTTTGGAACGCCGTTCGCGCTTACCGCATTGTGTCTTCGTCAGGAGACGAGACCCATGCCCGCCAAATCCAAAGCACAACAGAAAGCCGCCGGCGCCGCACTCGCGGCCAAGCGCGGCGCCGCTAAGCCCAGCGCGCTCAAGGGTGCCTCGAAGCAGATGTACAAATCGATGAGCGAAAAGCAGCTCGACGATTTCGCATCGACCAAGCGCAAAGGCAAACCCGATTACGTGGAAGACAGCCCGATCCCGGCGCAGAAGGCCAAGCGTAAGAAGGCGGCGAAAAAGGCGGCGGTGACGCGCGCCAAAAATGCGAAGAAAAAAACCGCGAAGAAGGCCCGCTAGACAACCGAAGGGCCGCATCGGTTTCCCGACACGGCCCTTCCATTGTCAGTCCGCGTTAGCGGGGAATCTCAGGTTAGACCCCAGAGCTGGCGCTCGAGATGGTCCAAGCCTGTGACAGTGCCCCGAACGAGTGACAATGAGACATGGATCACCTCCTTTTCTACAAAAAGCCGGCGCCAGTCGCCGGGATGTTGCGAAGATAGGGTGCGTCGCGCGATCTGAAAAGCGTGATGGCTAAAACGCACTGCTTCTGGCGTATTGTTGCGGCAGCGTCATCACAGGAGGCGAAAATGCGGCAGATAGTGCTGAGTGTGGTTCTGCTCTGCGCGCCGGTCGCGCCAGCTTCGGCGGACGTCGACGTAATCGAGGCCGCACCGATCGCCGCTTGCGTCAGCGCCGCGGACGGTGACGCGGTGGCGCTGCGCGCATGCCGGGGCGCAATCGCGCAGCCATGTCTCGACTCTGATGGCGGCTACACAACCTATGGCATGGTCATGTGCTACAGCACCGAGGCCGAGGCGTGGGCGAGCGTGATAAACGACGCGCTCGAACGGCTTGCGGCAGCCGAGTCCGATCTCGCACCCTCTCTGGAGACTGCGCAGAATGCTTGGCGCGCCTATCGCGACGCCGAGTGCAACTACCGTGTCAATCGCTGGGGCGAGGGTTCTGGCGCACGTGTGGCGCTGGCGTCCTGCATCGCTGATCTGAGCGCCGAGCGCGGCATTGCCCTCACGCTGCACGAGCGCGAGGGCAATTAAGTCTACGGCCGCTCAGGCGTCCACGAGCCGAGCAGCGTCGCGTTCGTGCCGGCCAGCGCCACGCACGCATTGCTCTCGCCGCCGTCGGGATAGCAGAACACCGGCCCCTGATTGCCGCGCGCGCCTTCATAGACGTTGCGCGTCACGCCTTCCGCCGGCTGGAAGTAAGGCGGCTTCGGCGCGCCTGAAGGCCAAGCGGGCAGCCAATCCGCTGTCGGCGTGTCCGCCGTGTTTTGCGTCCAGGCTTCCAGTTCGCTGCGCAGCGTCGATTGATCTGCGTTCGGCGCGAAGGCGAGCGAAACTTGTGCCGTCGGATACGCGCGCTCGAACAACACCGTGCCGTCGCTGGTGGTGATGCGCAAAGTCGCCGTTGCTTCGCGGCAGGTCGCGCCAGTCGCTTCCGCCTCGATCACGTAATATTGGCCGCCGACAGCCGACCAATCGCGTGACGCTTCGGCAAAGCAGCCCGCGGGCGCTGCGCCCACTGGCGTGTTCGACGCGACGTCTTCGGTTTGCGTATCCTGCGCCGGTGGGGAGCACGCGGCCAGCGCGAGTGCGGCAAAACCCAGAGCAAATCGTTTCATGGTTCGGTCTCCACCGCTTCACGGTCGTATAATTGGCCAGCGCCCCCGGCGATTGGCTCCCAGAACACGCAGGTCTGACGTGATGTTCCCGAATAATGGCACAACATCGGCAGATCGCGGGCGCGGATGTCGTCATAGGTGAGTTGATCGAGGGTTGTTTGGCCCGGGAAAAGGTTCGCCCATTCCGGTGCGCTCTGCGTCGTCGCAATGTCGGGCGTGGCCCAGCGATCGAGGAAAGTTTGCAGATGTTCGTCGGGATCGGCCGCGAACACGTCGCCGAAGGCGCGCTGCAACGGCGCCGTCCACGACCACAGCACGTCGCCTTCGCCGCTGCGTATGGTGTAGAGCGCAACGGCTTGGTGGCAGTTTGGTCCGATGGTCTCGGCGCGGACATGGCTTGCCGCATCCGTAAACGCGACCTCGCGCTCCACGTTCACGTCGCACGTGCCCGCACGCGGCGTACACGCGGCCGCCGCAGCCAGCGCCAAAGCGATCAGCAGAAACCTCAAGGCCCGTACGCCACGATCATCGTCGGCGCCCGCGAGACAGGATCGATGACCAGACACTGCGTCGCCTCAACAGCCGCCGCATAGCAGATCATCGCCAGATTGCGCGCACGCAGCATCTCGTAAGTTTCTCGATCGAACGGCGTGTCATAGGCGAATGTTGTCGCGCTTTCCGTCAGCGTCGCAACACCCTCGCGCCACTCTGGCAGCTCGCCCGACGAACTCACGGTGACGTCCGCCCAACCAGCGAGGAACGTATCCATCTGCTCGTCGCTGACCGGCTCGTAGTCTTCCGGCAGCAAGCCGCCAGCGGTGAGATCGTAATAGGTGGATGCAAACGTCCAGAGTGGATTGCCCGCGCTATCGCGGGCGACGAACGTCACAACAGCTTGCGCGCAACTGGGCCCATCGGCGCGCGTGGTGATCACGTCCGGCGCCTGGGCGCTCGTCCAGGTCACCTCTTGCGTTGCTTCGCGCGCGCAACCGGCGGACGCAATTTCCGCGTCACGCTCGCCGCACGCGGCAAGCGCGAGCGCCGCCAAACTCAAAATCAAAAAACGCATGGAGATGTCCCGATTCAACGGGAGCATAGGGCCTTATTCGGCGATTTCCAGCGGCGCACTGCCGGTGAGATCGGCGATCGCGTCCGTACTTGGCGCGTTGAAGAGCCCATGCGGACGTTGCAGCGCCGCAACTGCGGATTCGTAGCCTGCCGTCACAGCTTCATCGAAGCGTTTCCAATCGCGCATATCGATGTCGGGCATTTCCGGCGCGATCAGCAAATCGGCGCCCGAGCGTCCCTCCCATGGATCGACCGCCAAAGTCGCGGCGCGCATCAGCAACGACGCGATCGGCGGCGCGGCTTGGAACCCGTGTGCGGCTACCCAGCCGAAAAAGCCCGGCGGATTGCGGAAGTCTTCAATGTCGATGCCGTCGCGTCGCGCCACGTCGACGCCAATGATCGGGCCGCGATGCATGTCTTTTAGCACATCGACCGGAAAGTTTTTCAGCACCGCGCCATCGACCAGCAGTTCGTGATCGCCTTCCACTACTGGCGGCAAAATGCCCGGCAGCGAGATCGATGCGCGCAATGCCCGCCGCAGTAAGCCGGCGCGATGCACGCGCACCGCGCCGGCGACCAGATTGGTCGATACGGTGAAGAATGGCATCTGCAAATCTTCGATCAGCGTCTCGCCGAAGTGTTCGTGCAGTCGATCGTCCACACGCTTGCCGCGCACGAAGCCAACCACTGGGAGCATATAATCGCCGAGCGGATTGCTCTCGACGAACGCTTTTCGAATGCGGGTTTCAATCTCGTTGTCGTCCCAGCCCATCGCCGCGCACGCCGCGATCACGCCGCCCATCGAGGTGCCGCCAATCACGTCGAACGGCAGCCCGGCTTC
>QBMO01000047.1:4027-4697 GCA_003242075.1 Alphaproteobacteria bacterium
GATATGCGCATAAGCCCGCGCGCCGCCGCCTGACAGCACGAGGCCCACCGACCTCCGCGCAATCACCCGCGCTAGCCGCGCCGCGTCCTCATCTTCCAGCCCGCGCCAATGAAACAGCCGCGCCGCTTCACAGGCCGTGCGCCATTCGTCGGTCGTCGCCGCTTTGCGATCCATGCCGTGATGCAGCAGTACGACGTCGACCAATCGGAACTGCCGCGCGGGCGAAGGCTCTTCCGGCGGCAGCAACGGCGTCGAGGGTCGCGCATCGGCGCGCGCGAAATACCAGATGCGGTCCGCTTGCCGGATGCAGGTGCGAAACCACGGCGTGTCGGCGATCTTGGTCAGCAGAAAGACGGCATCGTTTTTTTGCTCCAGCGCGTCGAACCAGGCGCTGTTCATGCCCTCGGTGAGCGCGGCTTCATCGTCTTCCGTGATGATCACAGCGCGCGCACCAAGCCGCTTCAGCGCCGCTTGCAGCGTACGCGCGCGCAGTTTGATGTCGATCGTTGGGGAGGTGGAGACGAAGGCGTAGACTTTCGGATCGGCGCGCGGGCTCGGCTTGTTGCCGGCGCGCGCGCGCGTCAGCATGAGGCGCGCAATGTGCTCCATCATCGTCGGGTGTGCGTGCACCAACATGTCGAACGCGGCAGGTGAGAGCCGCAACACTTCG
>QBMO01000047.1:4707-24232 GCA_003242075.1 Alphaproteobacteria bacterium
ATGCGGCTCGCGCGCGATCATCGCCATTTCGCCGACAGGCTCGCCGGGGCGGATGTAGCCGAGCAATTGGTGGCCGCCGCGATCGACAGGGCGGAAGGCGGCGAGCGAACCCGATACCAAGAAGTAAACGCCGTCCGGCGGCTCGCCCGCATTCAGAAGCGCCCAGCCAGCCGGCAGCGAATACCAGTCCGCCACCGCATCCATGGCGAGGATGAGGTCGCGCGGCGCATCGTCCAGCAGTGGAAAGTCGGCGAGGCTCGGCTTCATAAACTTCCTGTAAATGCTGAGAATAGGGCCGCTTCGTTAAGGCGCAATGATGCTCCGCCCTCTGTCGCATTCCCAAGCCTCTTGGCCATGCTAAGAGCTCGCCCATGACCGTTTTCATCGCGCACGCCCCCGCCGACCGGCAGACCGCCGAGGCGCTGGAGAAAGTTATTGAGCGGCGTGGCCAGTTTGCGGAGCTCGATGACGGCCAAACCGCGCTCCGGCCGATTCAGGCCAGCGATGTTCTGGTGCTGCTCGTCTCGCAAGCGCTCACCTTCGCCACCGCGCGTCTACGTCTGGAGCAACGCGCGCTCGATGCGTGGGCGGATGGGCGCTTGGTTGTGGTCAAACTCGATCACGGCTTTCCGCCGGTTGGCCTGCGCGATCTGCCTTCGATCGATGCGAGCTTCGAGGCGCAGCGTGAATTCAAATGGCTCGAAGTCGCCGACGCCATTCGCGACAAGCTCCGCGCGCCATCGCGTGACGGCGTGAGCGCGCCAGCGCCTGCGGAAGAGGGCGCGCCGCCGGCTAATAAACCTGCCTCGGGCGCGTTCGGCTGGATCGTGTTTCCACTACTGGCGCTGCCCGGCTTACTGGCGATCGCCGCTGCCGCTTCGATCTGGCTTGCCAATCGCATCGGCCCAACGCCGGGCACGTTCGCCGATCTGGTCGCGGGTATCGACGGGTTCGGCGTGCGTTATGGTGTGCCCAGCGGCGTGACGCCGTGGCTGTTCCTCGTCTTCGGCGCACTCACGCTCATCATCATCGGCGGTTTCATCCTAAGGCTCATCGGCGGGCTCACCCGCCGCGCACCGAAAGCCGAAGCGCCGCCGCAATCACGCAGCGAGGCGCCCGCGCCAAAAGCGAGCGACGCTGTGTTCGTTTCCTACGCACGGGCAAACCAAGGTCTGGTGCTGCCCGTCATCGAAGCGGTGAAGCAGCAGGGCAGGCGCTTTTGGCTCGATCAGCAGGGCATTGTCGCGGGGGATGGCTGGGCCGGCGAAATCGTGCGCGCCATTCGCGCGGCGCCGCGCGTTGTCGTGATGTGCTCGAAGGCGGCTTTTGAGAGCGATCATGTCAAGCGCGAGATTTATCTGGCAGACCGCTACCAGAAGCAGCTTGTTCCCGTCTTTATCGAGCAAGCTGAGCCGCCGGAGGATTTCGAATACTTCTTCGCCGGCGTACAAATGCTCAACCTGTTCGAGACGCCTGAAGCCGAACGTCCCGAAGCCCTCATGCGCGCGCTAGGAACCACATGACCCTCGCTCCCGATCCCGTCCTGCTCGAAGTCTCGCCCGAAGGCGTCGCTGTCATCACGCTCAACCGCGCCGACAAGCGCAACGCCTTTGACGAACTGATGATCGCCAATCTGGCCACGCATTTCGAAACGCTGAAAGGCGCCGAGCATGTGCGCGTCGTCTTCATTCGCGGCGCCGGTGAAACTTTCTGCGCAGGTGCCGACATCGATTGGATGCGCCGCGGCGGCGAACGCACCGAAAGCGACAACGAAAAAGATGCGCTCGGCCTTGCGCGCATGCTCCGTCATTTGCACGAACTGCCGCAACTCACCGTCGCACTCGCGCACGGCGCCGCCATGGGCGGCGGCGCTGGACTTCTCGCGGCGTGCGATGTCGCGGTCGCGGTGAAAGGCACGAAGATCCGCTTCTCGGAAGTGCGCTTGGGGCTGATACCCGCCACCATCGCGCCATTCGTCGTTGAGGCGGTCGGCCCGCGCCACGCCAAGGCGCTGTTTGCGTCGGGCGAGGGCTTCGACGCGGAATACGCCGAGAAGATCGGGCTCGTTCAATACGTTGTGGACAGCGAAGCCGCGCTGCGTCCGATGATGGAACATTTGTCCGATCTGGCGCTCGCTGCGGCGCCCGGCGCCGTCGCTGATGCAAAAGCGCTGGTGCGTTTCGTAACTGGCCATAAGATCGATGACAGCCTGTCCAAGGAGACCGCCAAGCGCATCGCTGCGCGGCGCGCTTCGGTGGAAGGCCAAGAGGGCCTCGCCGCGTTTCTCGAGAAGCGCAAGCCGGAGTGGAATAAGTGAAACTGAAGCGCGGCTTGAGCGGATTCTGGGCCTTCCTCTACCGTTCCAAGCTCGCGCGCGCGCCGATGCCGTTTTGGCGGGTCGTTGTGGAAGCCAAACTGGATCGCCGGGTGAAAGCCTGGCCCAAGCGCCATGACGCGGCTGTTGTCGCCATTTACGTCTGGGCCCGCACCATCGAAGAGGCTGAGGGCCTGGCGGTGCTGGCGGTCGAGGATGACGGCCTGAAGGCAATGACCGCCGACGCCCTCAAATGCGCCCCCGCTGCGGCCCCGCGGCAGCAGCCCGCTGCCGTCGCCCGCTCCGCGTTCGGCTTTTTGACCAGCGCCGAAGACGAAACCCGGGCCGGCGGCGCCTCCCGGCGCGACGCGCGGGCTTGATCGGGAACCCGCCGCGCGGGACACTTGCGACATGACTGGGGAAGCAGAAGCAGCCGGCGCGCTGGCCACGGCAGGCCTTGTAGCCGGCGCCATAGAGCCGCGGGCCGGCGGCCTGCCGGTGGAGGGGCAATGCCTCAATTGCGGCGCGCCGGTCAGCGGCCACTATTGTTCGCAGTGCGGCCAACACGTTCAGCCGATCCGCAGCCTGCGCCATGTCGGCGCGGAATTCCTGCACAGCCTCTTTCACTTCGACACCAAGGCCTGGCGCACGCTGCCGATGGTGATCTTCCGCCCCGGCACGCTGACCCGCAATTACGTCTTCGGCAAACGCGCCCGCTACATCTCGCCACTGGCGACGTTCCTGCTCTGCGTCTTCCTGATGTTCTTTGTTTTCTCGTTCATCGGCGACGCCCAGATCGGCTCCGGTGTCGAGGCGAACATTGAGGTCACGCAAGATGATCTTGAGGAAGCGCGCGCCGAGCTAGCTGAAGCGCGCGCCGCACTTGCCGAAGCACAGCGCGAGGCGCCGCCGGGCGAGCCCGAAGGCTTGGCCGCCGGTTTGGGCGAAGGCGCAGTTGCGATCGCAGAGGCCGAAGTCGCGCGCTTGGAAGCGCAACTCGCCCGGCAAGAGCAGGAGGCCGCGCAGCGGGCCGCTGAAGACGCCGATAGCGCAGCGCCCGCGACCGATGACGCCGAGACGCCGAGCGAAGCTGCGACCGCCGAAGCGCCGAGCGAGGCGGCCTCCGCCGAAACGCCACCAAACACGGCCGGCGCCGAAATCCCCTCGCAGGCGCGCGTTGGCGTCTTCATCGATGACGAAGCCACTGCGAGAGCGATCGAATCCGGCGAGCGCCGCTGGCAGGACGAACTGGGCGACGCCGCCGAACGCGGCGACATCCACGTCAATCTCGGCCATCCCTATTTGAACGAGCGCGCTCTCGCGACGCTGCGCAATCCCGATCTCGCGCTTTATCGGGTGCAGGAGGCGGCGTCGAAATTCTCGTTCTTGTTGGCGCCGCTATCGCTGCCGTTCATTGCGCTCCTATTCCTTTGGAAGCGCGGCGTGACGTTCTACGATCACGTCGTTTACGCGCTCTATGCTCTTTCGTTCGCGTCGCTTCTGTTCATCACGCTGCTGATCGGCGCCAGCCTGTTCGGCTCGAATATGGTTGCGATGATGATCCTGTCGAACACGCTTCTCTTGGTGGCGCTGCCGGTGCACATCTTCTTTCACTTGAAAGGCGCTTATGCGCTTGGCTGGTGGTCAGCACTGTGGCGAACGTTCTTCATGCTGATGTTCGCGATCCTGATCGCGACGACTTTCCTTGTCATCATCCTCATTCTGGGGCTGGCCGGGTGAACGAGTGGGTTGTGACCGCCGCTTCAGCTGGCGTCGTTGTGTTCATGATCGCCGTCGCCTTCGTGCTGGGCTTCCGCGCCAAGACGCGACTGGACGAAGCTGCATTGCGCCAACTCGCCGCCAGTGAAGGCGATCGCAGCGACGAGGCGGTCATCGCCGCCAACGGCAAGGCCGCGCTGGCGCGCTTGGCTAGCGGCAAGCTCATGGTCGTCCGCGTCATGGGCGCCGATGTCAGCGCACGCCTTGTCGCAGCGTCCGCCGCGCGGCTGCGCCTCAAGCGCGACAAACTCAGCGTGATATTTGCCGACACCGGCTATCCGCCGCTACATATGCGGCTCAGCGAAACGCCGCCCTGGATTGCCGCGCTCGCCGCAGGAGAGGCCAAGTGACCGCCCCCGTCATGCCCGTCGCCCCAGTTTACGGCGCCCACGAAGCGCCGTTCGACGTGTCGCTCATCATCACCTTGGCGGTGCCGGCCTTCGTGCTGCTGATCCTGATCGAAATGATCATCACGAAAGTGACCAAGAAGGGCCGCTACGAAGTCACCGACAGCGCCACCTCGCTCTCGATGGGGCTCGGCAATCGCATCTTCGGCATCTTGTTCGGCGCCTTCGCGGTCGGCGCTTATTTCTGGGTGTACGAATATCGGCTGTTCGATCTCGGTTGGACGCTGCCGGTGCTCGTCGCCTGCTTTTTCGCCGAGGACCTGGCCTATTACTGGTTTCATCGCGTCGCGCATGAGCGGCGCTGGTTTTGGGCCAGCCACGTCGTCCATCACTCTTCGCAGCACTACAATCTAACCACGGCGCTGCGCCAAACCTGGACCGGCACGCTGGGCCTCAGCTTCATCTTTTGGCTGCCGCTGGTTTATATCGGCTTCCCGCCGCTTATGGTGCTGATGTTCTCTGCCTTCAGCCTCGTCTATCAATTCTGGATTCACACCGAACTGATCGACCGCATGGGTCCGTTCGAGTGGGTGATGAACACGCCCTCGCACCACCGCGTGCATCACGCCATCAACCCGAATTATCTCGACGCCAATTATGCCGGCGTGCTGATCATCTGGGACCGCTTATTCGGCACCTTCATTCCCGAACGCAAAGAAGAGCCGCCGCGCTATGGCATCGTCAGCCAGCTCGGCACTTTCAATCCGTTCCGCGTCGCATTTCATGAATGGATCGGCATTTGGCGCGATGTCACGCACGCCAAGAGCGCGCGCGAAGTGCTGGGCTATATGTTCGGCCCGCCCGGCTGGAGCCCCGATGGTTCGCGCAAAACTAGCGCCAGCCTGAAAGCCGAATGGGCCGCGCGCCAGCAAAGCGCGGCCGTCCCCGCCGAGTAAAATGTACGTCCCCGAGCATTTCCATGCGGACGACGCCGACGCACTGATCCAGCGTTTGGCGAAGCGTTGGGCTGGCGTGCTGATCACGCTGGACGAACACGGCGCGCCCGTCGGCACGCACATGCCGATCCTGTGGGACGTCGACAAACGCATCGCCACCGGCCACATCGCCCGCGCTAATCCGCAATGGCAGCAGGGCGACGGCAAAGGTCTGATCGTTCTCAACGGCCCAGAAGCTTACGTCACGCCGTCTTGGTATCCCTCGAAAGCCGAGCACGGCAAAACCGTGCCGACCTGGAATTACGAAGCCGTCCACATCACCGGGCGCGTCGAATGGTTCGATGATGCTGAGCGTTTGGAAGCGATGCTCGACCAACTCTCTTCCTTCTACGAGCGCGATCGCACCGAACCTTGGGCCATAAGCGATGCGCCGCGCCCCTACATCGACGCGCTCAAACGCGGCATCGTCGGCGTCACGCTCACCGCTGAGCGCATCGAAGCCAAACGCAAGCTCTCACAGAATAAGAGCAAGGCGGATTTCGGTGGGGTAGTGAGCGGTTTAACCGGCAGCGCTGATCCGCTGGCGCAAGAGGTTGCGGCCCTTATGCGGGAGGAACGCGCTCTCAGTGACGACCCGGACGGAAACTAATATGGATGGCGGCGCCCGCCTGCAGGCGCCAGCGTTTGCCGGCGAGGGAGCGGGCGGTCCATACTACGACTCACATGACCACCCACATCCTCAAACTCTGCGTCGGCGCCGATAGCGTCGAGGATCTCGCCGAATGGCAGATCGGGCAGCTGAAGCGCGCCAAGAAGGAAAAGCGCCCGCACATCGCGCCGGTCTGCGGTACGCGCATGTGGCCGAAGCGCGTCGAGGACGTGCTGGCCGGCGGCTCGCTCTATTGGGTGATCAAGGGCGTCGTGCTCGTGCGCCAACGCATCATCGCCATTGACGACGTCACTGACGATCACGGCCCGCGCTGCGGCCTCTATCTCGACACGCAACTCGTGCGCACCAGCCCGCAACCGCGCCGCGCCTTCCAAGGCTGGCGCTATCTCGACCCGAAGGACGCGCCCGCCGATCTAGGCGATCTCAAGGGCGGCGCGGATTTGCCGGAAGAGTTGCGGCGCAAGCTGGTGGAACTGGGGGCGTGGTGAGCCCGCCGCTTTTGTGCTAGGGTCATCGTATGAATAAGCCCACGAACATCCAGTTGCCGGAGCACCAAGCCAAGTTTGCCGAAGGCCAGGTTGCCGAGGGGCATTATGGGTCGGTGAGCGAGGTCGTTCAGGCCGCGCTGCGCTTGCTCGAAGAGCAAGAAGCGCAGCTCTCACAATTGCGGGACGCTTTGGTCGAGGGCGAGCAGAGCGGCCCGGCCCGGCCGTTCGACGCGGAGGCATTTCTTTCAAAGCTGCAAGCGCGTCGCGCCGCGGGCCCATGACGTATCTGCTTCGGCCCGCCGCCGAGACGGACCTTGATGACATTTGGACCTTCACGGCCAATCGCTGGACCGATGATCAAGCTAACCGCTACTACCGTCAGCTTATCGACGCATTCGAGAGGTTAGCTGGCGCGCCTGCATTAGGCAGGCCGTGCGACGAGATTCGAAGCGGATATCGCCGCTACAATGTCGAAGCGCATGTGGTGTTCTATCGCATCGTTGGCGATGATGTCGAAATCGTTCGCGTGCTGCACGCGAGGCGTGATTTCCGTCGGCATCTGCCAAAAGTCTAGCGCTGCTCCAGCGCCCGCCTAGCCGCCGCGCAGAACGCCGGCACATCGTCGGCGTCGTGATAAAGCCCCAACCCAATTCGCAGCACGTCGTCGCGCGCGTCGGTGATGATGTTTGCATCCATCAGCGTTTTCTTCCACGCCACGGCGTTCGGGTGCCGCAGCGCTGCGAAGCGCGCGTTCGGCCCGTTTGCATTCGGGCGCACGATCTCTGCATTGCGCAACACGCCCGCTTCGCCCGAGTCGATCGAGGCCTCAAGCAGTTCGCGTAACGCGGCGACGCGCGCCGTTACGTCCGCCGTCGTCACGCCCTCGCGCGCCAGCATGGCGCAGACGGCGTTGAAGCGATAAAGCCCGGTCGGATCGTATGTCGCGCCCAGAAAGCGCGAGCCGTCGTGGCCATAGGCGACTTCGCCCTGCTTGCCCTCCATTGCGCCGAAATCGGCGAACCAACCGGTGAAGCTTGGCCGTGTCGCGTGACCCGGTGGCGCATGGATGAAGCCCGCGCCTTCGCCGGCCATCGCGTACTTGTAGCCGCCGCCGAGCAGGAACACGCGGTCGGCGACCCGCGAGAAATCGCAGGGCATCGCCATGAACGAGTGATAGAGATCGAGAGCGACCCACATGCCGTCCGGCGAAGCCAGCGCCGCAACCTCTTCGATCGCATCGAAGCGCAAGCCGCTGCGAAACATGACGTGTGAGAGAAACGCGATGTCCGGCGTCTTCTCGCGCAGCGCCGCCAGGAAGCGTTCGCCAAACGTCGCAAATGGCTCGCACGGCACGATGCGGCGTTTGACGTATCCGTCCTCTTCCCAGCGCGCGGCTTGGCGGCGGAAAGAATGAAACTCACCGTCGCTGGTCAGCACCTCGATCGGCCCGTTGCCGCGCCGCGCGGAGAAGAGACGCATCAGCAGTTCGTGTGTGTTCGGCGCAAAGCCGATCGTGCTGGGATCGGGCAACCCCAACTCGCGCGCGATGTTGGCTTGCGCCTCCGGGATCACCTCGCCGAAAACGCGCTCCCATTTCTTATCCGCCAGCACCGCCGCGTCGTCCCACGCCGCCATGTGCCCATCATAGGATGCATCGGGCCAAAGATGATGCGAGTGCGCCGCGAAGTGGAGCCGCCCCGGCGAGGCGGCGAGGGCGCGGGAGAAGAGATGCTTGTAGCTTTTCAAAGCCGCGTCCTCAACATCCACAATTCCGGAAACGCGCGCCGCGCCAGCGTCTTTTGCAAATAGCCGACGCCCTCAGTGCCGCCCGTGCCGCGCTTGCCGCCAATGATGCGCTCAACGGTCAGCACATGCTTGTGACGCCAAGTGAGCATCGCATCGTCGAGATCGATGAGTTTCTCGGCCAGCTGATAGAGCTGCCAGTATTTCTCCGTGTCGCGATACACTTCGAGCCATGCATCCTCGACTGCGGCACTCGCAACGTAAGCGCGCGCGCCACCGCGATAAGCGCTCTCGGGAACGTCGAATCCAGCTTTGGCCAATTGCTCGATCGCGTCTTCATAAAGGCTGGGCTCGGCGAGCGCCGTCTCCAGCGCCTTACGGTCAGCGCTGCCTTCTGAATGATGGCGCAGGAACGCTGCGTCCTTCATGCCGAGTTTGTATTCGAGCACGCGAAACTGCGCCGACTGAAAGCCGGAGCTCGAGCCCAGCAGCGAACGAAAGCGCAGATAATCCGCGGGCGTCATCGTCGCCAGGATGTCCCAGGTCTGCGTCATCACGGCCTGAATGCGCGAGACGCGCGCCATATGCTTATACGCAGGGGATAAGTCTCCGGCGCGTATCTCCGACTGCGCTGCGCCGATCTCGTGGATCGCCTGCTTCATCCAGAGCTCCATGGTCTGGTGCAGGATCACGAATAGCAATTCGTCGTGTTGCTCGGTTTGCGGCTGCTGCGCCGCTAAAAGCTCATTGAGCCGCAGATAGCCGCCATATGTGACGCTGTCGCTCATCGCGCCCGTTCCTTGTCTCGAATCACGCGCTTAGAGCATGAGCGCACCGCCCGGAAAAGCGCCGTTCGGCCTTTGTGCGCGCAAGGTTCCCGTATTTGGGGGTTTGGGGTGGGGCGCGGGTTTGCTAGGGAGTGGCAAGCTTGGGGCAGAAGCTCAAGGAGGGTAGTTGCGATGGGTGGTGTCGTACGGATCGTTTTGATCGTTCTAGTTTTGGTGCTGGTCGCAGCGGGCGCGAGTTATTTCCTCGTGCCGCCGGTCGCCAGCCGCAGCCAAACGCTGCAAGTTGAAGCGCCGTCGACGACGGTGCTGGCGCGCTTGGCTTCAACGCCCGTTGGCGCAACCGTTGTCGAAGGCGTGACTATTGCGGAAGCGGCGAGTGTCGACGGCGATACCGTCACCGCGCCGGTTACCTACGCTGACGGCGCCACGGGCCGCGTCGTTTACACCGTCTCGCCCGATGGCGAAGGTTCGCGCGTGCAGGTGAAGCTTGAGCAAGACCTCGGGCCCAACCCGCTCGATCGTTTCGCCGTGCTCACTGGCGGCGACGTTGCGCCGTTGATCGAACCGGCCGCTGCCGCGATCACTGCCGATCTCGGCGCTCTGCCAAACGCCACGTTCGAGGGCCTGCAATATCAAGTGGTGGAAATCACTGCGCGTCCGTTCTTCTACGTCGAGAACTGCTCGGACGCCTCGGCTGACTCGATCACCTCGATCATTCAACAAGCCGTCGTTGCGATTCCGCCGGTCATGCGTCAGCGCAATCTGACGCCGAGCGGCCCGCTGATGGCGGTCGAGCCGCGCGTCGTGTCCGGCCAATATTGCTATCAGGTCGGCTATCCGTTCACCGGCCGCGCGCCGGGCGCGTTGCTGATCGGCAAAACCGGCCAAACCCCGGGCGGCCAAGCGCTGCGCGTGGTTTACACCGGCACCGAAGAGAACGTGCTGGCGGAAGTTTATGACCGCCTGGACGCGCTGCTCGGCGCCGCGCACTTGGACAATCCGGCGACCACGGACGACGATTGGACCACCTACGAGGTCTATAATGACGATCCGGCGCAGGAAGGCGGATCGCGCAATCGCGAGATCTTCTACGTCGTGCAAGGCGACATCTCGGCTCTGCAGCGCATCCTGCCGCCGAGCGAAGCTGTAGCGCCCGCGCCGGCGCAACCGGCCGAAGCGGCGCCTGCTGCTGAAACGCCGGCCACGCCAGCCGAACCGGCGCCCGCGACGCCGTAACAGCGCTGCGAGGCACAAAACGAAAGGGCCGCGGCGAAAGCTGCGGCCCTTTTTCTGTGCGATGCGCGGGAGATGCTACGCGCGCGCCTGCGTGCAGCAGCGCGTAATCATCATCACCGCTTGCGCGTCGCTGGCCAGACGCGTGACCAAAGCCGGCGCCGAGCCCTCTGCATTGAGCGCCTGTGCAACCTCGGCCCAGCTTTTGTAGCGGCCGCTGTCGGCGAGATCGTAGGCGCGCGAGCGCAGAGCGAAGAAGGCGTCATCAGCCATGGCGTGGTTCCTAGCGGCGCTCCAAGCGCATCGCCGCCAGATGGCGTGGCGCGCTCGCTTGATGCGGAGTCGTGAGGGTAACACGCTTCGCGCTATGCCTGCCGATATTCGGAGTCCGTGGCTGCGATTTCTCGCGGCGACGAGGTTCCCGCCGTGAAGTGGCGGACTAAGGATTTCAATTCCGGGGACAACTTTGCGCGCCTCTACGCGACCGCCGCTGCGCCTGATGCGTCGCGGAAGAGGTGATTGCGGGGATAGGTCGCTTGCAATCCGACCGCGTTCAATCGCGCTTAAACTCCTCGCATCGTTCCGCGTGGAGAGCAGTCGGCAGCCCTGTTCGTACCGATGCGATGAGCGTTGTGATTGAGCGTGAAGCGCTGATGTCTCCCGCAAGCGATCGCGGGAAGGCGAGGCCCGAGCAGGACAGACCCCTTGGACTGTCTCGTGTCGCGTATCGCATCAGACGCAGAAGCCCGCGGGGTTGTAACCGCGTGGGAGACGCACCGGGGATCGCGTCGAACAGCGCGACCCGCACGCCATCGGCGATCTCGCCAGAGGAGTGAAAAACCTCCTTGTGCAGAGCCGTTGAAGCCAACCACGGGACGCGGATGATCCGCGTCGTCAGCGGCTTTCACGAGCCGCAACTTACCAGGCGCGAGCCATCCGCGTCCCGCTCTCCGTTTTCGCGTAAGCGAGAGCGTCCCGCCGAAGCCTTGGCGAAGGCGGACTATTTAGGCGCAAGCCAACAAGGATGACGCATGCGCGAAGCGCCGCGCTACACCGCCATATTATCGATCAGCCGCGTCTTGCCCAACCACGCCGCCGCCAGCACGCGCGCGGGATCGCGCAAAGCATCCAATCGCTCAAGCGTCTCCGCATCGCGAATGGCGACATAATCGATGCTCGTGAATCCCGCCGCACTCAGATGCCGTGAGGCTTCGGCTTCCGCATCCGCGACAGCGGCGCCGCCGCGCACGGCTTTTATCGCTTCATGCAGCACAAGATTGAGCCGCCCCGCGACGCGACGCTCGTCCGCATTCAAATACGCGTTGCGCGAAGACATCGCCAAACCATCGTGCTCGCGCACGGTCGGGCAGCCGACGATCTCGATTGGCATGTCGAGATCATGCGCCAGCCGCTTGATGACGAGGAGTTGCTGATAATCTTTTTCGCCGAAGAACGCCGCGTCCGGCAGGCATTGAAGCAAAAGCTTCGTCACCACCGTGGCGACGCCGCCGAAGAAGTGCGGCCGCATCTCGCCTTCGAGCGGCGTCGACACGCTCGTCACGATGACATTGGTGGAGAAGCCTTCGGGGTACATCACCGAACGTTCCGGCGCGAACAGGAGATCGCAGCCGGCGCTGGCGAGCAAAGCGGAATCGCCGGCTTCGTCGCGCGGATAGCGCTCGAAATCCTCGTGCGGCGCGAACTGGCGCGGATTGACGAACAAACTCGCAACGACGCGGTCGCAGCGCACCTTGGCTGTGCGCACCAGCGAGAGATGCCCTTCGTGCAGCGCCCCCATCGTCGGCACAAGACCAACGCTCAAGCCGGCCTTGCGCCAGCCGTTCACGGCGGCGCGCAGGCCCGCGACGTCGCGGGCGGCGGAAAGAGGAGGAGCGCTCATCCGTTTCGCATCCTTCGCGCGGGCGCCCGCGTCAAGCCGCTTAAGGCGGCCTTAACCTCAATGGACGACGCTTTAATCATGCGTCTCGGCGTTGCGTCTCTTCAGCAGATCGCAGCGTCCGCCATCGTGGGCGGGCGCCGATGAGCCTCGCCTACACCCCAGACACCGTTTACGCGCCGCGCCAGGCGCACGTCATTGTCGTCGGCAACCAGAAGGGCGGGGCCGGTAAATCGACCGTCGCCATGCACATCATCGTCGCTCTCATGCGCATGGGCCGGCGCACTGGCGTGATCGATCTCGACGTCCGCCAGCGTTCGCTCACCCGCTATATCGAGAACCGCTCGCGCTTCATCTCGGGCCAAAGCGCCAAGCTGGCGTCGCCGCAGATTCTCGAATTGCACGAAAGCCGCGATCGCTCGCTCGATGCCGCCGAAGCGGCCGACGAGAGCGGATTTCACGCCGCGCTGCGGCGTTTGTCTGAAACCTGCGATTTCATTGTCATCGACTCGCCGGGCGGCGATTCCTATCTCGCCCGCACCGCGCACGCCTGGGCCGACACGCTGGTGACGCCGCTGAACGACAGCTTCGTCGACTTTGACCTCCTGGGCGATATCGACCCCAACTGCCCCGAAATCGTCCGCCCCTCGATCTATAGCGAGATGGTCTGGGAGAGCCGCAAGAAGAAGGCGCTGGCGGTCCGCACCCCGATCGACTGGGTGGTGCTGCGTAACCGCACCTCCGCCAGCCGCATCGAGGCCAAGAACAAGCAGCGGGTGGGCGCGGCGCTGAAGACGCTATCCAGCCGGATCGGCTTCCGCTTAGCGCCGGGTCTGTCGGAGCGGGTGATCTACCGCGAGCTCTTCCCGCAGGGCCTGACCATGCTGGACCTGGACACTGAGGGGGCGGCGGGGGAGATGAAGATGGGCCATCTGGCCGCCCGCCAGGAGCTGCGGGATCTCTTCATCACCTTGAAGCTGCCTGGGCTTGAGGGCGAGCCGCTCAAGTTCTGAGGTATTTTGTTACCGGTATTGCTGATCCTTGGAGCGGTCTTCGCGCTGCTCTTCCTGACCCGCCTCGGCGGCGCGCAACGCGCCCTGATCAGGCCGCGCTGGCCGGCCGTCGTGTTAGCAGGTGCAGCATTGGCGCTGGCTTTGCGGGGCGCCATCTGGCCTGCGATTGCCTGTGCAGCACTGGCCGGTTTGGCCTGGACCTGGTGGCCGCAGATTGAATCGAGGCTGCGCAATCGCGCGGCGCCGGCGACTGCAAATGATGCTGAAGATGGCGCCGCGCGCTCCGTTTTGGGTGTCAGCCCAACTGCAACAGCGGATGAAATTCGCGCCGCCTACCGCGCCAAGATGGCTCGGGCGCATCCCGATCGGGGCGGCACGCACGCCGAAGCCGCGCGCCTCGCGGCTGCGCGGGATCGGCTTTTGAAAAAGTTGAAGTGAGCTACTCGCCTTCTTCGGTCGTGTCGTCGAGATCGCCTTGGCCGTAATTGTCCAGCGGCGCGCGGACCGGCGAGAGGGTCTCGATCACCATGCCCTGGTACGTCGCATAGGGCGAGCCAGCGGCCGGCGCCGGGGGCGCGCTAGCCGTGAGCGTACCGGGCGCGAGGCCGACATCGAGGCGGCGGTTCGGCAGGCCAGCGAAGGTCGCGGCGTTCGGGCCATCGCGACGGGCGTATTCCTGATAGGCGCCCTCAACGAGGTAGGCGACCTGGGCGTCACGCGAAGCGGCGGTTTCGCCGCCGAGGACAACGACGATCACGCGGCGGCCGTTGCGCTCGGCCATGGTAGCGAGGTTGAAGCCTGAGGCGCGGGTGTAGCCGGTCTTGATGCCGTCAACGCCTTCGACTTGGCCGATCAGGCGATTGTGGCCACGCACGGAGCGGCCGCGGAAGCTGAAGTTTTGATCCGAGAACGTGCCGTAATGCTCTGGAAAGTCACGCCAAATTGCTTGCGCCAGCAGCGCCATGTCGCGCGCATTGGTGCGGTGGCGGTTGTCCGGCAGGCCGCTGGCGTTGGCGAAACGGGTGTCGGTGAGGCCAAGTTCACGCGCCCGCGCCGTCATGTTGGCGGCAAAGCGGGCTTCCGAGCCTCCGAGGCGCTCGGCCACCACGGTGGCGACGTCGTTGGCGGACTGGACGACCAGAGCGCGGATGGCCTGCTCGACGGTGATGGTGTCGCCACGGCGCAAGCCGAGGCGGGAGGGCGGTTGGCGCGACGCATTGCGCGAGGCGACCAGGCGCGTGTCCATCGTGACATCGCCGCGCTCGATCGCTTCGAACAGCATATAGAGCGTCATCATCTTGGTGAGCGACGCCGGGAACCGGGGCTCGTCGGCCTGGTCTTCCAGCAGCACCTCATTGGTGCGCGCATCGATGACAACAGCCGCATAGCGGTCTTGGGCCGACGCCGGCGCGGCCAAGCCGAGCGCGAACATCGCCGCGAAGGCGCCGAGGACGACACGAATAGAAAACGATCCCGCAGAGCTCATCGGTGTCCAATCCCGCACAAACACGGACAATTTCAGGCAAATCGCGTGCCGCGCAGCTTACAGATTCATTAGACCGGGTTAAGCGACCGTAGCAGCAGTCCGGTTAATGAGCGTTCGAAGAGCGTTACCGACCGATTCACCGCCACCCCAGGCTGTGGACAACAAGGTTAATCGGAGATGAACGCAAGCCCCTCCAGCTGCGTCAAGCTGCCATGCAAATTCATGGTGCAGTGCAACATAAATCCCGTTGACTTCGCAGGTGCAGCATAACATATATGGTTCCAGATTCGCCGCTCCCCGGCAGTCCGTGAACCATTCAGGGCCCCAAGGCCCACAAAGGAGACCGCACCATGGCTACCGCCAAATCCGCGCCGCGCGCCGCCAAGTCGGCCACCGAGGCCTTCGAGCAAATGACCGGCGCTTCCAACGAAGCCGTCCGTGAGAACATCGACCGCAGCCTGGCTGCGATGTCGGAAGCCTCGTCTTTCGGCAAGCAGAACATCGAAGCTTGGGTCGCCTCGGCCGCCGCCGCTCAGAAGGGCTTTGAAGCTCTCTCGGCCCGCACCGTCGCTTTCCAAAAGGAAGCCATGGAAAAGCATGTCGCGGCCGCCAAGGCGCTCATGACGTCCAAGAGCGTCCAAGAGTTCGTCGAGAAGCAAAACGACTACGCGAAGTCCTCGTTCGAGGCCTATGTCGCGGAACTCACGACTGTTTCTGAGCTCGTTTCGGGTGTCGCCAAGGAAACGATCGCGCCGATCAACGATCGCGTGAACGCCGTTGGCCAGTTCATCCAGACCGCTCAACGCTAAGCAAACACCACTTCGGGCCTTGGCCCGAGGGGCTGAACAGGACGGGCCTGGCTCTCACGAGCCGGGCCCGTTTTGCGTGCACGCGCCCATGGGCTGCAACATCATTGCGCGCAAGGCCTTCCCACGGCGCAGTTGATCCATAAATTGTTCAGCAAGTGAGCGAAGGCTCATGGGTGGACGAGTCGGTCCAGGGTCAGTGAATGAGCGGCGACGATCAGTGGGACGATAACGAGGAAGGCGGCGGCGCTGATGGGCGCGCCGGCACCCAAACCGTTACCCGCACCAAGAAGCCGTCGCTCTATCGCGTGCTCCTGCTGAACGACGACTACACGCCCATGGAATTCGTGGTCTACGTGTTGGAGCGCTTCTTCAACAAGACCCGCGAGGAGGCCACGACGATCATGCTGCACGTCCATCAAAACGGCGTCGGCGTGTGTGGTATCTTCACCTACGAGGTGGCCGAGACGAAGGTTGCTCAGGTTCTGGATTTGGCGAAGCGGTCAGAGCATCCGCTGCAGTGCACGATGGAAAAGGAATAAGATGGCGACTTTCTCCCGCACGCTCGAACACACGCTGCGGCGCGCTCTCTCGCTGGCGAACGATCACCAGCACGAGTTCGTGACGCTCGAGCACTTGCTGCTGTCGCTCATCGATGATGACGACGCGGCCGGCGTGATGCACGCGTGCAAGGTCGATCTCGACAAGCTCCGCGCCAATCTCGACTCGTATCTCGAAACCGAACTCGACAGCCTTGTCGTGCCGAACCGCGATCACGAGGAGCCGCGGCCGACCGCCGGCTTTCAGCGCGTGTTGCAGCGCGCGATGCTGCATGTCGATTCAAGCGGCGGCCGCGAAGTGACAGGCGCTAATGTGCTGGTCGCGCTATTCAGCGAACGCGAGAGCCATGCCGCCTACTTCCTGCAAGAGCAGGATATGACCCGCTATGACGCAGTGAACTTCATCGCCCACGGTTTGCCGAAGCGCGCAGGCGCCGCCCAACCGCGCCCGGTGCGCGGCGCGCAAGAAGGTGAAGACGGCGAGCGCGTGGTGAAGCAGGGCAGCGAGGCGCTGGCCGCGTATTGCGTGAACCTCAACAAGAAAGCGCGCGAAGGCAAAATCGATCCGCTGATCGGCCGCGAAGCCGAAGTGATGCGCGCGATCCAAATTCTCTGCCGCCGTCAGAAGAACAATCCGCTACTGGTGGGCGATCCAGGTGTTGGCAAAACGGCGATCGCCGAAGGCCTGGCGCGCAAGATCAACGAAAAGCAGGTGCCGGAAGTTCTGGCCGACGCGACGATCTTCTCGCTCGACATGGGCTCGCTGCTCGCCGGCACGCGCTATCGCGGCGATTTCGAAGAGCGCCTGAAGAGCGTGATGAAGGAATTGGAGAACCACCCGAAAGCGGTGCTGTTCATCGATGAAATCCACACCGTCATCGGCGCTGGCGCGACCAGCGGCGGCGCGATGGACGCGTCGAACCTGCTGAAGCCGGCGCTGCAATCGGGCCAGCTGCGCTGCATGGGCTCGACCACCTATAAGGAATATCGCCAGCACTTCGAAAAGGATCGCGCTCTGGCGCGGCGCTTCCAGAAGATCGACGTCAACGAGCCGTCGATCCCGGACGCGATCAAAATCCTCAACGGTCTGAAGCCGTACTTCGAGGAATATCACAAGGTGAAGTACACCGACGAGGCGATCAAAGCGGCGGTGGAGCTTTCAGCGCGCCACATGGGCGACCGCAAGCTGCCGGACAAAGCCATCGACGTGATCGACGAGAGCGGCGCCTCGATGATGTTGCTGAAGCCCGAGCAGCGCAAAAACGTGATCGACGTTACCGATGTCGAGGAAGTGGTGTCGCGCATGGCGCGCATCCCGGCCAAGTCAGTGTCGAAAGACGACAGCGAAATGCTGGCCTCGCTGCCGGCTGACCTGAAGCGCGTCGTGTTCGGGCAGGATAATGCGATCGATCAACTCTCCGCCGCCATCAGAATGGCGCGCGCTGGCTTGCGCGAACCGCAAAAGCCGATCGGCTGCTATCTCTTCGCGGGCCCCACCGGCGTCGGTAAAACCGAAGTCGCGCGATCGCTGGCTAACATTATGGGCATCGAGCTGCTGCGTTTCGACATGTCGGAATACATGGAGCGCCACACCGTGAGCCGCCTCATCGGCGCGCCTCCTGGTTATGTCGGCTTCGATCAAGGCGGGTTGCTCACGGACGGTGTCGATCAGCATCCGCACAGCGTGCTGTTGCTCGATGAAATCGAAAAGGCGCACCCGGATCTGTTCAACATTCTCTTGCAGGTGATGGACAACGGCACGCTGACGGACGCGAACGGCAAGAAGGTCGATTTCAGGAACGTGATCCTGATCATGACGACCAATGCCGGCGCCTCCGATGCGGCCAAGCAAGGCATCGGCTTCGGCGCGGGCAAGAAGGATCACGAGAATGAAGAGGCGATCAAACGCCTGTTCACGCCCGAGTTCCGCAACCGCCTGGACGCAACCATTAGCTTTGGCGGCTTGCCGCCGGAAGTCGTGCGCAGCGTCGTGCAGAAGTTCATCATCCAGCTCGAAGGCCAGCTGGCCGAGCGCAACGTCCAGATCGAGATCACCGACAAGGCGGCGGATTGGTTGGCGACGCGCGGCTACGATGAAAACTTCGGCGCCCGTCCGCTGTCACGCTTGATCAGCGAGTACGTGAAAAAGCCGATGGCTGACGAGTTGCTGTTCGGCAAATTGAAGACTGGCGGCATCGTCAAGATCGACATCGATCCGGCCGATAAGGACAAGCTCAAGTTCAGCTACAGCCAAGAATCGCGTGGCCTGTTGAACTTCGGCAAGAAGCCCGAGAAGGCGTAAGCGCCCACTTTGGTTGACTCATCGAACGGCGGTCGCGCAAGCGGCCGCCGTTTCGCTATGCTCGGCAAAGGAGGACCGAATGTCTAAGTCTTGTCCAAAATGCCAATCGCCGATGCAGGAAGGCTATTCCCTCGACAACGCACACGGCGGCGCGCGCACGGTAAGCTCGTGGGTGGAAGGCGAGCCTAAGCCAAGCTTCTGGTTCGGCCTGAAAGTCGAAGGGGCGCCCATCGCGATTGAGAGTTGGCGCTGCAGTCGCTGCGGCTTCATCGAACAATACGCGAAGGGCTAAAGCGCCGCCGCGATGTCCTTTGCGATCGCTTCCAGCTCCGCGATGTCAGCCTTCTTGCCGTGATCGTGGCCGGCGAGGCGCACGCCGTCGTAGCGCGGGATGATGTGGAAGTGCAGGTGGAAGATCGTCTGCCCCGCCGCCGCACCGTTAAATTGGGTGACGGTGATCCCGTCCGGATTGAGCGCCTTCGCCGTCGCTTGCGTGAGCTTGTGAACCGCCGCCATGAGCGGCGCGACCTTATCGGCGGGGAGCTCCAGAAAATTCTGCGCACGCACATTTTTGGGCACGACCAGCACATGCCCGCGCGCTTGCGGGAAGATGTCCATAAAGGCGAGCACGGCGTCGTCTTCATAGACTTTCACCGCCGGTATCTCGCCACGCAGGATTTTGGCGAAGAGATTGGCGTCGTCATAGCTTCCGTGCAGGCTCATCTGATCCTCAAGTCGCGGGCGGTTTACGTCGCGCCATCTGCGTTTCCTTCGCTGGGCCGACGTTAGGCGTGTCCGAAGCGGGTTCCAAGACGATAGGGCGGGCGGCTAGATTGCGCACATGGCCGACAACGAATTCAAGCTCAACGCGGACGAAAAGCCCTTCGATCCGCCGGGCGCCGATAAGCCCAAGGCGACGCGCCCGCGCGATGCGGCGACGCTGATCCTGGTCCGCAGCCGGCGCGAAGTGATGATGGGTCAGCGCGCCAAGGGCCACGTCTTCATGCCGGACAAATGGGTGTTTCCCGGCGGCCGCGTCGATCCCGGCGATGCGCGCCTGCCCGCCGCGTGTGAGCTCACAGCGGGCACTGAGGCGCTGCTCAGGGCCGGGGGGCTGGTGCGGCGGCCGCCGCGCGCGTTCGC
>QBMO01000048.1:0-5192 GCA_003242075.1 Alphaproteobacteria bacterium
CCCATGGCCCCCGACAAAGCCCCGCGCTGTTTCCAGGACGTGATCCTGACGCTCCAGACCTACTGGGCCGAGCAGGGCTGCGCGATCCTGCAGCCGTATGACGAGCAAGTCGGCGCCGGCACGCTTCATCCCGCGACCACGCTGCGCGCATTGGGCCCCAAGCACTGGCGCGCCGCTTACGTTCAGCCCTCGCGCCGGCCGAAGGATGGCCGTTACGGCGAGAACCCGAACCGGCTGCAGCACTATTATCAGTTTCAGGTGATCCTGAAGCCGAACCCGCCGGACCTGCAGCAGCTCTACCTCAACTCACTCGTTCGCATCGGCATCGATCCGCTGCTGCACGACATTCGCTTCGTCGAAGACGATTGGGAAAACCCGACCGTCGGCGCCTGGGGGCTCGGCTGGGAGGTCTGGTGCGATGGCATGGAGGTTAGCCAGTACACCTACTTCCAACAAGTCGGCGGCCTCGATGTGCGCCCGGTCAGCGGCGAACTCACCTACGGGCTTGAGCGTCTGGCGATGTATGTGTTCGGCGTCGATCGTGTTTACGATCTGCCGTTCAACGATCCGGACTCGGACACGCCGCTCACCTATGGCGACATCTTCCTCGAAAACGAACGCCAGCAATCGCGCTTCAATTTCGAACTGAGCGATCCGGAGCAAAATCTGCGTTGGTTCAACGACGCCGAAGCTACCGCCAAGCGCCTGCTCGGCGAAGGCGCGGTGCTGCCGGCGTTCGACTACACTTTGAAGGCCAGCCACTTGTTCAATCTGCTTGACGCGCGCGGTGTCGTGTCGCCGACTGAACGCCAGAGCTTCATCGCCCGCGTCCGCGATTTGGCCAAAGGATGCGCAAGCGCTTGGGAAAAGCTGGAGACCGCGCAATGAAACGTGTTGTGATCGCGCTCGCTGCCTGCGCGTTGATGGCGTCACCAGCGTTCGCGCAGAAGGACGATCGAAACGCCGCCGCATCTGCGAACACGCAGGCCAACAATTCCGGCGCGCCCGTCAATGAAAACCAGGGCTTCGCCGGCAGCACGTCGAGCAGCCCCAGTTCAGGCGTTGCGCCGCCGACGCCGGGCGCTGACGGCATCGTGTTCTTCGATGAGGACGACGCCGCCATGGCTGCGGCCATCGCCGAGGCGCGCCGCACTTATCCGCAATTTCTTGCCGCGTTCGATATCGCGCCGCCGCTGCGCCAGGCCGATTACATGGTGAAGGTTGCGCTCGCGACGCCGGATGGCGGCGAAGAGCACATCTGGGTCGATAATCTGCGCGTCGATGGCGATCGCATGTTCGGCACGCTCGCCAACGAGCCTGGCAATCTGCCCGGCATGCGCCGCGGCTCGCCGATCGAGATCGATCATGCACTGGTCAGCGATTGGTCGATCGACGGCAGCGAGGGTATGTACGGCAATTACACCACGCGCGTGATGCTGCCGCACATGAACGAGGCCGACGCCGCCGCACTGCGTGAGAGCCTGACGCGCACGCCGTTGCCGCTCGACTGGACCACCTGATGCCGCAACTGCTGTTGGAATTGTTCAGCGAGGAAATCCCCGCGCGCATGCAAAAGCGCGCGGAGGAGGATCTTGCGAAGCTGATGGGCGAAAAGCTCAAAGCCGCCGGCTTTGAGCCCAAGCGCATCAACACGTTCTCGTCTCCGCGCCGGCTCGGCCTCGTGATCGAGGATTTGCCGGCCAAAGCGGCGGACGTGAACGAAGAGAAGAAAGGCCCGCGCGTCGGCGCGCCCGATCAGGCCGTGCAGGGCTTTTTGAAAAGTGCCGGGCTTGCTTCGATCGATCAAGCGCAAATCGTCGAGGACAAGAAGGGCGCCTTCTACGTCGCCAAAATCGAACGCGCCGGCCGCGCGACGGCGGAAATCGTGCAAGAGATCGTGCCCGAGATCGTGCGCGCGTTTCCGTGGCCGAAATCGATGCGCTCTGGCGTCAGCGATCTGCAATGGGTGCGCCCGCTGCATAACATTTGCTGCGTGTTTGACGGCGAGGGCGTGAAGATCGCGGTTGAGGGCGTGAGCTCGGCGCCGGTCACGTGGGGGCATCGCTTCCATGCGCCGGAGCCGATTGAGGTGCGCAGCGCCGCCGATCACGTCTCGCGCCTGCGCGGCGCGAAAGTGCTGATCGAGCGCGAAGAACGCAAACGCATCATCCTCGAACAAGCCAAGGCGCTCTGCGCCGCCAAGGGGCTGGAGCTGGTAGAGGATGTCGGCCTGCTTGAAGAGGTGTGCGGCCTGGTCGAATGGCCGGTGACGCTGCTGGGCGACATGGACGCCGGCTTTCTCGATCTGCCCGGCGAAGTGATCCGGCTTTCGATGCGCACGCACCAAAAGTATTTCGCCGTGCGCGATCCGAAAACGCAAAAGCTCGCGCCGCACTTCGTGACGGTGGCCAATGTCGAAGCGAAGGACGGCGGCAAAGCCATCGCCGCCGGCAACGCCCGCGTGCTCTCCGCGCGCCTCAACGACGCGCGTTTCTTCTGGGACACAGACAAAAAAACGCCGCTCTACACCGAAGAACGCCGCGACAAACTGAAGAAGATTGTCTTCCACCAAAAGCTCGGCAGCGTTTGGGACAAAGTCGAGCGCGTGAAGGCGCTGGCTGTGGAGTTGTGTGAAGTAACAGGCGCCGATCGCGCTTTGGTCCAACGCGCGGCCGAACTCTGCAAGATGGACTTGGTGACGGAAACCGTCGGCGAATTTCCCGAGCTGCAGGGGCAGGTGGGGCGCCAGCTCTCTGCGCTGACGAAAGGCAACCACGAAAGCGTCGCCGCTGCGATCGAAGATCACTATCGTCCACTCGGACCGAACGATCGGGTGCCGACGGACAAAGTCGCGGTGACACTCGCACTGGCGGATAAGTTGGACACGCTAGCTGGATTCTGGGCAATCAACGAAAAGCCGACTGGATCGAGTGACCCGTTTGCTTTGCGGCGCGCGGCGCTCGGTGTTGTTCGGCTCGCTTTAGACAACAACGTTCGCGCGCCGTTGACCGACACAATCCTCCAGGCGTCGTTTGGCTACGTCCATAACCGCGGCAGCTTGTTTTCTGTCGTCATGAAAGACGCTGGCGGCGACGAGTTTACGACCGGCATCGCTACAAGCGAGGACTTGCGCCGTGCGAGTGAGTTCAGTTTTGAAAGCTACGGCAAGGACTTCGTGATCGAGTCGCCCTCCGGCACGCCGATAGAATTTGCGCAAAGCATCCTCGCCTTCCTCGCCGATCGCCTCAAAGTCCAGCTCCGCGATCAAGGCAAGCGCCACGATCTCGTCGACGCCGTGTTCGCACTCGGCGACGACGATCTCGTTCGCATCGTCGCGCGCGTTGAAGCGCTCGACGCATTCTTGAAGACCGAGGACGGCGCGAACTTGTTGGCCGGCTACAAGCGCGCCGCCAACATCCTCGCGGCGGAAGAGAAGAAGGGAAAGTGGAGCGCCGAAGAGGCGAGCGGCGCGGTCGATGCCGCCAAGCTCGTGGAACCGGCCGAGAAGGCGCTCGCCGAGGCGCTCTCCAAAGCGCTCCCCGCCGCGCGCGCCGCGGTCGAGCGCGAAGACTTCGCCGCCGCCATGAAAGCGCTCTCCACCCTACGCGCGCCGGTGGACGCCTTCTTCGAAAAGGTGCTGGTCAACGCCGATGACGCCGCTTTACGCAAAAATCGGCTGCTATTGCTGACGCGGCTACGCGACGCCTTGTCTGCGGTGGCCGATTTCTCGAAGATCGAAGGATCATGACAAAGCAATACGTCTACGGCTTCGGTGGCGGCGAGAGTGCCGGGGATGCGTCGATGAAGACGCTGCTCGGCGGCAAGGGCGCGAACTTGGCCGAGATGTCGAAGCTCGACCTGCCGGTGCCGCCGGGCTTCACCATCACGACGGAAGTCTGCACCGAGTTTTACGACAACAACCGCAACTACCCGGCGGAACTCGCCGCTCAAGTCGATGCAGCGCTCGCCGCACTGGAAGGCAAAACCGGCAAGCGCTTCGGCGATCCCGCCAACCCTTTGCTCGTCTCCGTGCGCTCCGGTTCGCGCGCGTCGATGCCGGGCATGATGGATACCGTGCTGAATTTGGGGCTGAACGACGAAACGGTCGAAGGCCTGGCCAAGCTTTCCGGCGATGCGCGCTTTGCGTTCGATAGCTACCGCCGCTTCATCCAAATGTATTCCGATGTCGTGCTCGAGCTGGAGCACGGCGTGTTCGAGGAAATCCTCGGCACGCATAAGGATACGAACGAATACAAATCCGACGTTGAACTCACGGCCGACGACTGGCGCCACGTCGTTGCCGAATACAAGCGCGCCGTTGAGCGCGAACTCGGCAAGCCGTTTCCCGCCGATCCCAAGGATCAGCTCTGGGGCGCGATTGGCGCGGTGTTCGCAAGCTGGATGAACGATCGCGCGATCTTTTATCGCAAGCACAACAACATTCCCGAAAGCTGGGGCACGGCCGTCAATGTGCAAGCCATGGTGTTCGGCAATATGGGCGACACCTCGGCAACCGGCGTCGCCTTCACACGCGATCCCTCAACCGGCGAGAAGAAATTCTACGGCGAATTCCTGATCAACGCGCAAGGCGAAGACGTCGTCGCCGGCATCCGCACGCCGAAGGCGCTGACCAAAGCCGCGCGAGTGGCGATGAAGGAGCCGGGAGAGTCGCTGGAAGAAGCGATGCCGCAAGTGTTCGCGGAGCTCACGGCTGTCTATCAAAAGCTCGAGAGCCATTATCGCGACATGCAGGACATCGAGTTTACCGTCGAGCGCGGCAAGCTCTACATGCTGCAAACCCGCAACGGCAAACGCACCGCCAAAGCCGCGCTCAAGATCGCCGTTGATATGGCGAGCGAGAAACTGATCACGCAAAACGAAGCGGTGATGCGCGTTGACGCCGCCGCACTCGATCAATTGCTGCACCCCACCATCTCCGAAGGCTACAAGCGCGACATCATCTGCAAAGGCTTGCCGGCCTCGCCGGGCGCGGCGGTTGGCGTCGTCGTGTTCGATAGCGATGAGGCGCAGCGCCTGGCTGTCGATAAGGTCGATGTGATCCTCGTGCGCGAGGAGACGAGCCCCGAAGACATTCACGGCATGCACGCCTCGAAAGCCATCGTCACGGCGCGCGGCGGCATGACCAGTCACGCGGCGGTGGTCGCGCGCGGCATGGGGCGGCCTTGCGTCTC
>QBMO01000048.1:5202-9016 GCA_003242075.1 Alphaproteobacteria bacterium
CTTCTTGATCACGCGGCCGCCGGCGATATCCGCATCGACATGAAGAACGGCGAGTTTCGCGCCGGCGGCCGCGTGATCAAGAAGGGCGAGATCGTCACCGTCGATGGCTCGGCCGGCGAAGTGCTGCTCGGCGCGGCCGACATGGTGCAGCCCGAACTCACCGGCGATTTCGGCACATTGATGCAATGGGCTGACGCCGCGCGGCGCATGAAAGTGCGCGCCAATGCCGAAACGCCAGCGGATGCCGCGACCGCGGTGAAGTACGGCGCCGAAGGCATCGGCCTTTGCCGCACCGAACACATGTTCTTTGACGCTGAACGCATCGCCGCCGTGCGCGAGATGATCTTGGCTGAAAAGCAGCCCGCGCGCGTCGCGGCGCTGGCTAAGCTCTTCCCGCACCAGCGCGCCGATTTCGTCGGCATCTTCAAGGCGATGGGCGCGCGACCCGTCACCATCCGCTTCCTCGATCCGCCGCTGCACGAATTCTTGCCGCACACCGAAGCCGATTGCGAAGATGTGGCCAAAGCGACAGGTCTCGATGCGCAGGCTTTGCTCGCGCGCTCGAAAGAGCTGGCCGAGAGCAATCCGATGCTAGGCTTCCGCGGCTGCCGCCTCGCCATCGTCTATCCCGAAATCTACGACATGCAGACGCGCGCCGTGTTCGAAGCCGCGTGCGACGTGGCCGAGCAAGGCGAGGCGCCGATCCCGGAAATCATGATCCCGTTCGTGATCGCCAAGAAGGAGCTTGAGGTTCTGCGCGCGCGCGTCGATGCGATCGCCGCTGAAGTGTTCGCCAAGCGCGGCCGCACCATCCAGTACCTCGTCGGCACCATGATCGAATTGCCGCGCGCGGCGCTGCAAGCCGGCAAGATCGCCGAAGCCGCCGACTTCTTCTCCTTCGGCACCAACGATCTCACGCAAACGACAATGGGCCTGTCGCGCGACGACGCTGGCAAATTCCTCGGCGTCTATGTCGATAAGGGCATGCTGGAGCGCGACCCGTTCGTGACCATCGATCCCGAAGGTGTGGGCGAATTGATCCAGCTCGCCAGCGATCGCGGGCGCGGCGCAAAGCCCGGTCTGAAGCTCGGCATCTGCGGTGAGCACGGCGGCGATCCGGACTCGGTGAACTTCTGCGAGAGCGTCGGGCTCGACTATGTCTCGTGCTCGCCCTTCCGCGTGCCGATCGCGCGTCTGGCGGCGGCGCAGGCGGCGCTGGCCAAGACGCAACGGTAAACGGAACTACACAAAAGAAGCCGCCTGCCGGAACCCCGGCGCGTGCGAGAGTCTTACCGCCTCGTCCGTTCGCCCCGAACACGCCCGCTAGAGGCGTCAGGGGAGGGTGATCACGGCCGGTACCGAACGGAGCCCGGCCGCGAGATGGGGCGCCTGTTTGGCCTTCGCAGAAAACACTGACCCCGCCGCTCGAAGCGCGCGCCGCGCCCGCTTGCGCGCCCGCCTCAACCGACTGATCGACGCCCGGGTGCGGCGGAAACTGGTTACCGCGCAGCCTCAAAACCCTGAACTGACGTTACGGCGCCCGCCTGCGGCTACCGCGTCAGGTCGCCGCCCCCTAACTCGCCTGATTGGTGAACTGGCCCGGGTCTCGCAAGGCTTTGGAGGCTTTGGCCTTTCTCAGCGTGTCGGAGGCGCCGCGCTGCCCGGAAGAACTCAGGTTACGGACCGCGAAGTCGAGACTATGAACAAAAAGTCAATCGCCCCCCGGACGCCGGTCCTGTATCCCGCCCCAGGCTCAGGTCAGGGTATTGACCAGCCGAAACGATTTCAGCTGCTGCGGAATATTTGGCGCTCAACTGTCCCAAATCTGCACGGTCTTAAGCGGGGCTTAATGCATTTAACGTTGTTCTGGCATCGACTGACTAATCTTGCGTACGAGATTCGGACCCAAGTCATGGTTGAGATCGATCGGAACCCTCTGGCCGTTCGCCAGGGCGCTGCGACCATCATGTGTCTCGCCGCCGCCGCGGTTGCGATGCCCGTGATTTCGCACCGCGCCGCTGAGCAACGCGACGGCGCTGAATGGGCTGCTACCTCGACCGCTTTCCAAGCGCAGTTCGAGCAGAACGTGCTCGCCAGCGCTGAGCCGAACGCACGCCTTCAACTGGTAGCCTCGCGCGGCGCTGATGGTTTACGCGCCCGCGGCTCCGCCCCCGTGTTCGATAGCGCCGATGCGCGCGCGCTGATGCTCGACGCGGTCCTCCGCGGCCCGAGCGCGCCAGTCGAGCCGTCGGCCCCGACCGAGCCGCAGATTGACGCCCGCCAGCACGACTGCCTCAGCCAGGCGATTTACTACGAAGCCCGCGGCGAGACCCAGCAGGGCCAGATCGCGGTCGCTGAAGTGATCATGAACCGCGTCCGCTCGCCGGCTTATCCGAACTCGATCTGCGGCGTGGTCTATCAGGGCTCGCACCGCTCGACCGGCTGCCAGTTCACCTTCACCTGCGACGGCTCACTCGGCCAGCGTCCGCGCGGCCGCGCCTGGGAGCGCTCGCAGCGCATCGCGACAGCCGTCATGCTGGGCTACAACCGGCCGCTGACGCAGGGCGCCACCCACTATCACACCAACGCCGTGAACCCGGTCTGGAACTCCGGCCTGGTGCCGACGACGCAAATCGGCGTCCACCAGTTCTACCGTTTCCCGAACCGCTCCGAGCGCGCCTACTACCAAGAAGCCCTAGCCCGCCGCCGCGGCGCCATGCCTGCGCGCCGCGCGCCAGTGGATGAGTTGATCCCGGAAGCGACCGACGCCGCCATCGAGGGCGAAGTCGTTGCAGCGCCGGAAGTCGAAAGCGAAATCCCGGCGGCGACCGGCGAAGAAGTCGCGACCTAAAGGGAACGCGGGCCTTCAGGCCCGCACTTTTCTAGACCGAAAACTGCGCGATGCGGACCTGAAGGTCCGCGGTCCATGCGCGTTAGTCGTCGACCATCGTCTTCTTGATCTGCTCGCGCATTCTGTTCGGGAAGAAACGCGCCGCGAAGCGCGCGCGCTCAGCTGCCTTGCCGACCATATAGTGTACGTCTTTGCCGTGTGCGGCGTCCCACGCGCGCTCGGCCGCCATGCGCACGGGATAGATCGGCGTTTTGTTGTCGGTCAGCTGATCGCGCAGGCGGCGGTTCGAGCCGACGTCGGATTGCGCATCGAGGATTGCGGTGTCCACGAACCACGGCATCAAGCTGACGACGCGCACGCCGTAGCGCGAATATTCGACATCGAGCGCTTCGGTCAGTCCACGCACACCGAACTTCGTCGCGCAATAGACGGCCAGCTTTGGCGCGCCGAACACGCCGGCGACCGACGCGACGTTGACGATGCGTGCACCCGGCGTTTCGCGCAGCAGCGGCAGCGCTTCAATGCAGCCATTGATGACGCCCTTCAGATTCACATCGAGCACGAGATCGATGTCGTCTGGCGCCATCTCGTCGATCCAGCCGCCTTTGCCGATGCCGGCATTGTTGAACAGCACATCCATGCGCCGCCCAGTGGCTTGACCGAACGACTCGAGTGCGCGCGTCCATGCCGAGCGATCGCGCGTGTCGAGGATCATCGAAATGCGCTGACCCGACGGCAACAGCGCCGCGGTTTCTTCGAGACCCTGCGGGTTGATGTCGGAGAGGCCGACAAACCAGCCGCGCTCGGCGAAGAGTTGCGCCGTGGCGCGCCCAATGCCGGAACCGGCGCCGGTGATGAAGATGGATTTTTGCGCGTCAGCCATGGTTTTTCGTCTGCCGGAACGGGCCTCGCGTCAAGCGCGCCGCAACGTCCGGCGCAGCGCCGCAGGGGGCGCGCCGTAAT
>QBMO01000048.1:9026-23825 GCA_003242075.1 Alphaproteobacteria bacterium
GCGCATGCGCTCGGGATCGCCGAAGCCGGTCCGGCGCGCGATCTCCTGAATGGCGCCGCCGCGTTCCAAAGCCGCGCGCGCCGCCTCTGCGCGGATGCGCTCGACCGCCTTCGCGGGGGTGACGCCGGTATCGGCGGCGTAAGCGCGCGTGAACGTGCGCGGACTCATCGCGGCTTGCGCCGCCAGCCGCTCGACGGTGAGATCGCCGCTCAGATTACGTCCGATCCATGCGTTGAGATCGCTGAAGCGCGGCGCATCCAGTTCGAGCAGCGCCGAGTGCTGCGTCTGCCCGCCGGGGCGTTTCGCATGAACAACCATCTCGCGTGCAACTTCGGCGGCGATCTCAGCGCCCAAATCCTCCGCGATCATCGCCAGCGCCAGGTCGATGCCAGCGCTGACGCCGGCGGACGTCCACACCGAGCCGTCCTTGATGTAGATGGCGTCGGGTTCGACCTGCACATGCGGAAACATCTGCTTGAACTGCGCCGCGCGCCGCCAATGCGTGGTCGCGCGTTTGCCGTCGAGCAAACCTGCTTGCGCCAATAGGAACGCACCTGAGCACACGCTCGCAATGCGCCGCACGCGGCCCGCTGTGCGTTTGATGGCAGCGATCGTGGCTTGGTCGTAGATCGCTTGGCGCGTGCCGCTGCCGCCGACCACCACCAGCGTGTCGATGCCACGCTGCGCGCTCATCGCCGCTGCAGGCATGGCGACGCCGGAGGATGATGCGATCGTTCCCGCCTTCGCCGCGACCGTGCGTATCCGATAAGCGCCCGGCGCAAACTCTGACGCAATCTCGAACGCCGCAATCGGCCCGGCGGCATCCAAGATCTGAAAGCCTGGAAAGAGCAGGAAAGCGATGGTGCGCGGCTTTGGCGGAAAACGAGGCTTCTTTGACATTTCGGCCAAAGCCTCGCCCGGCTAGTGTGGCGGTGTCAAACGGAGAGTCTCTCATGGTCGCCCCATTCCGCACCGTCTTCATCCTCTACCCAAGGCTCACCCAGCTTGATTTCACCGGGCCCTACGAAGTGCTCGCGCGCATGCCGGGGGCGGAGACGATCATCGCGTCGAAGGAGGGCGGCGAACTGGCCACAGAAATGGGCCTCACCTTCACGAATTTGCGCAAACTTTCCGAGATCGACCGAGCCGACTTGATCATGGTCCCCGGCGGCCCAGGTCAAACCGCGGCGATGCTCGATCCCGCCTTTATGGCTGAAATGAAGCGCCTGGGCGAAGGCGCGAAATACATCACCTCAGTCTGCACCGGTTCGCTCATCCTCGGCGCGGCCGGCCTGCTCACGGGCAAGCGCGCCGGCTCGCACTGGGCTTATCGCGAACTGCTGACCAATTTCGGCGCCATCTCAGACGACGCGCGCGTGGTGCGCGATGGAAACATTTTTACCGGCGGCGGCGTCACCGCCGGCATCGATATCGCGCTCACCATCGTGGCCGATATAGCCGGCGCCGATGTCGCCAAGATGATCCAACTCGCCATCGAATACGCCCCGGCGCCGCCGTTCAACTCAGGCCGGCCCGAAACCGCGGAGCCGCATACGGTCGAGGCCGTGCGCACTTTGTTTGCGTCCTTCGCCGAAGCGCGGCGCAAGGCGATTGAAGGTTTGCAGGGGAGCGCGTGATGTTGGAGCTGCGTCCAAACTGCGAGTGCTGCGATCGCGATCTGCCGCCCGAGAGCAGCGAGGCGCGCATCTGCAGCTTCGAGTGCACGTTCTGCGCATCGTGCGCCGACAGCGTGCTCAAAGGGCAGTGCCCTAATTGCGGCGGCAATCTGGAGCGCCGGCCTGTGCGGCCGGCGGATAAGCTTGCGAGTTATCCAGCGTCCACGAAGCGTGTGGTGCGCGCAGCGCCTTGCGCATCAAACTAAACCGTCATTCCGGGGCTCAGCGAAGCTGAGAGCCCGGGACCCAGGGGCAAACGCACAGTTAGTGGCCCTGGGTTACGTATCGCGCTTCCGCCTTCGCTCTTCGAGCTACGGCGGACAAGCCGCGCGTCCGGAATGACGGTGTCTAAACCGCATCCAGCCCTACATCCAAGCTCGGCGCCGAATGCGTCAGCGCGCCGATGCTGATGACGTCCACGCCAGTCTCCGCAACCGCGAACACGTTTTCGATGGTGATGCCGCCGGAGGCCTCCAGCAGCGTCTGGCCTTTCGCCAATTTCACCGCGGCCTTCAGATCGGTCAGCGAGAAATTGTCCAACAGGATGGCGCTCGGCGCGTGCGGGAGCGCTTGCTTCAGTTGATCGAGCGTATCGACTTCGATCTCGATTGCCGTCAGGTGCGCCGCGGCTTTGCGGGCGCGCTCCATGGCCGGGCCGACGCCGCCGGCCGCGGCGATGTGGTTGTCCTTGATCAGCATCGCGTCGTTCAAGCCATAGCGATGCGCGCCGCCGCCGCCCAAGCGCACGGCGCGCTTTTCTAGCGCGCGCAAACCTGGCGTCGTCTTGCGCGTGGACGCGATGATCACGCCCATGCCTTCGACCGCATCGACGTATTGGCGTGTCAGCGTCGCCACGCCCGCCAAACGTCCAATGAAGTTCAGCATCGTGCGCTCTGCGATCAGCACCGAGCGCACGGCGCCTTCGATCTGCATGATCACGTCGCCGGCTCCGACGATGGCGCCGTCTTGCGCGGCGATCTCGTACTCAATGTCAGGATCGACCATCCAGCCGGCGAACGTCGCCACGTCGAGGCCAGCAACCACGCCCGCTTCGCGCGCGCGGATCACCCAGCGGCCTTCGGCGTCGGCGTCGATCAGCGCATCCGTTGTAATGTCGCCCGCGGCGCCGAGATCTTCGGCGAGCGCGAACTTCACGATCGGTTCGAGCAGAACGTCAGGAAGCGGCGGCAACATCACGGCCTGCTGCGATGAACGTCCGGTGCGGCGCGTGGTCATCGGGATAGTCGCTCCTGAAATGGGCGCCGCGGCTTTCAGTGCGGGCGAGCGCGGCGGAGAGAATGAGTTGGCTTGCGACAAGCGCATTGGCTTGGCCATGGATTTCGCTGAGCGCGTGAACGCGGGAGAGGGCGTGCGCGAGACCGGCGCCGTCGCGGACGACGCCGGCGTGGGCTTCCATAAGTTTGCGAAGCTCAGCGCGAGGCTGGTCAGCGAGGCTGGGCGGGGCGGTTGCCGGTTCCGGCGCGCGTGGAGATTGGGGTGCGTCATCGCGCAACCTCGCAGCGATTCGCCCCGCGAACACCACAGCTTCGAGCAATGAGTTGGATGCTAGCCGGTTTGCGCCGTGCGCGCCTGTGGATGCGCACTCGCCGACGGCCCAAAGGCCCTCGACGCTGGTGCGTCCCCAAACGTCAGTTGCGATGCCGCCCATGTGGTAATGCGCGGCGGGTGCGATCGGGATCGGCGCCGTGCGCGGATCGAGGCCCGCGCTCATGCATGCGGCGAACACGGTCGGGAACGCGTCGGGGAAGTGCGCGCCGATGGCTTCGCGCGCATCGAGAAACGCGCCGCGTCCGGCTTGGCGCTCGATGTGGATGGCGCGCGCCACCACATCGCGCGCTGCGAGATCGGAGACGAACGCGTCGCCCGCGCCGTTGACGATATGTGCGCCTTCGCCGCGCAACGCTTCTGTCGCCAGCGGCGCGGGGTCGCGGCCAATGTCGATGGCGGTTGGGTGAAATTGCACGAACTCGGGATCGGCGATCAGCGCGCCAATGCGCGCTGCCATAGCGAAGCCTTGGCCCATCGCTTCGACCGGATTGGTGGTCACGGCGTAGAGTCCGCCGACGCCGCCTGTGGCGAGCACCACTTCATCCGCTTCGAATGTCTCGCCGCCATCGCAGAGCACGCCGCAGACGCGTCCGTTGGCGTTTTGCAGCAAAGCGCGCGCGCGCTTGTTCTCGATGATCTCGATATGTGGCGCGGCGCGTGCGGCGGCTGTCAGCGCATCCATGATGGCGCGGCCGGCAAGGTCGCCGGACACACGCACTACGCGCGGCCGCGAATGCGCCGCCTCCAAGCTTTGCGCCAACGCGCCATCCGGCGTGCGATCGAACGGCACGCCGAGCGCGATGAGATCAAGCACGCGGGCAGGGCCCTCGTCCGCGATCAGGCGCGCGACGGCTGGATCGACCAAACCGGCGCCCGCTTTCACGGTGTCATCGGCGTGCAGTGCAGCGTTATCGCCAGGCGCGAGCGCCGCGGCCAGTCCGCCTTGCGCCCACGACGACGCCGACGCTTGCCCCACCGGCGCTTGGCTCAGCACCACGCAGCGGCGCGGCGCAAGTTTCAGCGCGAGGAAAAGTCCCGCAAGCCCCGCGCCGACGATGAGGACGGAGTGTTTGTTCATGGTGTGCGGCCCGAACGGGCCTTAGACCAATTCCACCGCGACCGGCGCGCGGCCGGTTTCGAAGGCGCGCGGCTTTTCTTTCGGCAGGTCGAGCATGCGCTGAATGGCGTGTTCGGCGCGCGCGCGCACGTCTTCCGGGATCGTCACTTCGTGCTGCATGTTCGCCAGCGCGTCGTAGATGCCTTCGAGCGTGATGCGCTTCATGTGCGGGCAAAGATTGCACGGGCGGATGAAGTCCACATCCGGCGCAGCCATCGCGACATTGTCGCTCATCGAGCACTCGGTCAGCAGCACGACTTTGCCCGGGCGCTTCTCGACCACATAATCCTGCAGCGCCGCGGTGGAGCCCGCGAAATCGGAAGCGGCCATCACGTCAGGCGGGCATTCCGGGTGCGCGAGCACGACGATGCCTGGATGCGCGGCGCGCAGCTCGGCGATATCCTCGGCGCTGAAGCGCTCGTGCACTTCGCAGCGGCCGTGCCACGAAATGATGCGGATGCCGGTTTGCGTCGCGACGTTCTTCGCCAAGAATTCGTCCGGCAGCAGGATGACGCGATCGGTTTGCCATTCGCGTGCCGCCCATTCGACAACGGCGGCGGCGTTCGACGACGTGCAGCACACGTCGCTCTCGGCCTTCACGTCAGCCGACGTGTTGACATACGTCACCACCGGCACGCCGGGATAGCGCGCCTTGATCAGCCGCACGTCCGCGCCGGTGATCGATGCGGCGAGCGAGCAGCCGGCGCGCAGATCGGGGATCAGCACGGTTTTGTCCGGCGCCAAAATCTTCGAGGTTTCGGCCATAAAGTGGACGCCGGCTTGCACGATGACAGCCGCGTCCGTCTCCGCCGCTTCCCGCGCCAGCTGGAGCGAGTCGCCGCGGAAATCGCCGACGCAGTGGAAGATTTCGCTGGTCATGTAATTGTGCGCGAGAATGACGGCGTTCTTGGCCGCCTTCATCTCGTTGATCGCTGCGATCAAGGGTGCGTAAGCCGGCCATTCCACCGCGGGGATGACGTGCTTGACCTTTTCATACAGGTGATCCGTCTTCGCCTTGACCTCCGGCGTGAAAGCGAGGCCCCGGCGGGCGGCGGCGTCGAGCGCGCCCCAGGTACCGTGCACGGAGCGCGGGTCGCAGCTGCCTTCGGGTGCGCTGGTCAGCGGGGCGTCGATAATACGGGCCATCTTGGGCCTCCTTGCGCCCAGAGCGGACGACTTATACTCAGTCAGAGCATATATAAGGTGCTTAGAACCGAAGCGGAAGAGTTCCGCCCACCCCTTATGCTTCAAGTGAGCATAACCCCCTCAAGTTACCCCCAGCATTCGCTTTCCGCAAGCAAAACCGGTGCGGCAGTTCCGTGCTGCGCGTTTGGGGAGGGCGCTATAAGAAATCCCGGTTCGGAGGGTTTTCATGCGTCTCGTTCTCCCGCTTCTCGCCGCCTTCGCTTTGGCCGCCTGCGCCACATCGCGGGAGACGCCCACGCCAGAGACCCGTCCGGAGACAGCCGCCACGTTTGCGCTGCAGCCGGCGTCGTTCCGCGACATGCCGGGCTGGGCCAACGCCGATCTCGCGCCGGCCTTGCTCGCTTTCCGCCGCTCGTGCGACGGCCGTCGCCAACGCGATCCGGCATCGAGCTTGCCGGGCGGAGGCCGTTATGGCGGCACGGTCGCCGATTGGGCGCCTGCCTGCAGCGCTGCGCAGAGTGTGGCGCCCGGTGGCGAGCGCGCTTTCTTCGAAGCCAACTTCACGCCGCACGTCGTCCGCAGCGAAGGCGAAGCACGGCTCACCGCTTATTACGAACCGATCATCGAAGCGAGGCGCGCGCCTGATGCGGAGTTCACAGCACCATTGCTGCAGCGGCCCGGCGACATGGTCACCGTCGATCTCGGCGCCTTTGCTGAAGCGCATGACAATGAAGCGCTGCGCGGCGCGCCGCGTCGTTTGACAGGGCAACTCGCAGGCACTGAAGTGCGGCCATATCCGCAACGCGGACAGATCACGCCGTATGCAGGGCAGGCGTTTGCGTACGCGCATCCGGTCGACGTCTATAATCTGCAAATCCAAGGCTCAGGCCGCATCGCGTTTCCGGACGGGACGCAAGTGCGCGCCGCCTATGCCGCGCAGAATGGTTATCGCTGGCGCTCCGCACTCGGCGCACTGCGCGATAGCGGCCAACTGCAAGGCGGCGCGACATGGGCGAACTTCAAAGCCTGGAGCAATCAGAACGGCCTCACCGCGACGCAGCAAGCGATCAACGCCGACCCCTCTTACGTCTTCTTCCAGGAAGAGGTGATCGAAGATCCAACCGCTGGGCCGCGCGGCGCAGCGGGCGTTCCGCTGACCGCTCTCGGCTCCATCGCCGTCGATCCGGCCTATCATCCTTACGGCGCTGTCGTGTTTGTCGACGGCACGTATGACGGCCAGCCGTTTCAGCGCTTGATGGTGGCGCAAGATACAGGCGGCGCCATTCGGCGCGGGCCGTTGCGGGGCGATGTCTTCTTTGGTTCGGGCGCTGAAGCAGGGCGCGGCGCTGAGCAAATGAACGCACCGGCGCGCTGGTGGACGCTACTGCCACGCGGCGTTCCGATCAGCTGATCGTTCAGCTAGCATTCATCCACTGAGCCAGAAGTTGGGTGCGGGGGCTCTGACCAGAGGTTTGGGCGGTGGTGCGGACAATTGCATTTGTGCTCGTGGCCGGGCTCGCAGGCTGCGCGTCGAGCGGCGGCTATTCGCCGGCGCCGATCTATCGCGCGCCCATCGTAGCGCCGCCGCCGGGGCCGAGCATCTACGACACCGCGCCGCGCGCTCCTCTGCATGGCCAGCTCTTCGCCTGCAATGGCGGCGGCGGCTCCAATATTGGCGAGATTAGCTATGACGGCGCCGTCATCCTCTATTCGCCGTATCTCAACTCGCCCGCCGGCCCGCTTTTGCGCAATCCAACTGAGGTTGCGTGCTTATCGTCCGGCTTCGGTTGGCGCGGCACGCTTGGTAGCGGGCGCCAGCATAACGGCCTCGATCTCGCCAACCGCCAAGGCGGCTTCATTTACGCTGCAGGCCCCGGCCGCATCTCGTACGCCGATTATCGCGGCGGCTTCGGCAACACCATCGAGATCGATCACGGCAATGGCGTGCGCACGCTCTATGCGCACATGAGCGAGTTCGATCAGCGTTTGGCGCGCGGCGTGGCTGTCTACGAAGGCCAGCCCATCGGCCGCATGGGCATGACCGGCAACGCCACCGGCGTGCATTTGCACTATGAAGTGTGGATCGAAGGCCTGCTCGTCGATCCGCTGCACTACGGCCGTCCGCCAACTTACGTGTCAGCGCCGCCGCCCGAAGACGCATTCTTGGACGAGGTGGAAGCAATCCTGGACGACAAGTGACGGCTAAGCGGGTCCAAGGCGGAAGAGTGCGTAGCCCATGCCCACCAGTGCCATCACGATCCCCGCCAGCACAACGAGCAGCATCAGCACGAGCGTAAACACGAAGGCTTTGCCCCATGCGCCGGCTGTGGTGTCGGCCAGCACGCCGGGCGCGCCGCGCAGCAAGGTGATGAAGTAGACGACGCCGATGGCAAGCATCGACAGGCCGCTCCAGCGCGCGCTATCCGGCATGATAAGTACCGGCATCAGCAGCAGGCCGACCACTGATCCAACCGTCAGCACGCCCATGCCAATATTCAGACGGCTCGGCCAAGAGAGCGCCGGGCGAAACCAGCCAAGCACGAAGACGCTGAGCGAGCTAAACCCCGCCACCAGCAGAGGCTGCCCTACGCCCATCGCATCGCCATAATGCTGAAGATACGGCTCCAGGCGATCGCCTGAAATTTGCACATACATGTCGCGGACAGCGGGATCGGACGTTTCAATCTGGCGGCGCATCAAGCCGGCCCAACCGCCCCAGAGCGTCGAGATCAAAACTTGCAGGCCGACTAGGCCGAGAAACAATCGGATCGCTGGCGTGTAGCGCACGCGATCGCGCTCGGCGTACGCTTGGAACACCGTGCGTGGGCGCAATATCAGGTCGCGCAGCGTTTTCAGTGAGCGAAAGTTGAAGCCCAGCGCGTCTTCGACAACGCCGCTCAGTTCTTCGCGCTTTTTTGGATCAGCCATGCTCGCCCCGTTATGGCGCAAGCCTAGAGTGCGCTGCGAGGATGTGCGACCACTTTATTCCCCGCGCGGGGCGGGCACGTGCACGCCGCCTACGGGGCGCTCACTCAGCGTTTCTTTGCGGCAGCGGAAAAGCTCGGCAGGGCGCCCGCCTGCGCTCGCGTCGAATTCGCCCGAGCCTTCAACCAAACCGGTGCGGTCGAGCAGGCGGCGAAAGTTTTGCTTGTGTAGTTCGAGCCCGGAGATCGATTCCACCAGCCGCTGCAAATGCAGCAGCGTGAACAGCTCCGGCGCCAGTTCAAAGATCACCGGCCTGTATTTGATCTTCGCGCGCAGCCGCCCCATTGCGGTGGCGAGGATGCGACGGTGGTCGGAGGCCATCGGCGCGCCGAGCCCGGCGGTTGCCGTGATCGCCGGCGTCGGTTTGCCTTCAAAGCGCGCACGATCACGCGCCGCTTCTGGCGCGAGGCCTGCTTCATAGAGCAGTTCATAGCGCTCCAACGCGCGCTCTTCGTTCCACACCGCGCCTTCCAGCGCGAAGGCCAAGCGCACGCGCACGCGGCGTTGCACGACGGCGTCTCTATCGGCCGCACTTTGCGACCACGCTTTCAGTTTCGGCGCGATCAACTCGTCGATCACGCGCGGGCGCCCGTCGCGCCAATCTTCCCATGGAAAGAAATCATACCAGGAGCGCCAGTGCGCGCCAGCGCGATCGAGCTTCGCGCGCGATGGCGTGAGCGCTAGATAAGAGATCGAGAGCAGACGTTCTGGCGCGGCGCCCTTGATGTCGGCCAGCGGCATTTCGCGGCCGCGATCGCCGAACGTGTAGAGCTGCTCGACATAGCCGATATCGAAGCCGGTCTGTTCCTGCACCCAGCCGCGCAGCGAAAGCTCGAGCGTGCGGTCGCCAGCCGGATCGAACGGACCGAACGGCAAACCCGAAATCCCGCCGTCAGCTTCGCGCGTCGTCAGCACGAACGGCGACTCCTCCGTCACCGCGACGATGACCGCCGACAAGCCGATGACGACGCGCGGGGCGTTCATGCGCCGAACTTTGAGGCGAGCGTGAAAGGAATGTTTTCGCCAATATCGAGCCAGCTGCCGCCGCGCCCGATCGCATCGATCGCGCGCGTCATGCGTCCACTGCGCCCGAGCGAAGCGTCGGCCAGCGCCACGAAGTGCCGGTTGGGCGATGCATGCGGCGATGCTTTGCGCAGCGCGTAGGCGATCTCTTCTTCGTCAGCGCGGGGATTGTGCGCGCATGCCGTGATGAAGGCGGTCGCCGTCGAGCGCGAGAGGCCGGCATAGCAATGGATCAGGATCGGCGCTTCTCGTGTCCAGCCGCCGACGAAATTCAGGATCATGCGCATGCGGTCGCTGCAGCAGATGTCCATGCCCTCAACCGGTGTTTCGATGTCGTGAATTTCCAGCCGCAAATGCCGCTCGCCGACATCGCGCACGACCGGAAATGGCGTGTCCGGATCGAGCAGGCTGACGACATGCGACACCTTGTGTTCGCGGGCGAGGTGCGACGCGCGCGACAGGGGGCAGACGATGATGGACATGGGCCGAGTTTAGGCCGGATCGATGAGCGAGCGGAAGCGCTTCAAAAATGCTTCTTGCACCTCGGCCGTCGGTTTTGGCTTGATTGTGAGCTTCAGCCCCCGGGGCGGGGCGCCGAAAAACCGCTTGGCTTCGGCCTCGGTGAAGCCGGCCAGCTGTATCGCCTCGAAATGCGCGCAGATGATATCGGCGCGCTTGATTACGCCTTTGACCGCGGCGGGCGGATGCGCCGGCAGGCCGAAGCGAAGATGGATCGCCGCCTCCAGCTTCAATTCGAACGCCTTATAGTCGAGCCCGAGGGCGGCCTTGAACGGGCTGATCATGTCGCCGATCACGTATTCCGGCGCGTCGTGCAGCAGCGCCAGCAGGCGCCGCGGCCGATCCCATTCCGGCGCAAGCTTGCGGCAGATGTCCTCCACCAGCAGCGAGTGTTGCGCCACCGAGAACGCATGTTCGCCTGTCGTCTGCCCGTTCCAGCGCGCCACCCGCGCGAGCCCATGCGCGATGTCCTCGATCTCGACATCGAGCGGCGAGGGATCGAGCAAGTCGAGCCGTCGCCCCGACAGCATGCGTTGCCAGGCGCGCGGCGCTTCCGGGCGCGAACCGATCTTGGTGCGGGGTGCGGGCATGCGAGTCGCTTTCGTTACCGCTCAATGTAAGCGGCGCGCCCGCTCGCGATAAGCCGCTTCGCGGATCAGGAACAAGGAACGGGCCTAGCAAGCCTCCGCGAAAACCGCCAAGCTCGTCGCAACGATAAAAAGCGGGGAGGGACGCCGCCTTGACAGACGCCGCCGCGCCGCCGGCCATACGCGCCGTGAGCGCGGGCTATCGCGGCTATGCGATGGGCCTGCTGCTGCTCATCTACGTGATGAATTTCGTCGATCGTCAGGTGGTCAATATCCTGGCCGAGCCGATCAAACGCGAACTCGGCCTGCTCGATTGGCAGCTTGGGGCGATGAGCGGCTTGGCGTTCGCACTCTTTTACACCGTGCTGGGCCTGCCGATCGCGCGTATCGCCGAACGCGGCCATCGCCCGCTCATCATCGCTGGCGCTCTCGCGGTGTGGTCGGGATTCACAGCGCTTTCCGGGCTCGCGCAAAACTTCATCCACTTGCTGCTCGCGCGCATTGGAGTGGGCATCGGCGAAGCGGGCTGCACGCCGCCGGCGCATTCGCTGATCACCGACTATGTGCCGAAGGAAAAACGCGCTTCGGCGCTGGCGTTTTACTCGATGGGCACGCCGCTCGGCAGTCTCGTCGGCCTCGCGCTAGGCGGCCTGATCGCGGACGCATACGGCTGGCGCATGGCGTTCATCGTCTGCGGCATTCCAGGCGTCATTCTGGCGATTGTCGCCGCGCTCACTTTGGTCGAGCCGCGCATCCGCGCCACGGCGGCGGAACTCAAGGCGCGCGCGCAAGCCATGCGCGACGCAACACCGTTTCGCGATGCGATGGCGACGCTCAAGCGCAAGCGCACGTTCTGGCTGGTCTCATTCGCCGCCGCGCTCAAGGCATTCATCGGCTACGGCCAGGCGCCCTTCGCAGCCTCGTTCTTCTATCGCATCCATGGCGAAGAGGTGGCGGCACTCGCTGCACAGTTCGGCTTGCAATCGGGTGGATTTCTGGGGCTGGCGCTCGGGCTGATGGCCGGCATCGGCGGAGCGATTGGCGCCTATGCCGGGGGTGTCATCGCCGACAAGTTCGGCGGCCGCGACTATCGCGCTTATGTCAGCGTGCCTGCGATTGCGTCATTGGCGGTGATCCCGATCTACGCCGTGGCGATCTTGTCGCCATCGGCTGTGTTTGCGCTGGGATGCCTGTTCTTCGGCTCCGTGCTCGGCACGCTTTGGTACGGGCCGGTTTACGCTACCGCGCAAACCATCGTGCCAACGCACATGCGTGCGACGGCGTCTGCCGTGCTGCTCTTCATCATCAATCTGATCGGTTTGGGCCTTGGCCCGCTCGCGGTCGGCGCGCTCTCAGACGTGTTCGCGATCGGCATGGGGCTCGGCGAGGCGGAAGGCGTGCGCTGGGCGCTGTTTGTCTCGGCCTTCGTCGGGCTGATCGCCGCCGCGCTCTTCTGGATGGCGCGGTCGAGCATTCGCGAGGAGATGGAAGGCTAGCGCGTTTCCAACGCCTCGCGGTAGCGGCGGCTGCCCGCCAGCACGCGCCCGTCGTCCAAGGTGATTTCGATATCGCCCGAAGGCGTTGGCTTGATCGCCGCGATCCGCGCGCGGTTCACCAGACGCGAGCGGTGCGCCCGCACAAAGCCGCGCGCCGTCAGCCGCGCTTCCCACGAGGCTAGCGTGCCGCGCACCAAATGCGTGCGCCCGCCGGCGTGAAACTCGACATAATTGCCAGCCGCCTCGACATGGGCGATCTCCGCCGGCGCCAAGAACACCGCGGCGCCGCCGTCCCGCACTTCGATGCGCTGATCCGTCGACGTTGGTGCGGCTGCAACTTGGCGGCGTTCGGCGATGTATTGGAATATCCAATAGGTCGCGGCGATGACGGCGTAGCTGAGCACGTCCTTGCGCCATTCGTAGAACAGCACGAGCGCGACGCCGTCGTCGAAGAAGCCGTAATGGGCGTCGCCGAGCCAGTAGATGGCGTTGCGCATCACGTAGATGCCGGCGACGTGGACGATGGCGAAGGGGATTGTCAGCCCGAAATGGATGAGCCCCGGGCGGATGAAGTTGTCCCGGGTCGGCGGCCAGCGCCGCACCGCCATGCCGATCAGCGGCGCCATGGCGACGATCACGATGGCGCTGGTGATTTCCCAGGCAACTGGCTCCCACCATTCGAAGTCGAGGCCGGCCCTTTGCATCTCCAGAAAATCGGAGGATGCGTTCACCGCCACCACGACGAGCGAAACCAGAGCGACGAAAATCCAGGCCCGCAACTCGAACCGGGCCCGGCCGCTCGTCCCTGATTCCACGCCGGTGGTCACCGCAAGCTCCCCGTTCGTCCCCGCAGGCCGCCGGGCGCGGCGCCAGCGTAGCGGGCGGGCGCGGAGCGGGAAAGAAGAACGGCTCAGGAGAAGTACGCCCCATGACCGAACGTCGCTACGACTTGGATTGGCTCCGCATCATCGCGTTCGCCCTTCTGATCCTCTACCATTGCGGCATGTTTTACGTGACCTGGGATTGGCACGTGAAATCGAGCCGCGCGAGCGACGCCATCGAGCCGCTGATGCGGCTTACCAACCCATGGCGGCTGACCCTGCTGTTTCTGGTCGCGGGCGCCGCCAGCCGCTTCATGGCCGACAAGATGAGCGCTTGGAAATTCACCGGCGCGCGCATGGGCCGGCTTTGGCCGCCGCTTCTCTTGGCCGTGTTCGTGATCGTGCCGCCGCAGAGCTATTACGAGATCGTCGAGGCGCTCCAAGCGTTGCCGCCCGCCGTGGCGGCCCAATACTCGTTCGCGCTCGACAATTTCTACGTCAAGTACGTCACCGCCAGCGGCAATTGGTGCGACGAGGAAGGCTGCCTCGCGACGCCGACCTACAATCACATGTGGTTCGTCGCTTATCTCGTCCTCTACACGCTGGCGCTGATCCCGCTCTTGCCGCTGCTGCGGCGCATTCCGAAGGCGGTGAGCGTCCTCGTTGCAGGTCCGTTCCTGATCATCACGCCTTGGCTGATTATGGCGGCATTACGCATCACGCTTTTCCCCGTCTTCGGCGAGAGCCATGACTTCCGCGAGGACTGTTATCTGCACGTCCTCTATTTCAGCATCTTCCTGTTCGGCTTCGCGATCGCCAAGGCGGACTGGTTTTTCGAGCGCTGCGTCCGCTTGCGTTGGATCGCGCTTTCCATCGCGCTGGCGTGCTGGATGACGTTGGTGGTGTATTTCGACGTTCTTCCTGACGTCGACGATCCTCCAGAATGGCTACTCGCGATCTTGCGCAGCGTGCGCGAACTCGACGCCTGGTGCGCCATCATCGCCGCCATCGGCTTCGCCCACAAACATCTGCGCCATGCTGACGGCCCAGTGCGTCGGCTGCTGACGCACGCGATCTTCCCATTTTATCTGATCCACCAGACCATCATCGTCGTTGCAGGGCACTATCTCGATGAGTTGCGCTTGCCGCTGGCCGTCGAGGCGCCGCTGCTGATCGGCGTCACCGCTTTGGGTTGCTGGCTTTTCTTCGAATTGGGGCGCCGGGTTCCCGTACTGCGCGTTTGGGTCGGCCTTCCCTCGAAAATGCCGCCGGCCCGTGCTAAGCCATCAGAACTCGCTGGGGAGGCAGCCTAGCAAGCGCGGATCCGATTATGCGGTCCGCCCCCGGAGCAAGAGATGTTCTTCTGGTTCCTCGTCGCGGTTGGCATTGTCGTTGCGCTGACGATCCTTGGTGCGTTCATGTCGCGCGGCGGCGGTTGGAGCGACGATGGCCCGATGGGGCCTTGGACCGACCATTAGGGACCGGCCACTGAACGCCGGCCCTTAGTCGAAAAATCCGACCCTTCGCGCTTGCCTAGCGGGGCGCGCGGCGCCTTACATGGCGCGGGCATGGAAAACACATTCCACATCCGCCGCGCGGTTCCGCGTGACGCCGACGCCATCGCCAAGATGGCGGCGCAGGCAGCGTCCGAGGAAGGCGGTGTCTCGGCGCTCGAAGCCGACCGGATCAAGGCGCACGCCTTCGGCGCCAACGCGTTGTTCGAAGCCTGGGTGGCGCAAGAGCGCGCCAATGCGCCGCTGATCGGCCACGCCATCATCACCAAAAGCTATGACGTGCGCCGCGCCAGCCCGAGCTTGGTGCTGTGCGAATTGTTCGTCGCGCCGGAGCATCGCCGCGGCG
>QBMO01000049.1:0-12453 GCA_003242075.1 Alphaproteobacteria bacterium
TTTTTCCGGCAAACCCGACCAATCGAATCGGTTCCGAAATACGGGTAATTGAAAGCCTCGGCGTACGGATACGTCGCCCTCGCCGTCGGGCTTTTGATTGGTGCCGAACGCGAGCGTCGCAAAGGCGAAGATAAGGGACGCGGTGCGGCGGGTATCCGCACCTTCGCGCTGGCGGCGGTGCTTGGGGCGCTGGCGCATGTTCTTGGCGATGCGATCTTCGCAGCGGCGATGCTCGGCGCTGCGGCGCTAGCGGCGGTGAGTTATGCGAGGAGCCAGAGCGATGATCCCGGACTGACCACGGAGTTCGCGCTACTTGTGACTGTGCTTCTGGGCGGGTTAGCGCCCGAACAGCCTTCGCTGGCGGGCGCCCTGGGAGTGGTGGTCGCTGCGCTGCTCGCGATCCGCACGCCTCTGCATCACTTTATACGCGAAGCGCTGTCTCGGGATGAGCTGCGCGACGCGCTGGTGCTGGCCATCGCCACATTCGTGATTTGGCCGCTATTGCCAGCCGCGGCCGTCGGGCCGTTCGGTGCCCTGAATTTGCATGCGATCTGGCTCGTTGTGATTTTGGCGATGAGCATCGGCGCAATGGGGCACGTCGCCGTTCGCATTGCCGGTCCACGTCTCGGCATCCCAGTGGCTGGGTTCTTCTCAGGGTTCATATCCAGCACCGCCACGATCGCCGCTCTTGCTGCACGCGCGGCGCATGAGCCGGGGCAACTCAACGCTGCCGTGGCGGGGGCTGTGCTATCTTCAATCGCGACGCTGATACAGATGGGTGTGCTGCTGCTAGTGATCGACGTTACGGTGTTGCGCGCACTCGCTGCTCCTTTGCTTTGCGCCGGCGCAGCCGCTGCCATCTACGCTGCGTATTTCGTAGTCATCGCGTTGAAGACGTCAGGCACGCCAGCCGAAGAATCTGGACGCGCGTTCAGCATCGTGAGCGCGCTGACTTTTGGGGCGCTAGTTTGCGTCGTGCTGGTCGTCACAGCAGTGCTTGACCATTGGTTCGGCACGCGCGGCGCGCTGGCCAGCACGGCGATTGCAGGATTTGTCGATGTGCATGCCGCCTCGGTGTCAGCTGCCGCGTTAGCGTCGAGTGGCGCATTGACCGTGCGCGACGCGGTGCTGCCGATCGTTATCGCGCTCTCCACGAATACTGTTAGCAAGATACTGATGTCGTTCAGCGCTGGCCGTGGCGCGTTCTCTACGCGAGTGACCGCGGGCTTGGTGACAATCGCGGCGGCGGCGTGGATCGGGCTGGGGCTCGCCGAGATGTGAGGTGGCGGGGAGTGAATTGATCGAATGGCTCACTTCGGCGAACTCCGGACTCAGAAATCGGAGCGAACAGCTGATCTGGATGCCCACTGCCGCTGGCCGATGACTATTTGCGCGGCTCTGCGAACAGCATGAACCGCGCTAACGGCCGCTTGAAAAGCAGCAGATAGGAGACGTGCAAGCCGACTAGGAGCACGAGCAGATTCCCAAGCAATTCGTGGGCTTCCGCAACGATGCCTTCTTCTTCGTCTTCGCCAGAGCTACCGCCGCCTTCATCGTGTTCGCCGTCGCGTATTTCTCCAACGATGGCGGACGAAGGGACGGGGGGCGTTCCGGCCAAGCCGATTGCTCGCCCTCGATCCATCGCAATCCCGGTGCCTGTCACCCCAAGCAAGCTGATCGCAATAGCCAGTAATAGCGTTCGGCTTATTGCTGGGTGGGTCATCGCATTTCCGAGCTTCATCCCCTCGAAGTGGGGGTAGAAACGCATAAGGCCCAGCTGTGGAGCTCCTGTGAGCGCCAGGGCGAGCCGCAGCACGATCATTGCAGCAACGCCATAACCGAACCACGCGTGGATTCTGCCCCATTCAGCGCTCAGATATGCCGCGATCGCCAAGACCGCGAGGAGCGCGTGATACGCTCTCAGTCGATGCATTACTGCTAGCATGGAGGCCTCTGGGCGCGCGATGGTCAGATGGGGAACCGCGTGGTGGCAAAACGCGTGCAGGGCCAACGGGCCCGATCAGCTCATGTTCCGCGACTGATCGCCCTCCGATCTTGCGTCAGATCAAACTGGAGAAAGTGTCGCGACCGTCTCCAGTGCGCTTCGGGCTGCTGCGAACGGCGTGCAACGGCTGAAATCGGCTAACTTGACCCGTCCAGGCGCGTAAAGCTCAAGCGGCAGCAATTGAGCGAGTAAGCCGGTCGCAGAATTTCGCGCTACGACGCACGCTGGCCAATCCAGACTTTCGTCCCCGGTTCATGCGTTGGAGAGTTATCGCACCAACATCCACGCACGCTTGTGGCCTGAACCTCGGTCGCCAATCTGCAATCGAAACTTGCCGCACTTTGAGCCGCGTGCCTGTTTGCCGAGTGTCACAGCACGGACGGATCGATTTCCTCGAACGCAAGGGATACCAAAGCTAGCTCCAACGGACGGCACGGCTGGAAAACTGGCGTCGCCGCACCTCGCTGTCCTGCCGACAAGCGCCTATGTTGAGGAACCGGCCTAGAGCGGGACCGTTCTGATGCCCATGACCAACCGGCCTATAGACGTCCCACGTGCTGACGCGCCCCCAATAAACGGCGTGCCGCGCGACTTGGAAGCATTTGTTAAATCCGATCAGTTTCCCTGCGTGGGCGCAAAATCGGCGCTTGCGCTTGCTCAGCTCACGGTTCTTGAAGGCGACGACATTCTATCGCCCACGCGCGATGCCGAACTGTATGAAGCACTCGGACGCTTTGGCGCAGCGACCCAGCAGGACACGCGAGGCGTCGCCTCGTTCGCGTGTCTCTTTACTCATCGCCCGATCATGAGTGAAGTCGAGTTCGAGACTGCACTCTGGACGCGCATTCAAGCGCTTCATGACATCGACGCTGAGCGAGGCCAGCATTGGGCCGACGGCGTCGACAACGATCCCGCCTCGCCAGTGTTCAGCTTGTCGATCAACGGCATCGCATTCTTTGTCGTGGGCCTCCATCCGGGCGCATCGCGACCTGCGCGCCGCTTCTGCCGGCCAGCCTTGGTGTTCAACGCGCACGAACAATTTGAACAGTTGCGGATGGATGGGCGCTATGGTCGGATGCAATCCATTATCCGAGAGCGCGAACTCGCTCACACTGGCTCAATTAATCCGATGCTGACCGATTTCGGCAGAGGGCGTGAAGCAGCGCAATATAGCGGCCGCAAGGTGCAACCTGGTTGGACGTGCCCATTGAAAATCAAAACATGAGCGCAGAGACGGTTGTCATCCCACCGCGCTCCGGCGCGTCGCTGCGGATCGATAAAGGGAAGACGCTCGTCGTCATCGATCCAGAAGGCGAGCAAGTCTCCGATCTTGTGGCTTACAATGCTTACGACATCGAAGAATACATCTCCTCCGGCCGCTCCATCGATTACGCTAGCCGGATATTTCTCACGACAGGCGACATTCTCTATTCGAACCGCTCAAACCCAATGCTGACAATCATCCATGATGAGGTTGGCCGTCACGACTTTTTACTCACCCCATGCTCGAAAGAGATGTTCCGCATCATCTACAAAGAGGAGCATCCGCATCACGGCTGCCAAGGAAATCTAGAGCGCGTGCTTGCCGAGCAGGGCATAAAGCCCGATCGCATACCGATCGCCTTCAACGTGTTCATGAACGTCGATGTAAACAGCAAAACCGGTGAAATCCGAGTTCTGCCGCCTCTCAGCAAGCCCGGCCAGTCGACAAGCTTTCGCGCCGAGATGGATTTGATCATCGCCCTGACGGCATGCTCGGCAGGCCAATCGAATAACTTCACTTACAAACCTATTCACTATCGGGTCGAGTGATGCCTGACGGTCAGACGCTCCCCACAATCACACCAGCGAGCGCGCAGCAGCCCGGTGTGAATTGGTTCTCTGACCTCCAGTTTCACTGGGACGCCAGCATCACAGTGCGCAAGTCTGGTCGACGCATCACGCTGCGCGATCTCACTGCGGGCGAACTCACAAAGTTCTTTGGCTATTTCGGCGTGCTTCTAGTGCAAGCAGCAGCGGCTCGTATGTCAGGCAAAAAGCGCTATCGCGTTTGCTTTACGCCCGACCGTCCGCGACCCTGGTATGTCGTGTGGTCCGCCGCCACGCTCGCCGGCGTGAAGATCGTCCGGGACGCCGACAGCGCAGACGCCGTCTTCTACTTCGAAGATGTCACCATCGGCGCGCCACCGCGCTTTGAAGGGCGACGCGTACTCAACGCTGGTGTCGCAGATATATCAAAGACCACTGTTGCAGAAGCTTTTGGAAAAGTTGCGGGCTACGATCTACTGATTGACCCTGCAAAGCATGTCGGCCCAGCGGTCGAGAAGAGCGAAGCCAACGGCGCTCATGATGGGCGGCTGGTGCACTGCCCCACGCCAGCGCAGCCGGGCAAGAGCTATCAGCTGTTCATCGACAGCTCTGATGGAGACACGGCATTTGATTATCGAACTACGATCATCAATCGAAAACCTCGCTTTGTGCTGGTAAAAACCAAGCCAGCGAGCGACCGCTTCTCGATCCACAACGAAACCGTCGTGATGCAGCCACTCGGTGCAGTATTCACGGCTGCGGAGATCGACATCATCGCGCGCTTTGCACAAAGGATGCAGCTCGATTGGGCCGCGCTCGATGTCTTGCGAGACCAAGCCTCGCAGAAAATCTATATCGTCGACGTCAACAAGACCGACACCGGCCCCGCGGTGGATTTATCGCTGAAAGATCGTGAGGCGTTGAAGCGCGATATAGCGGCGGCGTTTCGCGAAATGCTGGAGGAGCACCCCGATCTCGACGTCAAAGCCGCGACGCCAGGATAAATTGTTTGCCGTAGTCCGGCACGCGCTGAAGCTGCCGACTTTTCAATTGTCCTTGGCTGGCTTGATGCCCCTTTTGCGCGGCGCGCCAAAGTTCGCTGCGTGAGCTTGCCAAAGGGTTTCCCCGGTACCGGCGCGGCTAGCTGCAAATCCCTGAAGCGCGTCGTGATTTGGCCGTTTAACACCGCACTGTGACTGCGTCCGGCGAAAAGCTTCCTGCCGTCAGCGACCGTGTGGATGTCGGCTTAAGGGCCGCTTCCTGCCGTCCGGCACATCGGCTGACCTTTCGGGCTAGCTAGAGCCTTTTTTACGGGGCTGGCCGGTGGCTCTGGCGCGGGACTCAACCCAGAGTGCGCGTCTCTGAAGAGTTCGGGCCGGATGCGCCGGTACTAAGCGGGGGCATGGGGTATGGCGGCGACGCGCCCGATCAGCGGGAATTCGATCGGGGTTATGGCGTGAAGGGCCGGAGGACGCACCAGCCGCCGCTGTTTGCGCCGAACGGGGCGCGGCTTGATCCTGTCGACCTTGAGCTTCTCCGGCGCCTGCATGAGGACGCCCGCATTCAGAACCAGGCGCTGGCGCGTGCCTTGGCCCTTTCGCCGAGCGGATGTCTCAAGCGCGTGCGCCGTTTGGAGGAGGGCGGCGCGATCAAGCGCTATGTCGCGCTCGCGGAGGAGACCATGTTCTCGTCCTGGTCGTTGTTGTGGGTGAAGGTCAAGCTGCGCGGCCGCGCACAGAAGCGGCGCGACGATTTCGAAGCGGCGTTGCATGTAGCGGCGGAAGTCATCGAGGCCCACAACGTCGCCGGCCGTTTCGACTATCTCCTGAAGACGGCGTTGCCGTCGGTCTCGGCTTGGGAAGCTTTACGCGAACGCCTTGATCCCGAGAGCGTGTTCATCAAATCAGTCGCCATCCTGCCGGGCTTGCGCACGGCAAAGGAGAAGAGTCCGCATCCTTTGCTCTGCTCAGGCGAACGCAGCTAGTGCGTGCCGAAGCTGTTCGAGCGGCACCATCGTTAACTTGAGCTCTGCGCGCGTTCGTGCAATTCGCCACTCGCGCTAAATCCACCGCACAGGCAGGGTGCCGCAGCCTCTGTGCCGATACACCGCAGAGTGTGAAGTGCGTGCCCGTTGGGCGCGAAAAAAGTGCGCCCACTGCACGTGCCTCAGACTCTTTGTGAATCTGGCGCACTTTAGATGCCTCGTTGGGGCTTTGGCGCCATGCACGCGATGCGCGCATCGGATTCACGGCGCCGCGAGGTCAGCATGACCTTCCGACGGAAGACGCGGGATGGGCCCGCGCTGTCCGTCGAGGCCATTCGCTCATGCTGCGGGCTGGGATCGCATTGCTGGGTTCGGCGCTGATCGCGCTCACCGGGCTTTGGCTCGCCACTGCCTTCATTGCCGAGGTGTTCTCGCAACAGCGCGCACTTGGCGCGCCGCTGCTGATGCTCGGCGAGATGCCGATCTATGCGCCCTGGGCGATTCTGGCGTGGACCAGCGCGCATGCGGAGACGTTTCCGAAGCCCTTCTCGGTGGCGCGGCTCGTTGTCTTCGGCGCTTTCGTGCTCGCGCTCTTGCCAATTGTCATCGCCGCGCGCGGCAAGCTCGGCGTCAAACCGTTCGGCGCCAAAGCGTGGGGTGGGGCGGACGACGCGAAGGCCGCCGGGCTCTTTGCTGACACCGGCGCCGTGCTCGGCAGGCTCGGACGGGAGATCCTTTGCTTCGACGGTCCGGAACATCAGCTTCTCATCGGCGCGTCTCGATCCGGTAAGGGCAGAGGCCAGGTCGTGCCCACGCTTCTGGCGTGGCCGCATTCGGCGCTGGTGCTCGACGTCAAGGGTGAACTCGCCGACGGCGATGCGCGCCATCGCTTTCCCGGCACGGCGGGCTTTCGCGAGAGCCTGGGGCCGGTGTTGCGCCTCGCGCCGACGCGTCTGGATTCGGCTTCGTTCAATCCGCTGCACGAAGTGCGCAAGGGGCCGAACGAAGTCCGTGACGTCCAGAACATCGTCGAGATCTTGGTCGATCCGCAGGGCGACGGGCGCCATCAGGATTTCTGGGACCGTTCGGCCAAGACGATCCTCGTCGGCGTCATCCTGCATGTGCTCTATGCCGAGCCGCCTGAGCGGAAGACGCTCGCGGTCGTGCGCGAGAAGTTGCGCGACCTCGACGCGACCGCGCAGCAGATGAAGTCGACCCTGCATCGGCTTGGGTCCACGACAAACCGGCCCGAAGTGCATCCCGAAGTGTTGCACGCCGCGGAATCGTTTCTCGCCGGCGAGGAGCGTCTCCAAAGCGGGGTGAAGGCGACAGCGGAGAGTTTCTTCGGCCTGTTCGCCGATGAAATCGTCGCGCGCAACACGGCGACGTCCGACTTTCGCATCGGCGATCTGATGTGTGGGCCGAAACCGGTCACGCTCTATTTGCAGCCGCCGCCATCGGACGCGCTGCGGCTCATGCCGTTTCTGCGCCTCGTCATCAATCAGTTCGCCCGCGCGCTGATGGAGCATCAGGAGAGGGACGCGCAAGGCCGCGCCAAGCGCCACCGCCTCATCCTGGTGTTGGACGAATTTCCCATGCTGGGCCGCATGCCGTTCTTCGAGACCATGATGGGCGCTATGGCGGGCTATGGCCTGAAGGCCTTTTTGGTCACGCAGAGCCTCAACCATCTGACCAAAGCCTATGGCCGTGAGAATGTCATTCTCGACAACGTCCACATCGTCACGGCGTTTTCGGCCGCCGACAACGACACCGCCAAGCGTATCGCGGAGATGGCTGGCGAAGTCTGGGAAATGCGCGAGAGCGAGACGCATACGCGTCCAAGATCGATCCTTGGATGGCGCAAGGGATCGACCACGATCCGCGAGGAGCGCCGGCCGCTCCTTCTGCCCGCCGATGTCCGCGCCTTGCCGCGCGACGAAGAACTCATCTTCGTCTCCGGCGCCAAACCCATCCGCGCCAAGAAGCTCAAATTCGACCAGGAGCGCGTCTTTGTTGAGAGGCTTCGTCCTGCCTCTGGGAGCCGTCCAACGCTGACGACGACACATGATTGGGAAAAGGTGCGTCTTCTTGGGATTATTCCGCAGGTGGTGAAATCGCCGAAAGCGAAGCCCGCCATGGCTCAGCCGCTCGCGGCCCAGCCCGATCTCTTCGCGCAAGCAGCGACCCGGCCCACCAAAATCTCCGATGCTGCCATGGCCGCATTTCGCGACGCAGACGGATCGGCCTTGCCGCACCCGGCGAGCGTCGCGGCGCCGCCGCCTGCGGCAGCTCAGGCGCCGTCTGCTGAAACGCCGCGGCGCCGGCGTCAGGCCAAGGGAATCTGAGCGATGGCCGCGCGCAAGCTCACCGTCTATCTGCCGCCGACCCTCGACGCCAAGGTGCGCAAGGTGGCGCGCGACCAGCACCGCTCGGAATCGAGCATTGTTCTTGAGGCGCTCAAGGCGCGGCTTGAACGCGGCGAGGCGACCAACGGTCTCATCGAGGAAAGCGCGCGCCGTCAGCTTTCCCGCGTCGATGCGCGGCTCGAGAAGGTGATCGGCGAAAGCCTCATCCTCAAGGAGATCGTGTTGCTCTTTGTCCGTGTCTGGCTGGAGCACAACCCGCCGATCGACGAGCATCTTGAAGAAGACGCCGCCGCAAGCGCCGAGGCGCGCTTCGAGCGCTTCCTTGATTTCGTGGCCCAGGCTCTGGCGCCAGGAAAATCACTGGGCGCTGTGTTTTCTTTGGAGTCAGCAGAAGCCGTATCCGTCGCAGACCACAATGGGGAGGCGAGGGCGTGAGCGTGGGCGCCATTCCGCTTGTAACGGCGCGCCGGCGATCGGCGCTTGCGCGTGCGCTCGGTCAAGCGATCGCCGAAGCGCTCGCCGCGCCGGACGTTGTGGAAGCGCTGATCAATGCAGACGGGCGCCTGTGGCTCGACCGTATTGGCGCGGGCCTTGTCGCAACGCCGCACGTGCTTTCGTCGCCAGACCGAGAAGCTGCGATCCGTCTCCTGGCGCATGAGGCCGGTGAGATCGTCGGTGAGGCGCACCCGTTCTTGCAGACGATCCTGCCGGACAGCGCCGCGCGTGTTCAGGCGCTGCTGCCGCCGCTGGTGGAGGCGCCTGTGCTTGCGATCCGCAAGCGTCCGCGCGCCGTGTATACGCTCGCCGATTATGTGGAGGGCGGCATCGCAACGCCCGCGCAGGCCGCCATGCTCGCGGATGCGGTCGCCGCCAAGCGCAACATCATCGTCGCCGGTGGCACGGGCTCGGGCAAGACGACCCTCTTGAATGCGCTTTTGGCGGAGGCGCCCTTCCTGACGTCCCGCGTCGTCATTCTGGAGGACACCGCCGAACTGCAATGTGGAAGCCCCAACGCGGTTCAGCTGCTGACCAAGCGCACCGATCCGCCGATCAATATGCGCGACCTAGTGCAGATGACGCTTCGGCTCCGCCCCGATCGCATCGTGGTCGGCGAAGTGCGCGATGGCGCTGCGCTAGAGGTCCTGAAGGCCTGGAACACCGGGCATCCGGGCGGGCTCCTGACGCTGCACGCCAATTCCGCGGCCGATGCGCTGATGCGTCTGGAAGACCTTTGCATGGAGGCGCGCGCAACGCCGCCGAAGCGCCTCATCGCCAGCGCCGTCGATATCATCGTCTTCATCGCCCGCCGCGAAGGCGGGCGCGTCATCACCGAAATTCTGGAGGCGGACGAAGTCCGGGGAGGGGGAGCATGAAATCAAATCGTGTCTTGCGCATTGCAGCTTTCGGGATGGCGCTGCTTGCCTGCGCGGCGCCCGCTTACGCCGCCGGTTCCGGCATGCCTTGGGAGGGCCCGCTCGAACAGATCGTGGATTCCATCACCGGTCCTGTCGCGCGCGCCGCCGCCGTCATCGCCATCGTCATCGCCGGCGTCACCATCATCTTTTCCGAAGGTGGGGGCGGCGTCAGGAAGCTCGCCTTCGTGGGACTGGGCATCGCCATCATGTTCGCTGCGGTGTCGTTCTTCCTCGACTTCTTCGGCTTCGCCGGCGGCGCGGTGATTTAGGCCCATGTCGCTTGCCGCAGATTCAGAGCCCGAAGGTTTTCGCATCCCGCTCCGGACCTCGCTCACGCGCCCGATCCTGCTCGGCGGGGTGCCGCGCAATTTCGCCATCCTCAACGCAACGATTGGCGCGGCGATTGGCTTTGGGCTGCAGCAGCCCATCATCGCCTTCCCGTTATGGGCTGTGCTGCAGGGTGCCGCCGCCTGGGCCGCTGCGCGCGATCCCTGGTTTCTCGACACATGGCCGCGCCACATGGCCAAGCCTCACTATTTCGGATCGTGAGGGCGCACTTCGATGATGGACCTCCGCCCCTACAAGAAATCTGGCACGCAACTCAGCGATTTCCTACCCTGGGCTGCGTTGATCGCGCCCGGCGTTGTCTTGAACAAGGACGGCGCCTTCCAGCGCACCATGGCGTTTCGCGGTCCTGATCTCGATTCCTCGACTGCTTCCGAGCTGATGGGCGCCTCCGCGCGGCTGAACAACGCTTTTCGCAGGTTGGGTTCTGGCTGGTGCCTTCATGTTGAAGCGCGCCGCTCGCCTGCACCTGGCTATCCGGATGCTGCCTGGCCTGACGCCTTGTCCTGGCTGATCGATGAAGAACGCCGCGCCGTGTTCGAGGCCGCGGGCGCGCGTTTCGAGAGCGGCTATTTCTTCACGCTGACTTGGCTGCCTCCCGCTGAACGGCAGACGCGGCTTGAAAGCTTCTTGTTCGAAGGCGCGCAGGATGGGGCGGGCGCGCCCGCGTCACCTGTCGATTATCGCCAGCATCTCGACCGCTTCACCAATGAGACCGATCAGATCCTGGCGCTGATGGAGACGCTGGCGCCTGAGGCGCGCTGGCTCGATGACGAGGAGACGCTGACCTATCTGCACGATTGTGTGTCCGATCGTCCCCATCGTGTGGCCAAGCCCGACACGCCCTTTCATCTCGACGCGCTCCTGACCGACGCGCCGCTCGTGGGCGGTCTCGCGCCGCGCCTGGGCCGCCATCATCTGCGCGTCATCTCCGTGCGCAGCTTCGTGACGGAAACCGAGCCGGGCTTTCTCGATGCGCTCAATCGACTGGCGATCTCATATCGCTGGGTGAGCCGGTTCATTCCGCTCGACCGGGAGGAGGCGCGCCGAGAACTGGAAAAAACACGCAAGCGCTGGTTCTCGAAACGCAAAGGCCTTCTGACGCTGTTGCGCGAAGCGCTCTTCAGAGAGGAAGCGCTGCTCGTCGATAATGACGCCGCCAACCAGGCTGCTGACGCCGACACCGCACTGCAAGAACTCGGCGCCGACGCCGTGAGTGCGGGCTTTGCGACGCTCACCATCACCGTCGCCGATGCAAGCGAGGATATGGCCGATGATGCGGTGCGCCAGATCCAACAGATCGCCGATGGATTAGGCTTCGTCACGCAAGTGGAATCCGTCAACGCCGTGGAAGCCTGGCTCGGCTCGCTGCCTGGACAAGCTTACGCGGATGCGCGTCGTCCGATCCTCTTGTCGCCCAGCCTTGCGCATCTGCTACCGCTCAGCGCTGTCTGGGCCGGCCCGCAGCGCAATGCGCATCTGAACGGTTCGCCGCTCATGCTTACGGCGACGGACGGCGCAACGCCGTTTCGTCTTGATCTCCACGTCGGCGATGTCGGTCACACCATGATCGTGGGGCCCACCGGCGCCGGCAAATCCGTTTTGCTCGCAACACTCGCCGCGCAATGGCTGCGCTATGCCTCGTGTCATCCCGCGGGCGCGCAAATCTATCTGTTCGACAAGGGCCGCTCCTGCCGCGCCACGATCCTCGGCCTCGGCGGCGATTTCTTCGATCTTGGCGAAGCCGATGCGCTGGGATTGCAGCCGCTCGAACATGTCCATGAGCCGGATGAACGCGCCTGGGCGCAAGACTGGCTCGTCGGTCTCATCGCCTCGGCTAATGTGATCGTGACGCCGGAGGTGCGCACGGAGGTGTGGCGCGTTCTGGAATTGCTCGCCGAGCGGCCGGTCGAGGACAGGACGCTGACCTTGTTTGTGGCGTTGATACAGAACCAGGATGTCCGCGCCGCGCTTCATCCCTTCACGCAAGGAGGCGCGCACGGTCGTCTCATCGACCATGATCGAGCGACGTTGGGCTATGGGCCGGTGCAGGCGTTCGAGATGGATGATGTGTTGCGCCGTCCCGAAGCGGCGGGCGCGGTGCTTGGCGCGCTCTTTCATGCGCTTGAGAAACGCTTCGACGGGCGCCCGACCATGCTCGTCCTCGATGAAGCCTGGCTCTTCCTCAAGGACGCATTCTTTGCAGCGCAGATTCAAGATTGGTTGAAGACGCTCCGAAAGCGCAATGTCGCTGTCGTGTTCGCAAGCCAGGAGCTGGCCGATGTCGAGCATTCGTCCATCGCATCCACCATCATAGAAGCATGCGCGACGCGCATCTATCTGCCGAACGACAGGGCGCGTGAACCGCATTCACGCGCCTTCTATGCGGCCTTGGGTCTGAACGGCCGCCAGATCGATCTCATCGGATCGGCGACGCCCAAGCGTGACTATTACCTCGTCAGCCGCGACGGCTGCCGGTTGTTTGAATTGGGCTTGGGCCCCGCGGCGCTTGCGTTCGTCGGCGCGTCC
>QBMO01000049.1:12463-17618 GCA_003242075.1 Alphaproteobacteria bacterium
CCGGCAAGATTTTTCCGTGTTGTTTGTGCGGGCGCGACCGCTTTGGCGCTGGTGCTGGCGCCTGTTTCGCGCGCGCACGCGATCACCGTGTTCGATCCGACCAATCTTGCGCAGAACCTGCTGCAGGCCACGCGCGCGCTGGAGCAGATCAACAACCAGATCCGCCAGATAGAGCAGGCGGCGGCGATGCTGCGGACGAACCCGCTCCAGCTCAGTCCGGAGTTGTCGCAATCGATCGGTGAAGCGCGGCGTCTCTTTTCGGCCGCCGAGGGCTTGGCGTTCGAGGTCGATCAATTGAGCGATGATTTGAGGACGCTCTATCCCGAGACCTGGGAAGAGTTCGACCTTGAAGACATTGTCGGTCAATCCGATCGCTGGATGGCGGAAAGCCGCCGTAGCCTTGAGCGAGCGATGGCGGCCGAAGCACGCGCCGCGGCGTCGATCGAACGCACCCAAGGCGCCATTGATCGTGCGCTGCAATCGTCAGGCGGTTCTGAAGGGCAGACCGGCGCCATCCAGGCCGGCAACCAGCTCCTTGGCATCCAGGCGTCGCAGCTTGCGGAAATTCACACGCTTCTGATTGCGCAGGGCCGCGCACTGCAAACCGAGCGCTTGGAGCGGATCGCACGCGAAGAGCGCAGCCGCGAGATCCAACGGCGCGCTTTCCCGACCACGACGTCGGGCACTTTGACGCCCGCGCGCACGGCGTTTTGAGCAAGGGCGCCGCACGATGGATCCGTCATCGGTCAATTCCTTCCTCGATCAGTTTCTGGCCGTCGCCAATTCTGGCTTTGGGCTGATCCAGGGCGATGTGACCTATGTCTTGAATGCGCTGATCGTCATTTCGATCGTGCTGGCTGGCGCGCAGTGGGCGCTGGCGCAGGAGGCGCCGCTCGCGCCCTTCTTCCGGAAAGTGCTGTTCGTCACCTTCTTCACCTTCCTCATCAACAATTGGAATTTCCTCGCTACCGCGATCAATCAGTCGGGCGCCATGCTTGGCCTGCGCGCTGGCGGCGGCGGGCTCACTATGGCGGAGCTGCACAATCCCGGCCGCGTCGGGCAGATCGGCGTCGAACTTTTCGGCCGCACCGCAGCGCTCGCCGAAGGCATGAACATCCTCACAGATTTCTTCGCGATGATGACGATCTTCCTCGCGGCGTTCTTTGTCATGCTCGGGTTCTTCGTGCTGGCGCTGCAGCTCTTCGTGGTGCTGATCGCGTTTAAGCTTGGTTCTCTGGTCGCGTTCGTGGCGTTCCCCTGGGGTGTGTTCAACGGCACCGCCTGGGTGGCGGAGCGGCCCCTCGGCTGGGTGGTGGGCTCGGCCATGCGTCTCTTCGTGCTGGCCTTCGTTGCCTCCGTCTCCATCACCTTCGTCAACACACTGCCCGCGACCTTCACCCTCGACGCCGGCGGCGTGCTCAATGTGTTGCTGTTCGGCGTGACCGTATTGGCGCTCGCCTGGTTCGCGCCCATTCTCGCAAGTGAGGTGGTCCAGGGTCAGCCGCATCTGGCGGGCCCCGCCGTCGCCGGCGCCGCCGCGGTCACCACCGTGCTTGGCGTCGCCGGCACGCGGTTCGCGATTTCCAATGCCACGCAAATCGCGGCTGCCGGCGCAAGACTGATCGGCGGCGCCGGAAGTTCCGCCGGGCGGCGCTTCTCGGGCGGCGGCGGTGGCGCAAACGCTGCGCGGCCCGCGATCAATTATGCCGGGATGAAGCCGCCGCCACCGCCGCCGCCCGCGGCGCCGCCTTCTGGAGGAAGTAGTACATGAGGACGCCGTTCACGGCGCCGGCGCAGTCTTTTGCTGGCGACGAACCCGACACGCCCTATAAGCGCGCGCGCCAGGAATGGGACCGGCGCATGGGCGCTGCCGTCATTTCCGCGCGCGCCTGGCGGCTGATGGCGATGGCGGGTCTCGCGCTCTCCGCAGGCCTAGCACTCGCGCTGACGATTGTTGCGCTGCAGAGCCGCACCTTTGTTCACGTCGTCGAGGTCTCGCCCGAGGGCCAGGTCCTGAATGTGCGCGCCGCGAGCGGGGAGTGGCGCGCGAGCGAAGCCCAAACCGCTTATCACCTCGGCCGCTTCGTGCGTCTCGTGCGCGCGCTGCCGACCGATGGCGTGGTGCTGCGCGAGAATTGGTTGGAGGCATACAAATTCCTGACGCCGCAAGCGGCGGCGCAATTGACGGAGATCGCGCGCGCGGATGATCCGTTCCTCAGCCTGGGGCGTGTCGGGCGCACCGTGCATATCCGCTCCATCATCCAGCGCTCGGATCAATCCTGGGAAGTCTCCTGGATCGAGCGCGAGACCAATGCGACCGGCTCGCCCGACGGCGAGGCCTATAGCGGCGTCTTCACCGTCACGACGCGCCGCCCGCGCACCGCCGATGAGATCGCCAGCAATCCGCTGGGTCTGCTCATTTCCGAATTCAGCTGGAGCCGGGTGCGATGATGCGTTTGATACTCGCGAGTATGTTGGTGCTGATACTGTCCGCGCCAACCGCGATGGCGCAGGACATTAACGCCGAACAATGTCCCGCCTTGAGCGCCGTCGCGGTCGATGCGCCGCAATCGCGCCGAGGCCGGCGCGATTCCACGCCAGCCGAATTGCTCGCGCGCGCCAACGAAGCAGCGCGGCAACGGCCCGAAACGACAAGCTTCACGCAGGCCCGTCATATCTACACCTATGCGCCGGGCGCCATTTATGAGCTCTACACGAGCCCCAGCTTCATCTCCGCCATCCTGCTCGAGCCCGGCGAAACCTTGGGCGATGTCGCAGCCGGCGATACCGCGCGCTGGATGGTGCAGGAGACCAACGCGGAATCCGAAATCGACGGCCGCACCATCGTGCTGGTGAAGCCGCAGGCGACGGGGCTGCGCACCAATATCGTTCTCGTCACCGACCGACGCACCTACACGATCGAGGCGATTGCGCAGGCAGGCTCAGCGTATTCGGCGCAGATCGCTTGGTGTTATCCGGAAAGCGCCGACCAGGCGCGGATGGCGAGCGTCGACACTTTGAACTTCGGCTATCGCGTTCGCGTCACGCGCGGGGGCAGACCCAATTGGATGCCGACGCGGGTGTTCGATGACGGCAGGCGCACCTGGATTGAAATGCCTGAAGCGGTCGCATCGAGCGATCTGCCGCCGCTCTTCGTCATCACCGGCGAAGGCGCCGAACTCGTGAATTATCGCGTCCAGGGCCAGCGTTACATGGTCGACCGCGTCTTCGATGTGGCTGAACTGCGTCTCGGTACGCGCGCGCCGATAATCGTGCGCATCGAACGCGAGTCCGCACTGCCGCAACGCCGTTCCGCGCGCCTCGGAGGACGGCCGTGAGCGCGGCCCACGAGACGCCAGCGCCCGAACGCGCGCCAGAAAACGTCCCCGATCTCTCGATCCGCGCGCGTCCGCCGAGTCCGCGCCGGCTGTCGCGCAAAGTGCTGATGGCCGGCGTCATCATCGCCGCGTCCATCGTTACGCTGGCGATCTTCATGGGCTTAAGCGAACGTCCCGAACGCGCGGCGCGCCAGGCTGAAGCGCATTCGGCTGCGGGCGGGCCGCCGGAATCGATACGCAACGCGTCTGGTCAATATGAAACGGGCGATCTGCCGGGCGCTGAACTCGACGCACCGCGCGACATGCTCTGGGGCGAGGGCGGTCCGCCACAAATCGCCGCGCTTCAGCCGCCCGCTGATGAGGCATGGTCTCGTCCGCCTCGTGGCGGCGCCGACACCGGCGCGCGTGAGGCGCCGCCCGATCCGCAAGCTTTGGCGCGCGCTTCGCCCATCATATTTGACGGACGAGATCGCGCCACGTCGTCGGCGGTCGCCGACGACGGCGATGCGCGTCTCGACGCGCGCCTGACGCCGCCGCGCTCACGCTATGAATTGATGGCGGGCGCCGTGGTCCCGGCCGCGCTCATCACCGAACTCAATTCCGAACAGCCGGGCCGCGCGATCGCGCAAGTGACGGCCAATGTCTATGACAGCGTCAGCGGCGCGCATTTGCTGATCCCGCAGGGATCGCGGCTAATCGGGACGTATGACGCGGATACATCCTACGGCGAACGTCGGCTCGTTCTCATCTGGAACCGGCTCATCTTTCCCAATGGCTGGAGCATTTCCCTGCGCGGTATGGAGGGGACCGATCCGACTGGCGCCGCGGGCCTGCGCGACCGCGTCGACAATCATCTGGATCGTCTCGCCGGCGCCATCGGGCTTTCCGCCATCATCAGCGTCATCGCCGACAATGCGGAGGACGATGACCAGAACTCGCTCGCGCAAAGTGTCGGCGATGCAGCGGCGTCCGAAGCGGCGCGCACCGGCGGCCGCATCGTCGATCGCGAATTGAGTGTGAGACCGACTATCCGAATCCGCGCTGGCGGTTCGGTGCGCTTGCTGGTGACGCGCGACATCGAGCTGCGTCCCTACCGGGAAGATCGAAGACGATGAAGGTGCCGCCGGATCTTGTGCCGCAGAAGGTGGTGGCGGACGATTTGTGCGTGAGCCTCGCCACGCTCTGGCGCGCACGGCGCAGCAACCTTCCGGGCTTTCCCGCCCCGGTCATCCTCCGCAACATGGTGTTCTGGAGGAAAGCCGATCTTGGCAAGCTTGAGGACGCGCTGATGCAGTTTGCAGGGCGCGGCACGTTCGAGCAGGAGCGGCAACGCTCCAAACGCATCGCCGTCCTGGCGAAGGCGCGTTCTCAGCCCAAACGTATCAAACGCGCGCGCCGCCCGGACGAACGCCAGCGGGATCTCTTCTGAGCAAGTCATGCTCCCATGTTCGACCTCGGCCCGAGCAGGGCGCGAGGTCGAATTAGACGGGACGTGGCTCCCACGTCCCGACAGCTTCAGCGCCGCCATCGCGCGCAAGCCGGGGTCAAGGGCGAAGAGGCGGAGCCGTCCCTTGACGCCGCCGAGCACGATGGCAAATGCGCCGCGGCCCATCTTCTTTGCACCTTACTCATAGGCCTGCGGAATTTTGAGCCGGACGCCGGCGTCGTCGGCGGCTGCCGGGTCCATGAAAGCATTGGTGCGCGCCAGCGCCTCCTGGGAGCGTTGCAGGTCGGACCATGGGATGGCGGCGACCCATTTTTGCGCAAAGTCGAGGGTGCGCACCAGCGGGGCGGGATGGCGGCTCAAGGAATGAGCC
>QBMO01000049.1:17628-23614 GCA_003242075.1 Alphaproteobacteria bacterium
GCCTTCAACGCAGAGAGATAATTGCTTCGGAAAATCGTCGGAATGATGATCCGTTCTTCGCCCGCGGCGACAAGTTCGGCGTTCATCATGATCCTGGCGATGCGCCCGTTGCCGTCGGCGAAGGGATGCACTTCGGAAATCAGGAACATCATATAGATGGCGCGCGCGAGCGGCGCATCGAGGCTCGGATAGAATTCAAACCCGCGCGCCAGCGTCCCCTCGACGTGATCGGGCGCCACGAAAACGGTTTGACCTGCGCGGTTGCCGGCTTGTTTGAACGCGCCGGGCAGCTTGTCGCGGCGGCTTTCCATTAGAATGGCGTGACGCTTTTTGATCAGATCAACGAGCGCATCGACGGTTCGCGGCGTTCGGGCCATTTCAACCGGATCGGAAACGATCCGCCATGTGCCCAGGACGTCGTGGGCGTCTTCGGGCCGGTCTGCCGGAATGACATTGTTGAAGACGATGTCCGCCGCTTCCGCGACTTCGAACTCGGTGCCTTCGATGAAGTTCGAGAAATAGGCTTCAAAGAACGTGAGCGAGGCGTTGGCTTCGCCAGTGCGCGCCGCCACCGGGCGGCTTGGCAACGCCGTGTTTTGCAGTTCCTGGTGCAAATGTTCGAACAGCGCAATTCGGTCGGGATCGAAGGGCGCGCCGGTGCGGCGCGCGCGCGCACGATCGGACACGAGGTCATCGTCGCGCGTGCCGAGCAGGGCGCCGACGAGCTTGTCGAACGCTTCGAACTCTTCTTCGCGGCCGATCAGCGGCGCGATGCGGCGTGCTTCGTCGCGCACTTGATTGAGCGCTTCGACGCCGCGGCGGCGCATGATGTCGTCGAGACGAAGCTCCAGCTCTTCACGGCTCAAGGTCCGGCTGACGCCGCCGCGTTTTCGCGAGGGGGCCATATTGTCGAGATAGGCGCGGCCCGGCGACGACAGACGCAAGCCGCCGATGAACGCGCGGTCGTCGTCCATGGGCGGCGGCCCGGATCTTGGCCGGATCCAGAGCCCCGGCAATTGGATGTCGCGGCGGCGGGTCGCGACGATAAAGACGGACCCGTCATCGGCGGGCCGGTTCTCAAGCGCGGTGCGATCGGCGATCAGGGCGCCGGGCGCATAGGCGGCGACGATGGGCCAGGCGTTGCGGCGGATGATGATCTCCGGCGCGTCGGTCAGGTTCTTGGTGTAGAGTCTCGGCCCGAGCTGGCGGAGTTCGCCCGCGGCGACCGCCCGCGACACCGCCGAACTGAGGTCGTCGCTGGACAGAAAGACTTCCGGCAAATCGTCGAGTGGCTGCGCCATAAGGCCGGTGCATAGCAGGAAAATGTCTTTTAAGACACCTAGTTTGCAGGCTTTCGTAAAATAAGATGAGTTCTTCCTGTGCGAGATCGCAGCCAGAAAGGTCGAAGACGGGCTCTAAAAGTTCGGGAGGCGCCGGGTGTCGGAAGCGAACAAAGTCTGCAAACTCGTCCCTTAAGTGATTGATTGTATTAGCGGGGAACGGAATCGGAACAGTTTGCAGACTCCTTGATTTTCATGGCTTGTAGGGGAGCGCCGACAGATTCGAATCCTGTCGGGTGCGCCATCCTTCTAGTCCACGCCCAATCTGACCCGCGTCGTTGCTGACGCTCCGCCGCCTATGGCAGGCTGGCGCCATGGAGCCAGTCATCTATCGCAGGCGGCGGGACAGGCTGTCGCGCAGCGAGCGCGAGTGGCGTGTCGAGGAAGACGCACTGGTGTCGCGTGGCTCGGGCACGGAGAAACGCTATCGCTGGAAAGATATCGTTAGCGTGCGGCTCACCGCCGAGCCGCTAAGCGGCCGGCCATGGCGTTACGTGTTCGAACTGCAGCCTCGGCATCAGCGCAAGATCGTGCTCGACAACGCCCACTTCATCAGCCCCGGCGCGTACGAAGATCGTTCTGCTGCGTACACGCCGTTCGTGCGCGCCGCAGCCGCAGGGCTTGCGGCCACCAACCCAAAAGCGCAGGCGCTGATCGGGGAGACGCCGAAGCGCTACTTTTTTCTGTTGCTCGTCGCGTTGCTGGCATTGTGCGGCCTAGCTTACGTGCTGGTCGCGCTGCCCAATCCGCTCGATAATTTGCCTTACAGTAATCTACTCAAGTTCGGCGCGATCCTGCTGATGCTGCCTGTTTTTTGGCGCTGGGTGCTGAAAGCGATGCCGCGCGGAGTGGCGCTCGACGCAATTCCCGAACGCGCTTTGCCGCCGGTGGCGGGTAGTTAAGCTAAAGTTTACGGCGCTGGTGCATCCATGTTCGCGGAGGTTCCCTCGTGCGCAACAAAGACGGCCGCCGCGATCTTTCGCTCATCCGCGCCAGCGGCTCGACCGCGCGCGTGCTCAATCTCGCGCTCGCCTTTGAGCGTCATGGCGAAACGGAAGAATATCAAGCCAAGCCGATGTTCAGAAATCAACGGCTCAATCGGGCTTTGATCCTGAAGCACGTGTTGCGCGGTCACGAGCGAGACCTATTTTCGCGCCCGCATTCGACCGTCACAAAAGTGATTCTGCCATACGCCGCCAAAGAGCTAGAGCTCGGCGGCATCAGCTTCATGGTCGGCGAACTCAAGTTCGAGCGTTTGCTCCGCGATGCCGCAGGCAATTACGAGTCGGAAGAAGATTTCCAAGCTGACGCCGAACTCTTGCGCGTGCTGGCGACGCTGCCTTCGTTCGACCCATTCTTGATGCGGGAACGCATGCGCACGATCGGCGTGCAGCCGGCCCGCTGCTATTTCGATATCGCGGAGGCCGATCTCACGCGCATGCGTAGTTTCGTCAGCCGCGAGATCGGCCAGCTGGTCAGTCTAGCCTTCGCGACGGGTGGGCGCGACGCGGGCGATCTCTCCAAGCGCCTCGCTGAAAAACTGATGACGGACGAGACGGCGCAATCGCTCGATCCGCTGCGCCAGACGCTTCGCTTGTCCGGCGATGAATACATCGAGGGCGTCTTCGCCTGGAAAGGCTTCCTCTATTACAAATGGCTGATGGACGAGATCCGTCCCAAGCTTGCCGACTTCAAACCGCGCTTCGCCGGTCTGCGCATCACTGGCGCCGATGGCGAAGAACGCCGCTCGCTCGCTGAAACGCGGCGCGACATTCTGGGCAAGATGCAGTTGGCGGTGGACCGCGTCGATGAAACCCTGCTCGAATACGGCGCGGCGTTTGCGTCCCTTGCGGAGGGCCAGCCGGCCGCGTTCCGAAGCTTCCTGTTGAAGGCGCCGTCGCTGTTTATCCCGATGGGCGAGGCAGTGGGGGTTGTCCGCCATATCGATTCATTCTGGCGTTTCCGCTTCCCAAGCGAGGCGGCCCCTTTGATGGAGGCTGACGAAGCCATCGAAATCCTGCACGATTTCGAGACCACCATCGCCGGCGTCGATTTCGTGAAGCAAACCGCTGGGGCCCAGAAGTTGGCCAGCTAGGCCGACCTGCGGCCTTGCCCTCGGGGCCCGGGCCGCGTAGGAAACCGCCCTCCCGCCGACCCTTCGGGGCCGGGTCCTGGGCCGCCTTAGCTCAGCTGGTAGAGCGGCGCATTCGTAATGCGTAGGTCAGGTGTTCGAGTCACCTAGGCGGCACCATTTCCTCCTTTTCGAGCATTTTCGCAGGCCGTCTCACGGCGTCGCAAATCGTCTCGAACACATTGATTCAAATTACCTTTTGCGCGTTTCCGGAGAGGGGCACGCCGTCGCGTCCTGAAGCGGAGCGTCTCATTGATTTTCAGCGCCCCGTTGGGAAATCGTTGGGAAGAAAAACGCCGGATTTGAATTTCCCAACACGGAGTCATTTTCCCAACACGAGCCCCGATTTTCCGCGTGCCGAGCCTCGATCATTCGATTCCACTTTGTGACCCGTACAGAGTCGCAAGCGAAGGACGAGATCGGTGCTTTCCCAACACCTCCAGATTCACTGGTTGGCCGATGAAACTTTCCGATCTCAAATGCCGAAAGGCGAAGGCCGAAGAGAAGCTCATCAAGTTGAGCGACGGCGATGGACTTTTTTTGCACGTCTATCCAAACGGCAAGAAGCTCTGGCGCATGAGCTATCGCCATGCGGGCAAACAACGGGACCTGCCGTTCGGTCCTTACCCGCTGGTGAGTCTGCTCGAAGCCCGCGAGAAACGCTACGCGGCGCGCAAGCTCCTCCTCGATGGGAAAGACCCTGCTGCCGAGAGCGAGGCGGAGGAGACTGCGGCAGCGCAGCGTGAAGAAACCACCTTCGCCGCATACGCTGACATCTATCTCGATCGGCTCATCAGGGCGGGGCGATCGGAACCCACGCTCAAGAAGTCGAGATGGATCGTTGAGGTGCTGGCCAAAGACCTCCGGTCTCAGCAGCTCCCAGACATCACGCCGCGCGATGTTCTACGCGTCCTTCGGGTCGTTGAGGCCAAGGGCAACCGTGAAACCGCGCGCCGTATGCGCGGGGTGTTGTCGGCGGTGTTTCGATTGGCGGTGATTGAAGATGTGATCAAGGTCGATCCATCAGCGCCCCTCAGGGGCGCGCTTCTGCCGCCTGAAACTCGGCACCAATCAGCGGTCACCAAGCCGGAGGCCTTTGGGGCGCTGCTTCGGGCGATCGACGGTTATGAGGGGCATCGAACCATAAGGACGGCGTTGCAGCTGCTCGCGCTGACGTTCCCGAGACCGGGGGAGCTTCGTCTCGCCGAATGGCCAGAGGTCGATCTCGCCGAAGCTGTTTGGATTATTTCAGCGCACCGCACCAAAATGCGGCGAGAGCACCGCATTCCTTTGTCCCGGCAAGCGATCGCCAAGTTTGAGGCGCTAAGGACAATGACGGGGAGAGGATCGCTCTGCTTTCCATCCATAAGGTCGCTGGACAAGCCGCTCAGTGATGGCGCTTTGAACGCGGCGCTACGCGCTATGGGGATCGATGGCGCTACCCACATGTCCCATGGGTTTCGTTCTTCAGCCTCCTCCTTGCTGAACGAACACTCTGCGTTTTCGACCGAAGCAATCGAGCGCGCGCTCGCACATGGTGAGCCCGACAAAGTGCGTCGCGCCTAAAACCGCGCCCAGTATTGGGACGAGCGGGTTAGCATGATGCAGGTGGGACGATTACCTCGATCGATTGACCGGGTGTGCCGCCAGCATGAACAACCTAAACGCCGACGAAACTCAGGCGGACCTATTCGCCTAGGGGCCGCTTCGGGGCAAAAAGAGCTGTTCAGCGCCTCGCAGCAGATCGAAAAACGGACATTCCCTTCACAGGTTTGTGCACGCCAAGGCGGCTCAATCGCGTCTAGCTCAAGTCGCCGTAGATTCGAAACAGCGGCCAAAACTGCGTCGGCCATGATGGGTCGGCGAACAAAAGGAGCCACGCGCTGCGGATGTTCTGGCGTGGGGTCCAATCGCGGACAGAAAGACACTGCGAAGCCAAGTCCGCCGTGATCCAGAGCTCATCTGTGTGCAGAACGAGCGCGTCCACCGACCAGCCCGCGTAGTGCGTGGCCTTCTTGTCTACTAGCGCGTCTATGTGGGTTGCCAGCTCCGGGTCCGACCAGAAGGCACGCATGGCGGGGCGGCGAAGCTCTACCAGTTCCACGGAGATGTCGCGGCCCGCCACTTCTGCAAGGATGTCAGGCGGGTCCCCACCATTGCGGATGTTGGTAACGGCGACTTTGAATTGCTCGTCCATCGCTCGTGCGAACTCGTGCGCGGTGCTGCGATCCACCATCGCGCGCACCGCGGGATCGTTGCTCGTGCGTCCGAACACGCCGCGCGCGTTGATGGCGTCGATCCAGTCGTCCATGACTGCAAATATCGTCGGAAGACTCGCCTGCCGCCAAGGGTGAATTCAGTCACGTCATGCGAGGTATGGGCAATGGCCCGTCGTCCGCTTTGCTGCGTTTGACGTGCCCCCGTTTCTCATCCAGCCGTAACTGGAGTCCGGTGGTCATCTGATCCGCTCCCCAACGCTCCCTCATGGGCAGCTAGAATTTTCGCACTCTGATCG
>QBMO01000004.1:0-22883 GCA_003242075.1 Alphaproteobacteria bacterium
ATCTTGCCGTAATCGGGGTAGGGATCGTCGAAGCCGGAATAGCCTTTGAGCGCTGCAAACACCCAAACACCGGCGCCGAGCATCAACAAGATGATCGATTGCGGCGAGTCGAGTTGCAGTAGCGACCAAAGATGAAAGCTCGCGTCGGAGCCCATGTCGAGCTGGCGCCCTGCGACCGCGGCGAGTTGATCGCGCCAGTTGGCGGCGAAGAGGTTGAGCATTAGCGCCAGCAACGTCATCGCGCCGAACGCGGCTGCGCCCGCAGCTTTGATGTGCAGTTTGCGGTGTTGCAGATAGCGCAGGCCCAAAAAGCCCGCGAGATAGCCCAGCGTCACATTCGCGCCGGAAAGGCCCACAGCAGTGATCGCGCCGCCCAACAGCCCGCGTGCATCGTCTTCGGCGAACAGCGCGGCGCTGAACAGAGCTTCAAACACCGCCGCGCAGAAGAGCAGCCCCGCCTGTAGCAACGTCGAGCGCGGATAAACAGCGGCGCGGCGCAGCTCGTTGGCGCGCTTGAAGGCGTCGAGATCGGCGCGGCCCTGCGCGGCGCGCGCCACGGCCTCGGCCCAATCATGCGCGATCCGGCCCGCCGTCTGCTTCAGCGCCAATCGTGCGTCGAGGGCGGGGCCGGAGAAATCTTGTGGGCTGGGCGCCAGCGCCCGCAGCCGGCGTTCGGCGTCGGCGCGTGCGTCGAGCCGCTGTTCGTCCACCCGCGCGCGTTCGGCGCCGACGGTCTCCACGACAGCCAGTTCGGCGGCGGAGAGATTTTCGTCGTCTTGGCGGGGCAGGTTGCGGGCCGCATCCTCGCGGGCGCGGCGCTTCAGGTGCAGGCGTTTATCGAGCGCAGCCGCGTTCATGCCCTGCGGCGGTTTCGCCGCGGGGCGGCCCGAACCACTCGACGTTTTGGCCTGTCCGCCATCCATCGCCAGCTCCCCGCGCCGTTAAAGCGCGGATAGCGCGCTTCTCCAAGCGCAAAGGCCGGGCTATCAGGCATGGGTGAGCACTCTTCGAGACCTTTTGGCGATTGCCGAAGCGGCGGCGGCGGAAGCGAGCGCTGCGCTTTTGGCCAACCGCGTCGGCTGGAGCGTTATCGAGTCCGAGCAGGGCCGCGAAGTGAAGATCGACGCCGACAAGCACGCCGAAGCTCTAATCCTCGATGCAATCGGCAAGGCTTCGACCTATCCCATCATCTCGGAAGAAGCCGGTTGGGTGCGCGCGCAGGAGCGCGGCGACCGCTTTGTCTGGGCCATTGATCCTCTCGACGGCAGCGTGAACTATTTGCGTGGCTATCCGCATTGCGCCGTCTCCATCGCGCTGCTCGATCAGGGCGAGCCAGTGCTCGGCGTGGTCGATTGCTTCGTGCTGGGCGAGCGCTTCACCGGCTTGGTGGGCGAGGGCGCTTGGCTCAATGGCGCCCCGATCCGCGTTTCCGACATCGCCGATCCGGCCGGCGGCATTCTGCAAACCGGCGTGCCGTCGCGCGCCAGCGCCGAGTCGATGAAGCTGTTCGAAGCGCGGCTCACGACTTGGCGCAAAGTGCGCATGATCGGCTCGGCCGCGACGGCTTTGGCCTATGTGGCGGCCGGTCGCGCCGAGGCTTATCGCGAATCCGGATCGATGATCTGGGACGTCGCTGGCGGTTGCGCGCTGGTGAAGGCGGCTGGCGGCGAATTTCGAATCACCGGCGCCGCGTTGGACCAGCCGCTTGAGGTCGCGGCAGGGAACAAGATCACACCACTGCCGGTTTAGTCGGCGCCAGCGCCGAAAATTGTCGCGCAACGCGAAATATCCACCGTTGCGACGGAGCTTTGTGACGACGGCGTTAAACTCACGAAAACGTTCTGTGGGAACCTGGGTTGCAAGGTGGACAGTGCAACTGCTGCGCGTTTAATGGCACAAGCATCGGGGTCGGATCGGGTCGGGATGCCTCTTAGAGCAGTGATCATGGGCAACGCGGAGGGCGTGCGCACGGCGCATGCGCTCGCACGCACGTGGTCCGGCATCGAGGTGATCGGCGCCGCAATGATCGGGGCCGGCGAGACCGATCTGCCAATCGTCGCGCGCGCGCCCGTCTGGCAAGCGCTCAGTGTCGCCGCCATCGATGCGCAAGCGCTGATCCTGGCTGAGCCTCCCAAAGACGGCGCCACCGCCCGCGCCATTCTCGAACGCGCCGCACATGCGCGCATGAAATTGATGCTCATCGAAGATGGCGCGCCTCGTCGCGTGCGCTTGAACGATCTGCTTGGCCGCCCGCTCAACGCCGTCGATTGGGCGCGCATTCAAAGCCTGATCGAAGGCAAGCGCGTGCTGATCACGGGCGGCGGCGGCTCCATCGGCGCCGAACTCGCGCGCCGCATCGCCTCGCTCTCGCCGGCGCGGCTGACGCTGCTCGATAGCTCCGAATTCAATCTCTACCGCATCGGCCTCGATCTGCGCGACGCGACACTGGCGCTTGCCGATATCCGCGACGCCGTTTCGATGCAGCGCTGGTTTGCGGCCGAGCGACCAGAGATCGTGTTTCATGCCGCGGCGTTGAAGCAGGTGCCCCTCGTCGAAGCTTTTCCGTGTGAGGGTGTGCAAACCAACGTCTCCGGCTTGCGCCACGTCGCCGAAGCCGCGCACGCAGTGGGCGCTGATCTGATTTTCGTCTCGACCGACAAAGCGGTCGAGCCGTCTGGCGTTATGGGCGCCTCGAAGCGCTTAGGCGAGATCTATTGCCAAGCGCTCGATCGACGCGGCGAGCGTCGCGCCATCCCGGTGCGCCTTGGCAATGTGCTGGGCTCGACCGGTTCGGTATCGCCTATCTTCGAAGCGCAGCTCGCCGCCGGCGGGCCGCTCACGGTCACTGACGCGGACGTGACGCGGTTCTTCCTCACCATCCCGCAAGCCGCTGATGCTTTGCTGCAAGCGGCGACGGTTGGTCTCCGTCACGCCGAACAACGCGGCGCGGCGTTCGTGATCGAGATGGGCGAGGCGCTGTCGGTGGTGGAGTTGGCGCGCGAAGTGATCCGCCTCGAAGGCCTGCGGCCGGACGAAGATATCGGCATCACCTTCACCGGCTTGCGTCCCGGTGAAAAACTGCACGAGCTTTTGGTGGCGCGCGATGAATGGCGTGAGCCGGAGCTTATGCCGGGCGTCATCACCGTGGGCTCATCGCCGCGCGGGCTTGCTGAAGTGCTTGAGATCATGGAGCGGCTGACCCTGCTGGCCCGCCAAGGCGCGGCTGATGACGTGCGCGCGGAATTGTTTGCGGCGGTGTCCACGATTGATGAGCAGGCCGAGAGCCTGCAGGCTCGCAACTAGTTCCCGAAACTAGTCCAACGTCCGCCGGAAGCGCAGCAGCGCCAAGCTCGCCAACACGATCAGAATAAGGGCAAGTGGCCACAGATCGTTCAGCACATCGCTCAGCCCCGCGCCCTTCAGCACAATCTCGCGCACCATGCGCAGGAAATGCGTGATCGGCAGCGCTTCGCCGATCGCCTGCGCCCAGCCCGGCATGGCGCGGAACGGAAACATAAAGCCCGAAAGCAGGATCGACGGCAGGAAGATGAAGAACGTCATCTGCATCGCCTGCATCTGCGTGCGCGCCGTCGTTGAGATGAGATAGCCCAGCATCAGATTGGCGAAGATGAACAGCGTCACCGCGATCAGAAACGCCAAGAATGAGCCGGTGAACGGAATGCGGAACAGCAGCATCGCCACGGCCAGCACGATCGCCACCTGAATGGCGCCGACGCCGATATAGGGCGTCGTCTTGCCGATCATCACTTCCAGCGGCCGCACCGGCGTAGCGAGCAAATTTTCCATAGTGCCGCGCTCAGTTTCGCGCGTCAGTGCGATCGACGTGATCATCACCATGGTCATGGTGAGAATGACGCCGAGCAGCGCCGGCACGATGTTGAAGGCCGAAACACCGGCCGGATTGTAGCGCCGGTGGACGACAATCTCGTACGGCGGCGGCGCGCGGGCGAGGAAGTTAAGCGGGCCTTGGAACTCCGGCGCGAACGCTGATTGCGCGATGCGCTCGATGGCGCCGATCGCGCCGGAGGAGGCGACGGGATCGCTCGCATCGGCGGCGATCAAAATTTGCGGCCGCTCGCCGCGGATGAGCCGCCGCTCGAAGCCTTCGGGAATGGAGATGAGGTAAGTCGCCTGGCCGGAGCGCAGCGCGGCTTCAGCTTCCTCTGAAGTATACGCGATGTCGACGATGTCGATAAACGTGGAGGCTTGCAGCGAAGCCAGAAACGCGCGCGTCATCGGCCCGTCTTCGCGCATCTCGATGACGGCGGGCAGATGGCGCGGGTCGGTGTTGATGGCGTAACCAAACAAGACGAGTTGCATGATCGGCATCATGATCATGATCGCAAACGTTGGCCGGTCGCGCCGCATCTGCACCAGCTCTTTCAAGAACACGGCAAAAACGCGTGACCAGGAAAGATCGAGCAAAGCGGTGAGCGAAGGGAGTTTCACTGGAAATTATCCAGGGCGCCGGACATGAGGTAGATAAAGATCTCCTCGAAGCCCGCTTCGATCGGTTCGATCTCGACATGCGGCTGCGCTTCTTTCACCGCGCGCACGGCGCGCTCCAAAGCCGCCGCATCCTTGCTGCACGCGTGAATCTCTGCGCCGAAGCGCGCGACAATATCGACGCCGGGCGCGGCCTCTAGCATGTGTTGCGCTTGCAGGAGCGGGCGTCCGGCAATGCGCCATCCGAAAAGGCCAACTTGCTTCGGGATTTCCGCGGTCGGCGCATCGAGCAGCTTTTTGCCGTAGGCGATGTAAGCGATGGAATCGCACTGCACCGCTTCGTCCATGTAGTGCGTGGAGACGAGCGTGGTGACGCCTTGCGCCGAATAGCGCCGGATCGCGTCCCAGAAATCGCGCCGCGCTTTCGGATCGACGCCGGCTGTCGGCTCATCGAGCAGCAGCACCTCCGGCTCATGGATCATGCACGCCGCTAGCGCCAGGCGCTGTTTCCAGCCGCCGGAAAGCTTGCCAGCGAGCTGCTCTTGGCGTTCGCTGAGCCCCAAATCCTCAAGCGCGGCATCGACACGTTCATCGCGGCGGTCGAGGCCATAGAGGCGGGCGATGAATTCGAGATTCTCGCGGATCGACAGATCTTCATAGAGCGAAAATTTCTGCGTCATGTAGCCGACGCGCTCTTTGATCTTCAGGCTCTCGTTCAAAACGTCGAAGCCGAGCACGCTGCCCGCGCCGCTTTCGGGCTTTAGCAGACCGCAGACCATGCGGATGGTCGTCGTCTTGCCTGAGCCGTTGGGCCCGAGAAAACCGTAGATCGCGCCGCGCGGGACGGTGAGATCGAAATCATCCACCACTTTGCGCCCGCCATAGCTCTTGGTGAGCCCGCGCACGTCGATGACGATGTCACTCATCGGCCACGAGCCGCACGTCGACCGGCATGCCTGGCCGGATGGGCCCTGGCGCATCGAGCCGCGCTTCCACCAGAAAGACGAGCTTCTCGCGCTGATCGAGCGAGTAGATCACGGGCGGCGTAAATTGCGGTTCGCTGGCGATGAAGCTCACATGCGCCGGCAACGCCTCGGCGCAGCCATCGCAACTCACCAATACTTGCGCGCCGACGCTTAGCTGAGAGAGCAGGGCCTCCGGTGCGAAGAAGCGCACTTTCATATTCTCCGACGTCAACAGGGCGACGATCGGCTGCCCCGCGGCGGCGACTTCGCCGGGACGCAAGAACACTTGCTCGATCGTGCCCGCAGCCGGCGCTTGGCCATCGAGATCGCGCACGCGCTGCCGCGCCAAGCCCGATGCAGCACCCGCCGCGCCAGCTTCGCGCCGGGCTTGCGCGAGTTGTGCGTTGGCGGCGTCGCGCGCGGCGCGGTCTGAGTCCAGGCGTGCGCGTGGATAGAAGCCGCGTTCGAACAATTCTTGGCCCCGCGCGAAGTTTGATTGTGCGAGCACGGCTTGCGCGGCGGCGGTGCGGATGGCGGCGGATGCTGCTGCACTTTGCGCGCCGGCGCTCTCCGCGCTCAGCGAAAGCCGCTCGGGATCAAGCGAAAATACAGGCGCACCGGCTTCGACCGTATCGCCTTCGCGCACGTAAAGCTCGCCGATGACGCCAGAATCTTGGCTGGCCAGGTAGATGTAATCGGCCTCGCCATAGCCTTGCATCGTATCCGAAGCGCTGCGTCCGCAGGCGGCGGCGAGCAAAGCCAGTGAAAGAATGATGCTGCGCTTCATGCGCGTCGCTCCAGCCCGTTCAGCAGGATGTCGAACTGTTGTTCGATCAGGTTTTGAGGATCGCCGAGAGCGGTTTCTCCCCGCAGGACATGCGTCCACATCGCTTCGAAAAAGAATGGCCCGATGAAGGCACGCGTCGCCGCCTTGGTGTCGACATCGCGGATGACGCCCTTGGCTTTGCCGGCGTCGATCAAGCTCTCTAGCGCCGCGCGCGCTTTTGCGACGACATGCGTCCGGTAATAATCGGCGATCTCGGGGAAGCGCCCGGCAATCGAAATCACCAGCCGCGGTACGGCGATGACTTTGGGATCGGCCATGTGATGCGCCGCGGCAGTCGCGAGCATGCGCAACGCCATCAGCGGATCGGCCACCCCGGCCGCGGCGAGCGCCTGCGCCCGCGCCGCCAGCGGCGAGACCTTGGCCTCGATCAGCGCCTCGAGCACCGCCATCTTCGACGGGAAGTAGAGATAGATCGCCGCCTTCGAGATGCCGGCGGCCTTGGCGATGTCCTCCATCCGCGCCGCCTCGAAGCCGCGCTCGGTGAACTCAGCCAGCGCCGCGTCCAAAATCTCCTCAGGCCGCGCCTCCGAGCGACGCTTCCAGCGCGGGCGGGGAGCGGGCCTTGGCTTTTTGGAGGGCGTAGCGGGGCTCATTGGGCGCATATAACTGACTGGTCAGTTATATGCAACCGGCAATTTAGGCCATAGTGGCGCAAGGGACTCAGCTAAGGTTGAGCGCATGCGGAAAGAAACGGCGTTAGGAATTGCGTCAGGCCTGGGTGCGTTATCCGCATCCACTGCTGTGGCGCTTGTTCTTGATGCGTCGCTGAATCAGTTGGTCGGCTGGTCGATTGCCGGTTCGCTCGCAATCGGCGCTATCGTACTGCTCGCCGTCGCTATCACGCGACGTCAGCCGCCTGATAGCGCTCAAGTCTCAAGCTCCGACGTCAACGTAAAGATGGGCGACGGCAATCGTGTTGGCATGATCGGTCATCGCATCGAGAGACCTGACACCGAAAGCGCCAAGAATGACTGACAAGAAAAAGGTCGGTGACATCAACATCACCATGGGTGACGGCAACACCATTGGGCACATCGGTCACAAGATTTACGCACCAACTCCGACGCTAGTCGAAGCGGACGAGCGTAACATTATTGCCCACGATGATGGGACTTCGACGATTACCATCGTTATTGATGCTCCCGATGCGGTCGGCCGCGCCAGGTTCTTCGCCACCGGTAGCGACGTCCTTTCGATGGCCATTATGCAGGCGCCCAAGGCAGGGATGGGCGTTTATATGTCGAGCAAGCAGAATGTGTTCCGACGGCGGATTGAGAACGGCTTCGAGGAGGCATTCGGTCCGCTCCACGGGAAGTATGTAGTCAACATCAGAGCTCGAGATCCGTCCAACGTGGATGTTGGTTGGGAAATTTTGCCGCCGTGAGCAACAAAGAAACGCCGTTCTCAAAGCACTGCAATCCACCCAATCGCGCTTCAATGGGCGTGCCGCGATCACGTAGAGGAGCGCGGCGACCAGGTAGAAGCACTCCGAGAGCACGTCGGAGATGAGGCCAAGCCCGTAGGTACCGAGGCTAATGCCGATCAGGGAAACCCTTCGTCATCTCACGAAGCACAAAAAATTGGGGCGGCGCTTTTGGCGCCGCCCAAGTCGAGGAAGAATGATCAGGCGCGATTAGTAGCGCGCGGTGAACACCACGCTGACGGTCCGCGGCGCGCCGTAATAGGCGGTGCGGATTTCGCCGATCGACGAGAACTCTTGCGCGTCGGTCTTGTAGACTTCGTCGCTCAAGTTGCGGCCGACCAGCGCGATCGAAAACACGTCGTTCGCACGCCAAGTCGCACTGGCGTCATAGAGCCAGTAATCGTCTTGCCAGAGGCCGGGCACTTCGGTGGTCGTGCCAACGGCGCCGCCGACAACGAAGGTGTTGTCGATGGCGAGCGCCATGCGTGAGCGGAAGCGCGCCGAGGCGGCGAGATCGAGATCGCCCAGGTCGCCCAGGTTCAGCGTGTAGAAGCCGCCGAAGCGTGCGGTCCACTCCGGCGAGAAGGCCGGTGTCTGGAAGGCGCGCGAGCCGCCGGGGAAGCGCGCATCGTCAAACTCGCCGTACGAGGCGTCGAGATAGCCGATTTGCGTATCGAGCGTGAAGTTGTCGGTGACGCGGAAGCGGGCTTCCAGTTCGGCGCCCGAGATTTCCAGCTGACCGGCATTGATGACCGTCAGTTCCGGGGTCGGCAACAACGTATCCGGGTCGATGACGGTGCCGGAGATGCGGGCCTGGAAGTCGGTATAGTCGTTGTAAAACGCCGTGGCGTTTACCAGCAGACGTCCGTCCATCCAGTCCGTGCGCGCGCCCACTTCGAACGACGACACGGTCTCTGGGTCATACGGCGCATCTTCACCGTCGCCGTTGGCGCGGCCGTTGAAGCCACCCGATTTGAAGCCTTCGGCGTAGCGCGCATAGAGCATGATGTTGTCGGCGAACTCATAGTCGAGCGACACCATTGGCGTGGTGTTGTCCCACGTCTCGTTGCGCAGGAACGCGAACGTGCCGTTGAAGAACGGGTTGGACGCGTAGAACGTCGACGTCGTGCGGTCGTAGGTTTTTTCTTCCTCGCTGTAGCGCACGCCGAGGCCGAGATTGAGCCGGTCGGTGAGCGCGTAGGAGAGGTTGGCGTAAATCGCCGTGCTGGTGGTTTCGAGATCGTCGTCGATCGTGCGCAAGAAGCCTGGGCCCAAGCCGAAGAAGCCGGTGACGAGATCGTCGGCATAGGCTTCCTGGTGCGAGCCGACGTTTTCACGCAGATAGAAGAGGCCGCTCACCAAGGTGAAGCGATCGGATTCGTAGATCGCCTGCAGTTCTTGGCTGAACTGATCCTGATTGACGTCGACAAGCACGTCGCCGAACTCGATCGGCGTCGCATCGATATCGATGTAGTCGGTGTAGTTCAGTTCGCGCGCGGCTGTGATCGAGTTGATCGTCCAGTTGTCATTGAGCTCCCAGCTGGCGCGCAGCGATACGCCGCCATGATCCATGACCGACGAATTCGGCAGGCCCGGCGTGGCTTGCGCCGTGAAGTCGAACTCTTCCGGTTCAGCGGCGGTCGGGAACGATGAGCCGGGAAGGTTGAAGTAGGTGATGCCGCCGAAGTTCACGAGCGACGTCGTCGGCTGGCCCATGGTCAGCGCGTTGTCTTCTTCCGAATAATCGACCGCGAAGTCGAAGCTCAGATTCGATGTCGGCTCCCAAGCTGCTTGGAAGCGGCCGCCCCAGGCGTTGCGATCGTTATAGTCTTCGCCGGTGACCGGATTTTCGACATAGCCGTCGCGCGTCGCGCCGAAGACAGCGCCGCCGATGGCGAAAGTGTCGGTCAGCGGGCCCGACGCAGCGAGGCGGGTTTCGAGTTGGCCGTAATCGCCGATGGTGACTTGCGCCATGCCGCGCGGTTCTTGGCCGGGGCTGCGCGTGATGATCGAGTACGCGCCGCCGATCGTGTTTTTGCCGTAGAGCGTGCCTTGCGGACCGCGCAGCACCTCGACGCGTTCGATGTCGAACACTTCCATCATGGTGCCGCGGATACGCGAGTAATAGACGCCGTCCACATAGAAGCCGACGGCGGGATCGAACGTCTGCAGTGCGTCCGGTTGGCCGACGCCGCGAATGTAGATGTTGGTGGCGTTGGACGAACCGCGGCCTTGAACCACGTTCAAGTTCGGCACCGAGCCCTGCAGGCCGGTGGCGTCGGTTGCGCCGATGCGCTCGAGCTGCTGTTCGTTGAAGGCCGACACCGAGCCCGGCACGTCTTGCAGGCTTTCCGCCGTACGGCGCGCCGTGACGATGATCTCATCGTCGGCTTCTTGCGCCGCCGCCGGCGCGCACAGCGCGAATGGCGCTGCGCAGACACTCGCTAACAAAAGCGCGTTACGCGCCGTCTCGCCAAATCGCTTCATGGGACTGCTCCTCCGCTCCTTGTTTCGGGCTGCCGCGTTTTGCGGACGAAACCCTCGACTAAGTTGAAAAATTGATCCGGCGCTTCGAGATGCGGCACGTGGCCGGCGCCGGGGATGACTGCGCGTTCGCCATGCGGCGTCGTGCGCGCGACGAACGCTGTCGCTTCGTCGGGATAAACTTGGCTGTCGCCGCCATGGATCACGAGCGTCGGCGCTGTGATGCGCGCGAGCGCGGCGCGAAAATCTTGGCGCGCCATCGAGGCCCAGAACGGCGCCATCGCTTCGGGATTGCATTTCGACATTTCCGCCGTCGCCCACGCCTGCAAGGCAGGCGCGACGCCGGGCGCGAACATGCGCGGTGCAAAACGTGAGACGTAAGCAGGCCAGTCGGCGTTGATCTCGTTCAGCGTGCCGTCGATATCGCCGGCGCCGTAACCGGCCGCGAGGCCGCCGCTCCAGCTTTCGTCATTGACGAGGCGCGGACCCATGTCTTCGACGATCAGCCCGGCATAACGGAGCTTCGGCCACGCCGCCCAAAGCGCCATCGCGCCCATCGACCAGCCAAGCGCGACCACGTCCTTCAGTCCGAGCGTCCCGGCGAAATGCACGATATCGTCGGCGAGGGTTTCGATCGTCAGCGGCGCGCGGCCTTGGCCGGAGCCGGGATGCCCGCGCAGGGTGGGGGTGAGGACGCGATGTTTCTGAGAAAGCTTGGCGCGCAGATCGTCGAAAAAGCCGCCATGAGCGGCCCAGCCGTGCACCAGCAGAACCGGCGCGCCGACGCCTTCGTCGGCATAGGCCATCGCGGCCCCGTCTGGCAGAACGCATACCGGCAAACCGGCATCCCCCTATTCGAACCCTTTGTTGGGCCGCTTTTTTCGTTGTCTTGGCGGGGCTTATATCGGAGACTTGAAACATGAGTCAACATTCAGGTTCCGAGGTGGCCGAAAAGACCGGCCCGAAAACCGAGCGCGGCCGGCGGACGCTACGGAAATTACTGGATGCGGCTGGGGAGGAGTTTGGCGCGCGGGGCTACCACGAGACTGCCATCTCCAGCATCACGCAGCGGGCAGGGGTCGGGCTCGGCACCTTCTACGTGTACTTCAAATCGAAAGAGGAAGTGTTCCGCGCCCTCGTCGCCGACATGGGCGCGCGCACGCGCCATGCGCTGAGCGAAAGCGTGAAGGATGCGCCCAACCGCCTCGAGGCCGAGCGCCTCGGCATCCGCGCTTACCTCGAATTCGTCCGCACCCATAAGTCGCTCTACCGCGTCGTCATGGAAGCGCAGTTCGTGGCGCCGGAATCGTATGCGGAATACTATCGCGTGTTTGCGGAAGCTTACCGTCAGGGCCTTGCTCAGGCCGCAAAGCGCGGCGAGATCAGCGAAGGCAATGACGATGTGCGTGTGTGGGCGCTGATGGGCGCCTCCACGTTTCTGGGATTGCGCTATGGCGTCTGGGACGATGACGCCGATGTCGGCGCGGTTTCGCAAGCGGCGTCGGATCTGATGATCAATGGCCTCGCGCCACGGCCGAAGAAGAATGGCGACGTGTCCTCTTAGAGACGCGCGCCGAAGGAGGAAGCAATGGGTGTCGCCTTGGTCGACATCACCGCGAAACGGGCGGCGCTGACGCCGAACCGCATCGCATTCGAAAACGTGCTCACCGGCGCGACGCTCAGCTATGCGCAGCTGGATGATCGCGCCGCGCGCGCCGCTGCCGTATTGGCGGGCCTCGGCGTTGAGCGCGAAGATCGCGTTGCCATCCTCTGTCGCAACCGCATCGAGTTTTTCGAAATTCTGTTTGCTTGCGGCAAGCTCGGCGCGACCCTCGTGCCGCTAAACTGGCGCGCGCCAGCGGCGGAGCTCGCGCCCGTATTGACCGATTGCACGCCGAAAGTGCTGATTTACGGGGCGGAGGACGCGGAGGCCGCGTTTGCCTTAGAGCGCGATGGTTTGCAGTATTTGGCGCTCGATGCGGGCGAGGACACCAGCGCTGCGTACGAACACATTATCGCCACCGCGTCGCCGCTGCGCACGGACGCGCAATGGCGCGACGATGCGGTTTGGATGTTGGTTTACACCTCCGGCACGACGGGTGCGCCGAAGGGCGTGATCCAGACGATGCAGATGTCGGCGGTGAACGCGTTTCATGTTTCGCAGGCGTTCGGCGTCAACGGCGCCGATACAACCATCAACTTCCTGCCGCTCTTCCACACCGCTGGCATTCAACTGGTGACGCTGCCGACTTTGATCGCAGGCGGCACGGTGATCGTGATGCCTGCGTTTGATGAAGCGCGTGCGCTTGCATTGATGCCGCGGCTCGATGTGTTTTTCGGCGTGCCCGCGGTTTACCAGCAGCTCGCGCTGCATCCGGCGTTCGAGCAAGCCAAACTTTCGCGCGTGCGCGCCTGGGGGTGTGGCGGCGCGCCGTTGGCGGATGTGTTGGTCGAACGCTTCGCCGCCAAGGGCGTGCGCGTCTGCAATGGCTACGGCATGACCGAGACGGGCCCGACAGCGTTCGTCGCCGCGCCTGAAGATGCGCTGACGAAAATCGGCTCAGTCGGCAAACCGCAAATGCTGCTCGAAGTGCGCATCGTCGATGGCAAGGGCGAAGAGGTCGCCGTCGGCGAAAGCGGCGAGATCTGGATGCGCGGGCCAGGCGTGACGCCCGGCTATTGGAAGCGCCCAGAGGAAACGGCGAAAGCCATCAATGCCGAAGGCTGGCTGAAGAGCGGCGACATTGGCCGGCGCGACGCCGACGGCTGCTACTACGTCGCCGGGCGGATCAAGGAGATGTATATTTCCGGAGCCGAGAACGTTTATCCGGCCGAGATCGAAAACGCGCTGGCGCGCCACCCAAGCGTGTTAGAAGCCGCCATTATCGGTGTCGCCGACGAGAAATGGGGCGAGGTGGGGCATGCATTCGTGATGCTGCGGCCCAATACGGCGCCGATCACCGTTGCTGAGGTGATTCAGTTTTGCCGCGCCAATCTGGCTGGCTATAAAATCCCCAAACACGTCACGTTCGTCGATGAGTTCCCGCGCACGCCTGCGGGCAAGATTAGAAAACATCTGCTAGCGCCGGGGCCGATCGCGCCGTCGCGCTAAGCAGCGAAGGGGAGACGCGAAGCTCATGAGCATAGTGCCAAACACGTCGCGCCGTGCGCTGCTCGCGGGCGTTTCCGCTTCCGTGTTTACGGGTGCGTGCGCGTCTTTTTTTTCCGCGCAGGATGACACCGGTAACAGCGCGCTACGGCGCGAAACGCTGGACGTGATGAAGCGCGCTGCGCGTTTCATGCGCGAGCGCGTGGCTTATCGCGGCGGTTATGTGTGGAGCTACGCGGCGGACTTCTCGCGCCGCTGGGGCGAGATGGAAGCCTATCCGACGATGATCTGGATGCAGCCGCCGGGCACAGCGACTGTCGGCCATCTTTATCTCGATTGCTTCCACGCCACGCGTGACGAGTTCTACTACCAAGCCGCGATGGAAGTGGCGGAAGGCTTGATAGCCGCGCAGCATCCGGCCGGCGGTTGGAATTATCTGCACGATTTCGCCGGCGAGGAGAGCGCGCGCCGCTGGTATGAGACGATCGGAAAAAACGGCTGGCGGCTCGAAGAATTCCATTACTATTACGGCAATGCGACCTTCGATGACGCCGGCACATCGGAAGCGTCGCAATTTCTGCTGCGCCTCTATCTGGAGCGGCGCTCGTCGCGCCTGCGTGAGCCGGTTGAGCGCGCTGTGCGCTTTGTGCTCGATAGCCAATACGAAAACGGCGGCTGGCCGCAGCGTTTTCCGCGCGTCGAAGGCGAGGTTGAGTACGCGCCGTACATCACCTTCAACGACGCGGTCGCTGACGAGAACATCAAGTTTCTGCTGATGGTTTATCACACGCTCGGCGATGAACGCGCTTTGGCCGCGATCCGCCGCGCGATGGAGATTTTTCCCGCCACACAACAGCGAGCGCCGCAAGCCGGCTGGAGCTTGCAGCATCATCACCAAACCTTGGCGCCGATGGGCGCGCGCTCGTACGAGCCGCTCAGCCTGGCCACGCATACGACCGCCGGCAATATCGCCCAGATGCTCGACTTCTACGAATGGACCGGCGAGCGCCGTTTCATCGAGCGTATCCCTGAAGCTTTAGCCTGGCTCGACGCACTGCGTCTGCGCGACGATCAAGTGCAAGTGCCCGGGCGCCACCACCCAACCTTCATCGAATTCGAAACCAATCGCGCGCGCATCAATCATCGCCGCGGCTCCAATTCGGGTAGCGGCGAATATTATTGGGACTATGACGTGCGCCGCCCGATCACGCACTATTCGCAATGGCGCGCGCTCAATGTCGATGCGCTGCGCCAGCGTTATGAGAGCCTCGCAGGCGCCGATTTAGATGCACTGTTGGCGCGCTCGCCGCTCAACCCGCAACGCAACTTCCGGCTGCCGCGTCTCTTCACGACCGACACCATCGATGTCTCCGATCTCAATAGCGCGGTCGGCGCTGGCTCGGTCGAGCGTCCCAGCACTGAGCGGGTGATTGAGCTGATCAATAGCCTCAACGAGGAGGGCTATTGGCCGACACCGCTCAGCGCCACGAGCAATCCCTATATCGGCGAACCGAGCGCTACCCCGAGCCCGGGCGATTTCGCGCAAACTCTGGTTGGCGACGCCTTCGACACCTCGCCTTACGTGACGCAAACGCCCGTAACTGGCATTTCGACGGCCGCTTTCATCCAAAACATGAGTTCGCTTCTGCTCAGCGTCGATTCAGGCGAGTAGGAGAAGGGTGGATTCGTCCCGGCCGGGGCCCTATCCTCGCGGGACGTGGGGTACTGAGCCGTGACTGACCAAACACAGAACGAAGAACGCGCGATTCGATTGGCGTCGATCGTGGCGATCGACATTGTCGGGTTTTCGACAATGTCGGAGCGCGATCAACGCAACGCGGCGCGCAAGGTCGAAAATCTGCGCGCACGCATCGTCACCGTGGCTTCGGCCAATGGCGGGCGTCTCTTCAACACGGCCGGCGACGGCTTCATGCTCGAATTCGGCTCGGCCGGTTCGGCGCTCGCGGCGATCCAACAGATTCTCGACAAGCGCGGCAAGGGCGAGCCGCCGATCCGCGTCGGCGCGCACGTGGGTGACGTTGTGGTCACCGCCACGGAAGATTTGCTCGGCCACGGCGTCAATGTCGCCGCGCGTTTGCAGGAGCACGCTGAGCCTGGCACTGCACTCGTCTCCGCCGAATTCCGCTCGATGGCGCGCACCTCGCCGCAATCTGCGTTCCAGGCGCGCGGGCAAAAGCCGCTCGATAACATCGCCCAGCGCGTGCAGACGTTCGAAATTCTTTCCAAGCGCCAGCAATTCGCACGCGCCTCGCGCCGTTACGGATCGATGGCGGCTGCCGGCGTGACGCTGGTCGCGCTCGCTTATTTCAGCCCGACGATCTGGCAGTTTGCGCAGCCCTACATTCAGCAAGACACGGTCGCTGATGCGGCGCCGCCGCCTGCGCCGACCGCCGCTGATGAACTCTATCGTCAAGCCGGTTCGGCGCCGGAAGCGCCGCTCTATACGCCCGGCGAAGTCATTCGCGATTGTGAGGGCTGTCCGGAAATGGTCGTGCTCGCCGGTGGCCTGTTCACGATGGGCTCGCCCGCTGCGGAAGTTGGCCGCGGCCGCGATGAAGGGCCGCAGCGCGAAGTCTCGCTGACGCCGTTTGCGATCGGCAGATACGAAGTCACCTTCGCGCAATGGGATGCGTGCCTCGGCGCTGGCGGCTGCAATGGCTACTCGCCGGCCGATGGCGGCTGGGGCCGTGGCGATCGCCCGGTCACCAACGTGTCGTGGGAAGACGCGCAAGCCTATCTGGATTGGCTGAACAGCCGCGTTGGCGGCTTGCGCTATCGTTTGGCCACGGAAGCAGAATGGGAATACGCCGCGCGCGCCGGTGAAGGCGAAGCCTACGCTTTCGGCGCCCGCGTCACCGCCACGCAAGCAACCTTCCGCGCCCGCCGCACGACGCCAGCGGGCGCGTACGAAGCCAATGCGTTCGGTCTGTTCGACATGCACGGCAACGTCGCCGAGTGGGTCGAGGATTGCTACGCGCCGAATTACGAACTGGCGCCGATCGATGGCGCCGCGGTGCAGGCCGACGAATGCCCGCGTCGCGTCTATCGCGGCGGCGGCTTTTCCGACCAGGCGCCGTTCCTGCGCGCCGCCGCGCGCCGCTCATTGGCGCCGGCCACGCGTCAGCAGCTGATCGGCTTCCGCGTCGCCCGGACGCTGGACTGATCCCCGTTCGTCGCATTGCTGCTTCACGTGTGACCAAGGGCACAGACAATGCGTGTCTGTCGTCACACTGTCCGCGCGACCGGGCGATGGGGAAGCGCGCCCGGGTGAGGGGCGCGGCATGAGCGGGCAATTTCTACTCGCGCAAATTTCCGACACGCATGTTCGCACCGACGATGACGGTGCGTCTGTCGGCAATTTGCGCCGCGCGCTCGCGCAGGCCCGCGACTATCGCGCCGATGTGATCCTGCTGACCGGCGATCTGGTGAACGATGAGCGCGCCGACGAATATGCGCTGCTGGCCGAAGCGATCGCGCATCCACCGGCGCCGCTCTATCTCATGCCCGGCAATCACGACGACCGCGCGCTGATCCGCTCGACCTTCCCACAGCACGCCTACCTGCCGCGCGAAGGCCATCTCTCATACGCGATCGATCAGTTTCCGGTGCGCATCGTCTGTGTCGATCAAATCGTGCCGGGGGAGACGCATGGCGAGTTGACGAAACCGCAAGCGAAATGGCTCGACCGCACGCTGGCGAAAAAGCGCGGCAAGCCGACCATCGTGGCGCTGCATCACCCGCCGTTTCTCACCTACGATCTGTTGTTCGATAAAATCGGCCTGCGTGACGGGCCGCTCTTTTCATCTGTGATCGCACGCCACAAGCAGGTGTCGCGGGTGATCTGCGGCCACCACCATCGTGTCACGCTCGGCCAAAGCGCACATGCGCCTGTGATCGTCGCGCCGTCGAGTTCCTGGACCTATGGGCTGGCGCTGCACGAGGGCCAGCCGATCGCGCCGAAGACGCAGGAGCGGCCCGGCTGGATGCTGCACGCCTGGACAAAGCAAGGCGGCTTCGCCAGCCATTCCATGGGTTTATAAGGTCTTAGCGCCAGACAGCAGTTGGGCCGGATCGTGAGATCCGGCCCTTGCTGCGTTGGCGCCTGGGCGGGGGGAGTAGGTCGGCGCCGGGCAATCAACGTCCCTTCAGAATACTCGTTCCGGGAACCTGCGGAATTTTTCGACCTTTTTCAGTGCGCCTTTTCGGCTCGGCGCCCACGCCCTGCAGGCGCTCAGAGGGGAGAGACATGAGCGCCTGCAGGACTCGGGCAGTGCGTGCCGGGTAATACGTACGCTGGCCCCAGGCCCCGACGCCCAGGACCAGCGCACGCTCATCAGCGATAGACCCCCAGTCCTCGCGAAGAACAGAAACGCCGCCGCGGCGCTGGGGTCAAGCAAATCTACCGTTTTGTACAACAGCAAAAAGTCGGTCGCGCCGCGTTGCTGATACAAACGACACACAGGCGCGCATTAATATGTGCCCCGCGCGTTCGTTGTAAAAAGTACACACGGCTTGTGGGCCGCTGGTGTTTGTGGTTGCTGCTGTGTCGCCATCCCCCGGCAGATCGGCTGAAACAATATGAAATCTGGCGTGAACCAGCAGAAAAGCGAGGCATGCGCATGCGCGAAAAACTCAAAAGGGGTGCGGGATATCTTGAGCTGCAATTCTCAGGGCCACAAAGCACCAACGTTCTCAATCAAGCGGGAGCAACAGTGGAGCGCTTGGCGGCGCGCAACGAATGGGCGTTTCAAATGAGTCAGTTCTATCCTGACTTGCCGCGCGTCATTCAGATCGAACGCGTCACGCAATACCCCATCACGCGCTTCGATCGCGAGATGGTGTTGAAGTACGACGAGAAGGACGGATGGTGGGAGATCAAAGCGCGCGTGCGCGCAGAGCCGCCGCGCAAGACTGGCAAAGCCGCCGCGCTCGCCCCGCCGCCCGATGGCGATGGCGGCTCGCCGCACGCGCCGACGATGAAGCCCGCTGCGGACGTAGAAGACAAACCCTCCGCGCCCAAGCGTGACGACATCGATGAGTACCGTCCGATCAGCGCGGCGCCGCGTCGCGTACGCGTCGAACCTTCACCGCAATCCAGACTTGCAGGGCTTCTCCGCGACGAATGGCTGCGTGTGCGGGAAACGTCGCTGTTCCGTCACATCACGTCCGCATTCGAGGTCGACATGGAAGAGATCAAGCGTTCGCTGCAACGCTTTGTTGATCGGGCGCAACACGCGCTGGCGCTTTCGCATGAACTCTACGTCGATCTTCACACTTCGTTTATCGGCGCTGAACAAGTTGTACAGGATCGGCTATCCGGCGCTGTGCTGGAGCAGACCTACGAACATGGTGGCCGCCGGTTCACCTTGTTGACGTACAGCGCGTACCCACGACCCAACTGGGAGTCTTGGCTGTTCGGCCGGCTCTATGAGGACGATCAAGTGGCGGCATGAAGTCAGTCAAGGAACTCAGACGAAAGGCCGCTCGCCGCACCGCCAAGACCGCTCAGGTCTATTCGACGTCGGAAGCGCGCGCCAATTTCGCCGAGGCCCTTGAGACAGCACAATTGGACAGCGCGGTGATCGGCTTCGATCGTTACGGACGAACCGTCGCCGCGCTGGTTCCCGTGGAAGCCATTTACATGCTGGCCGGCATGGGCGGTAAAATCGATCCCGCCGTGCGCGACAAAATCGATCAGGGCGTCCGCCAGTTCGTAACGCAAGTGCCGAACCGGATCGGCAAGAAGATGGCCCCCAAGAAAGCCGCCGCGAAGAAGAAGGCGCCCGCCGCGCGCCGCGCCAAAGCCAAGACCCGCCGCCGCTAGCATCGCCGCCGCGCCGCGCTATAAGCGCCGCTGACGGAGGCGTTACATGAAAACCAGAGCGGCAGTCGCGTTTGAAGCCAAGAAGCCGTTGGAGATCGTCGAGCTTGATCTCGAGGGCCCGAAGGCGGGCGAGGTGCTGGTCGAAATCAAAGCCACCGGCATCTGCCATACCGACGCTTACACGCTCGATGGCCTCGATAGCGAAGGCATCTTCCCCAGCATTCTCGGCCACGAAGGCGCAGGCATCGCGCGCGAGATCGGTGCGGGCGTGACGAGCGTCGCCGTCGGCGATCACGTCATTCCGCTCTACACGCCCGAATGCCGCCAGTGCAAAAGCTGCCTCTCGCGCAAAACCAATCTCTGCACCTCCATCCGCGCCACGCAAGGCAAAGGCCTGATGCCGGACGGCACCTCGCGCTTTTCCTACAAAGGCAAAGCGGTCGCGCATTATATGGGCTGCTCGACGTTCTCGAATTTCACCGTGCTGCCAGAGATCGCTTTAGCGAAGATCCGCAAGGACGCGCCGTTCGAGAGCGCGTGCTATATTGGCTGCGGCGTCACCACCGGCGTTGGCGCTGTCGTGAACACCGCCAAGGTCGAGCCCGGCGCCAATGTCATCGTGTTTGGCTTGGGCGGCATCGGCCTCAATGTCATCCAAGGCGCCAAGCTCGTCGGCGCCAATATGATTGTCGGCGTCGACATCAATCCCGCGCGCGAAGAGTGGGGCAAGAAGTTCGGCATGACGCACTTCGTCAATCCGAAGACCGTCACCGGCGATCTCGTCGCGCACCTGGTTGAACTCACCGGCGGCGGCGCCGACTACACGTTCGACGCCACCGGCAACACAACGGTCATGCGCCAGGCGCTGGAAGCCTGCCATCGCGGCTGGGGCGAGAGCATCATTATCGGCGTCGCCGAAGCCGGCAAGGAAATCGCCACGCGTCCGTTCCAGCTGGTGACGGGCCGCGTCTGGAAAGGCACCGCCTTCGGCGGCGCGCGCGGCCGCACCGATGTGCCGGGTATTGTCGATTGGTACATGGACAAGAAAATCGAAATCGACCCGATGATCACCCACAAAATGCCGCTCGAACGCATCAACGACGCATTCGAACTGATGCATAAGGGCGAGAGCATTCGGAGCGTGGTGGTGTTTTGATGCTGCGTGCGCTGGCCTTCGCGCTCGCTGTGCTGGCGTTGGCGCCTGCCGCGGCGGAGACACCGCTCAGCGCGCTCTTCATCAACGACAGCTACAATCCCCGCGCCGATCCGTACCGCGATCTGGAGCGCGCGCTTGATCGTGCCGAGGCGGAGAACAAGCGCGTGCTGATCGTCGTCGGCGGCGATTGGTGTGGCTGGTGCGAAGTGCTGGACACGTTCCTGACGCGCGACGCCGAAGTGCGCGCCGCGTTCGAGCACTCGTTCGTGATGGTGAAGGTGAGCTACGGCCAGGAAAACCGCAATGCCGCTTTCCTCAGCGGCTTCCCCAGCTCGCGCGGTTATCCGGATTTCTTCGTGCTCGATAGCAATGGTGCATTCCTGCGCCAGCAAGATACCGCGCTGCTGGAAGGCGACGGCGATTACGACCGCACCCGCATGCTCGCCTTCGCGCAACGCTGGAGACCGCAATGAGCGATTGGAAACTGCCTTGGTCTGCCTCTTGTCAGTGCGGACAAGTCAAAATGCGCATCACGGCGCCGCCTATGGTCAGCATGGCGTGTCATTGCCGATCCTGTCAGCGGCTCACCGGCGGCGCCTATTCGCTGACGCTGCTGATCCCAGCTGAGGGATTTGCAGTGGTGGAGGGCGAGCCGGTGATCGGGGGCATGCATCGCGCGGAACTCGCACATCACTTTTGCCCGCACTGCAAAAACTGGCTCTTCACGCGGCCGCAAGGCATGCCATTCGTGAATTTCCGCCCAACTATGTTGAACGATGCGAGCTGGGTGCAGCCATACGCGGAATCGTGCATCGAAGACCGGCTGCCCGGCGCGATCACCGGCGCGAAGTACTCTTTCGAAGGCTTCCCGCCGCCGGAAAAGTACGGGGAGCTGATGGCCGGCTACGCGCGCGAAGGCGCAAAGCCACAATGAACGTAGAGATCCGCGCCACGCATCGCCTGTTCGGCGGCACACTCACTTACGCTCAGCACCAAAGCGCGGCCACCGGCACGCCAATGCGCTTTTCCGTGTTCACGCCGCCAGGCGAGGGGCCGTTTGCGTATCTGATCTGGCTGTCAGGCCTCACTTGCACCGAAGATAACTTCACCAGCAAAGCCGGCGCCTATGGTCCGGCCGCGCAACAAGGCCTCGCCATCGTCGCGCCGGATACCTCGCCCCGCGGTGACGGCGTCCCCGATGATCCTGCGTATGATCTCGGCCAAGGCGCCGGCTTTTATCTCGACGCGACGCGAGCGCCATGGGCGCCGCATTTCAAGATGGAGAGCTACGTCACGCGCGATTTGATCGAAACTGTCGAAAGCGCGTTTCAGCTCGCGCCGCGTCGCGCAATTTTCGGCCATTCCATGGGCGGTCACGGCGCGCTGACGCTCGCCATGCGCCATCCGGACAAGTTCAAAAGCGTTTCCGCGTTTGCGCCGATCTCATCGCCGACGCGCTGCGCCTGGGGCGAGAAGGCATTTACCGCTTATCTCGGCTCGAACCGCGAACGCTGGAAGCCACACGATGCGTCGCTGTTGATCGAAGCAGGAAACGCCAAACCGTTCGACGACATTCTGATCGATCAAGGTTTAGGCGATCAATTCTTGGAGAGTCAGCTGAAGCCTGAATTGCTCGAAGCGGCGGCGGCAACGGCGGGGCAGAAGCTGACCGTGCGTAGGCACGAAGGCTACGATCACTCGTACTTCTTCATGACGACCTATATCGCCGACCACGTCGCTTATCACGCCGCCCGTCTCGCTTGATGGTCAGCAAATCGCCGGGTTGCGGTTCGGGGCGTATGCGGCGCACCAGTGAAGCCAGGTCTTCGAACACGGTTTCGCCTGCGCGCACGATCCCTAGCAGATCCTGCGTGAACGGTCCGTCCGCATAGACGGGCGCGCGCACCCGCGCCGTCACCGTGATCGCGAGCGCGGCGGCGACGAAGATGAGCGCATAGCAGCCGCCTTCGGCCCAGCCGATCGGCGTGTCGGCCATGTCGGCGCCGTGGAAAGCCTGACGTACCTGCAGCGCCGCCCACAGCAACACCAACACCGCGCCCATCGCCGCATAGAGCCGCGCGAACACGCGGTCGCGTGTGTAGAGCCGATAGGCCGCTGCGAACGAAACCGCCGCCGGCGCGATGAAAGCCAACGTCAGCGTGTCGAGCAGCGGCGGCCCGATCACAGCGGTGCGCTCCGGTCCGCCCCACCACGGATTGAGCGCGAGCCCCGGCATATAAAGGAGATAGGCCAAGCCCAGTCCCATTGCGACATGCCCGCGCCAGCGCCCGATCAGGCCAAGCTCATGGCCGTTGCGCGGCAGCAGCCAATGCCCCGCGGCCATCAAAGCGAGCGCGCTTAGCGTGGTTTCGCTCATCTGGTCGAGCGTGAACCCAAAGCCACCCGCCGCGATCCAGCGCAGCAACAGCATTACGCCGACAAGTACGGCGATTGCGCCGGTCGTGGTCAACGCTTCGCTCCACGGCGAGCGCGGTTCGGAATCGGCGAGGAAGTATCCAGCGGCGAAAAGCAGCGCAGCCGTCGCGCCGATGATGACGAGCGCGCCCCAAATCGGAATGTCGCCGTT
>QBMO01000004.1:22893-24337 GCA_003242075.1 Alphaproteobacteria bacterium
GAGGGCGACGGCCGCCGCGACCAACGCCGCCGGTCGCAGCACGCGCCAACCGCGCCACGCATGTGCAGCCGCCAAAAGCAGAGCCACGCCCGCGTGCGCCGTGCAACGCGCCGCCGCGGGCACGGTCGATTCAATGCCGAGCAGCACCAGGAACACGCCAGCCGCCGCCCACACGTCGATCGCCGCATCGTTCTCGATATCGGGCGCGTCTTCCTCGGCGCGCCAGGCGGCGGTGAAGAGGAGTGCGGCGCCGATGAACAGCGGCACCCAAGCCGCCATCGAATGCCAGTCGGCGCGAGTCGACGCCGCCAGCGCCACCAACAGCGCCGCGCCGAACGCGCCAGCGCCTGCAACGAGCGCGCGGCCGGTGTGGTGCGGCCGCGCCGTAATGGTGCAGAGCGCCACGATCAGCGCTGCTGTCAGCATGGTGGGATAGAGATCGACGCTCGGCGGGCCAAAATGGAAGCGCGCTTGCAGATAGGCGGTGAAGCCCAGCACCAGCGCGCCGATGGCGATCACCAGCGCCCAATAGCTCGCCAGCCGCGCACGCACGGCGTAGGAGGCGAGCGCCACATGGAACGCGGCGATCAAAGCCGGCCCCGCGATGCGGCCCGACGGGATCGGCGCCGTCGCAAGCCAAACCCACAGCAACAACACGCTGCTCACCGCAATCGCCACACCGGGGCCAAACGCGCGCACGTAGGACCAGTCAAAGTCGCGCCCGGTCGCTGCCGAGAGCGCCGACCGCAGCGCGATCAACGTCATGCCGAGGCTCGCCGTGCTGAGAACCGCGAGCGCGCGGCGCATTTCGTCGAGACCTATGGCGGCGGCGAACCAGAAGTACAATCCAAGCAGCGTCACCAACGCGACACCTGCCCAGCGCCGCCAATAGGCCAACGCAAAACTCGCCGCGGCCATGGCGCAGATAAAGGCGGTCAACGCCGGTGTTGGCCAGGGCACAGTGCTCGCCAGCGCCGGTGCGGTCAGCGCCGCAACCGCCGCAATCACGCCAATGATTTCGCCATGCCACACCGACAAGCCAATCAACGCCGCCGCGCAGAGCGTCAGCACGAACAGCGCTGTCGTCGCGTCGGTGTAGCCGTGCACGGCGTGCGTCGCCCATGTGGCGCCGTAGAGCGCACCGATTCCCGCGCCCGCCAACAGTGCCGCAAGCAAGGGCCGCCCAGCGATCGTACGCCGCACCCATTCGCTCGCGCCGACCAGCGCCAGCATGAGCACGCCGCCCAAGACCAGCTGCATCGGTGCAATCAGCCAATCCTGGCGCGCCGACACCCAAACCAAAGCGAGCGCCGCCAGTGCAGCGCCGCCGCCCAGACCCCAAGCGAGCCAGTTCTTCGCCAGCCACTGTTCTAGCCTTCGATCCAGCTCGCGCTGCGGCGCGGCTTGCGGCGGCGGAGACGATTTTGGCTCGGGCTGCTTGAGG
>QBMO01000004.1:24347-26796 GCA_003242075.1 Alphaproteobacteria bacterium
TTGAGGGGCGGAGCGGCGAGCCCATGGTCTTCGTCGTTCGAAGCTTCGGGCAAGGGCGTGTCGAGCAAAAGCGGCTCGCGGTCATCCGGCGGCAAAGGCTGATCGAGGATGAGCACGTCGTCATCATCGGCGGGCGCCGCTGTATCGAGGAGCAGGGACTCAAACCCCGCTGGCGCTTCCGCCTCTGGCGCAAGCGCGTTCACGCGGCGCTCAAGCGTCGCGAGTTGATCGGTCAGCATCAGGACCCGCTGCCGAAGCAGCAAAACCCAAATGCCGAGCCCGGCAATGACCAGCCATAGCACCATTTACGTCCGCCCCTCGCGGATGCGACGGCGACGTTCACGCGCGCCGCGCGCGCGCGCAAGCTTTTGCGTCGGCGGGGGCGATGGTCTTCCCCAGCGACGAGATTTGCACGCCTGCCGCGCGCATGCTCAAAGCTTGCGCCTATGTCATACGTTTTCGAGCCGCCTGCCCAGCCCTCCGTTGCAGTCACAGATACGCATGCGCGCTTTCCGGTGCGCCGTGTTTTCTGTGTCGGGCGAAACTATGCCGACCATGTCCGTGAAATGGGGAATGACCCCAAAAGCGAGCCGCCGATCTTCTTCACAAAACCCGCGGATGCCGTCGTCGAGAGCGGCGCGGCGATACCGTATGCGGCGAACACGTCGAACTTGCACTTCGAAGTGGAGCTGGTCGTCGCGCTGAAAGCCGGCGGCGCTGATATCGCCGAGGCGGATGCGCTGGCGCATGTGTGGGGCTATGGCGTCGGTGTCGATCTCACCCGCCGCGATCGGCAAGCCGAAGCCAAGAAGGGCGGCGCGCCGTGGGATGTGGCGAAGGCCTTCGATCAATCCGCGCCGATCAGCGCGCTGACCCAAGGCGCGCACCCCGGCAAAGGCCGCATCTGGCTCAGCGTCAATGGCGAGACAAAGCAGGACGCCGATCTTAGCGACATGATCTGGAGCATCCCGGAAATCATCGCGCACCTCTCGCGTTCATGGCGCTTAGAGGCCGGCGATCTGATTTTCACCGGAACACCCGCGGGCGTCGGGCCGTTGCATCGCGGGGACGAGGTTGTGTGTGGCGTAGATGGGCTGAGTGAGTTGCGGTTTTCGATCGCCTAGCGCTTAGGCTTCCAGCGCCAGTAGCGCGAACGTCGCGAGCCAGTGTTCGCCCATGTAATCGCCGGCGACGTGCGCCAGGCTCGCATCGATGTGTTCATTCGCCGCCAGTCGGGCGCGCGCTGCGACCGGGTCGCGTTCGTCCAGCGCCGACGAAATCGACCGCCAGCACCAAGCGCGTGAGAAGTTTAGCCCATCGAGATGCGCAATCTTTCCATCGCTGCGGTCGCTGACTCGGGCGGGCGTGAAGAGCGAAGCAGGCTTGCCGTTGCGCGCGTCGGGCAAAAAGTCCGCGAACCAAGCGCGGAAGGCGGTTGGCGCCATGAAGCGGCGCATGCATTCGGCTTCCATCAGCGTCGGCGAGAGGAAATCGTCCTGGCTCGGCTCCCACGCCTGCGCGCCGCGATCATTGCCGAACCAGGCGAACACCTTATCGCGCATCAGCGCGAAGAGGTCGCCATCCGCGCCTTCAGCGTAATCTGCCGCGAGCCTGAGCGCGAACGCCATGGATGAATGCACGCCGGTGCGGATTGGATAATCGCAAAGCGGAAGAAACGCACGGAAACGCGCCGCAAACATTTCCGCGTACGGGCGCAGCGTGTCAGCTGCATGTGCATCCGCATGCTGCTCCAGCTCCGCTTGCAACGCCAGCAACCAGCCCCAGCCGTAGGGCCGTTCGAACCCACGCGACGCCGGCCGATCCAAATAGGCGCACTCGGCCGCAACATTCGCCGCCGTGATCCGCTCTGCGAACAGCGCCTTGATCTCGCTCGCCTGCTTCAAGTCCGGATAGCGCCGCAGCACCCGCGCGAGCAGCCAGTAGCCGTGCACGCACGAATGCCAATCGTAGCTGCCGAAGAAAATCGGATGCAGCGCGCGCGGGCCTTTGACATCGTCGGCGCTCGCCATGACGTGATCGAGTTTGTTGGGATACTCGCGGCTCACATGCGCCAGCGCGAGCGCGGCGAATTTCTCGGCGATGTCTTTGGTCAGCGTGGTCATGGGAACGCCAGCAAGCGCATGAGGATGATATTGGCGAGCAGGAGCGGCAAAGCCGTTGGTATTTGTGCGCGGATGACGCCGTTGAGCGCGGCCTTGCGGTCCGGCAGCTCCAGCAAATTGGCCGGCACGACGTTGAAATTAGCCGCCATCGGCGTCATGAGCGTGCCGCAGAAGCCGGCCAGCATGCCGATGGCGCAGACGCGCGCCGGATCGCCGCCGAGCTCGTTGATCACGAACGGGAGGCCGACAGCCGCGGTCATCACTGGAAACGCCGCGAACGCATTGCCCATGATGATGGTGAAAAGCGCCATGCCGATGCAATAAGC
>QBMO01000004.1:26806-29828 GCA_003242075.1 Alphaproteobacteria bacterium
CAAGAACACCGCGCCGAGTGCAGCCAGCATTTGCGGCAGCAGCGCGGCCCAGCCGACGGAATCCATTAGCCGGCGGCCTTCCTGCAATGGCGCGAGCAGCGGCGGTTTGAGCCACACCATCATCACGCCGACTGCGATCAACACGCCAAGGACGAGCGACACCAACGTCTTGTGCTGCTCTTGAATGATCAGTGCGCCCCAATCGGTGTATTGCGCGAGCAGTGTGCCGGCGAGCGCGACGGCGGGAATGATGAGCGCTGGCAAGAACAAGAGGTTGCCGCGCTTCTCGGCGCTGGCGCGGCGCTCTTCCGGCGTCGTGGTGGGCGGCTTGCCCTGGCCGAGGCCGAAGGCGGCGAGCGCGACGAGGCCGAGCGCCAGCAATCCATTGCCAAAATCGCCAATCAGGTGGCCGGCCCAAAAGCTCGCCGCAAGCAACGCCCAGAACAGAGCGGTGCGGAAGCGTTTGGGATTGGCGGCGTCGCGCAAGGTCAGCACGGCAAGTGCTGCAAAGAAAAAGCCGCCGACAATATAGGCGTGATCCAGCGTGATCATGGCGCTGTCTCCGCCTTCACGGAGAGCGCACGCTTTAAGTGCCGGTCCAACAGCCACAGCCGCACGCTATGGATTACAAGCGCCGCGATCGCTGTCGGGATCGCCCATACGGAGAGCTCTAGAGGCTCGACAAAGATACCGTTGGCTTCGAGGAAGCCCTTGATCAGCAGGATCGAGGCGATGGCGATGAAAATGTCTTCGCCGAAGAAGAGCCCGATATTGTCCGCCGCCGCTGCGTGCGAGCGGATGAGGAAGCGCTGCTTGTCCGGCAGTGCGCCGTATTTCGCCTCCGCCGCGCCTTCCGCCATCGGCGCGACCAGCGGGCGCACCATTTGCGCATGGCCGCCCAGCGAGGTGAGGCCGAGCGCCGCCGCTGCTTGGCGAATGACGAAATACACCCACAAAAGACGCCCGACTGTCGCGGCCTTCACGTTTGCGATGGTGATCCGCGCGCGCTCCTGCAGGCCTGCGCGTTCGAGCAGGCCGATGGCTGCGAGCAGGATCCACGTGAGGCTGATATAGCGGGCGTCGTTGAAGGCTTTGCCGAAGCTGGCCAGCGTATCGCGCGTGGCCGCGCCCATGATCGTGAGATCGGCTTCCGGCGTCCACGCGGCGGCAAGCCCAGTCGTCAACGCCGCCGCCATGACGACGAGCAGCGGGTTGGCGCGCACGATGAAGCCGAACACGACAACGCCAATGCCAAGTAGAACTAACACGCTTGCCCCCGCCTAAGCTTTTCCAAATCCGCCGCCGCCCGGCGTTTCGATCACGAACACGTCGCCCGCGCGCATTTGCGCTTTGCCGCGCGCGGGCAGATCTTCCGCTTTGCCATTATGGCGCTCAATGCGATTGACGCCGCTGGCGCCGTCGTCGCCGCCGTTAAGGCCATGCGGCTTTGTCGAACGGCGGTTGGAGAGGATCGCCGCCATCATCGGCTCTCGAAAGCGCACGCGCCGCACCGCGCCATCGCCGCCCTTATGTGCGCCCGCGCCGCCGGAGCTGCGCCGGACACTGAACTCCTCCACCAGCACGGGAAAGCGCGTTTCCAGGACTTCGGGATCGGTCAGGCGCGAATTGGTCATGTGCGTTTGCACCGCCGAGGCGCCGTCGAAGCTAGGGCCTGCGCCCGAACCGCCGCAGATTGTTTCATAATACTGACGCTTGTCGTCGCCGAAGGTGAAATTGTTCATCGTGCCTTGACTGGCCGCTAACGCGCCGAGCGCGCCGTAAAGCGCATCGACCACCACTTGGCTTGTCTCGACATTGCCGGCCACAACGGCTGCGCCGCGCTTCGGATTAAGCAGAGACCCTTCCAGCACGATGATCTCAATCGGCTTCAAGCAGCCTTCGTTCAATGGGATGTTGTCGTCCACCAGCGTGCGGAAGACATAGAGCGTCGCGGCGCGTGTGATCGCGAGTGGGGCGTTGAAATTGCCGCTGTCTTGTGCGCTGGTGCCGGTGAAGTCGATTTTCACGGTGCGGCTCGCATGATCCGGTGTCACCGCGACGCGGATATGCGCGCCGATATCGAGCGGAATCTCGATCTCGCCGGGCGAGAGCTTATCGATCACGCGTCTGATCTGCTCTTCGGCATTGTCCTGCACGTGGCGCATATACGCCGCAACGCCCTCGCGACCGTAATGCGCGACCAGCCGCTTCAGCTCATCGCCGCCGCGCACGACGGATGCGATCTGGGCGCGTAAATCGGCGATGTTGCGGTCGATGTCGCGCGCGGGATAAGGGCCGCTGGAGAAGAGGGCGCGCGCTTCCGCCTCCAACATCGCGCCGCTGCGCACCAGCAACACGTTCTCGATAAGCACGCCTTCTTCTTCCACGGTCTTCGAATCCGGCGGCATCGAGCCGGGCGTGATGCCGCCAATGTCAGCATGATGGCCGCGCGCGGCGGTGAAGAAGGCGGGTGTAGCGTCGCCATCGAGGACGATGGGCGCGATGACGGTGATGTCGGGCAAATGCGTGCCGCCGGCGTGAGGCGCGTTCAGCATGTAAATGTCGCCCGCTTGCATCGTGGCGCCGCGCCGGCGGATGATCTCGCGCACGCTGTCGCTCATCGAGCCCAAATGCACCGGAATGTGCGGCGCGTTAGCGACGAGGCCGCCGCTTTCATCGAACACCGCGCACGAGAAATCGAGCCGCTCCTTGATGTTGACGGAGGAGGCAGTCGTCTGCAGCGCCAAGCCCATTTCCTCGGCCACGCCCATGAAGCGATTGTTGAACACTTCGAGCAGGATCGGATCGGCCTCTGTGCCTATGGCTGTGCGCTCGGCGCGCGGACGTGCGCGCGTTAGCACCAAGTCGCCCTGTTCGCTCATCCGCGCGCGCCAGTCGGGGGCGACGTAGGTTGTTGCGCCGTCTTCGATGATGAGCGCTGGGCCGCTGACCGTGTCGCCGACATTCATTGCGGTTCGCGCGAACGCCGGCGGTCCAGGCCAGGCTATGCCGGCGTTCGCGC
>QBMO01000004.1:29838-72748 GCA_003242075.1 Alphaproteobacteria bacterium
TTTGCCACCGTTTGCCGGCGAGGGCGCCGGCGGTCCAGAAGCCGTCTCGTTCGATTGCGCCACCGCCTCCGCGGAGAGCGACGCCATCACGATTTTGCGGGTTGGATCGGTGAAGCCGAAGCGGCGTTGGTGTTCCGCGACGAACAGCGCGTCCAAATCTTCCGGCTGATCGAGTGAGATCGGCAGCGTCGAATCCGCGCCCTCGTATTTCATGTGCGCCGTCAGCGTGACGGCTATGTTCTCGGCGCCTTGCGCGCGCAGCGCCTCGTAGGCGCGCTCGACCAGCTCGGTAGCCGCACCGCCCCAATTCCAAGTGCCTTCGATCGTCGCTTCCGCCACGGCGCGCACGTCGGCCAGTCCCATGCCCCAGGCGCTCAGCACGCCGGCAAGCGGGTGCAATAGGATCGTGTCGATGCCCACGGCATCCGCCACTGCGCATGCGTGTTGGCCGCCAGCGCCGCCAAATGCGACCAGCGCGTACTCCGCCGGATTGTAGCCGCGTTGGATGGAAATCTTCTTGATCGCCTCGGCCATGTTTTCGTTGGCGATGCGCAGGAAGCCTTCCGCCGCCTCTTCATGCGAGAACGGGCGCCCAAACGCGCGGCCGATTTCCGCGCACATCACATCGAACATCGTTTCCACGATGTGACGGTCGAGCGCCTGATCGCCATTGGGTCCGAAGATCGCGGGAAAAAACTCCGGCCGCACGCGGCCGAGCAACACGTTGCAGTCTGTCACGGTCAGCGGGCCGCCGCGTCGGTAGCAGGCCGGGCCTGGATCGGCGCCGGCGCTGTGGGCCGACCCGCAGACGCATGCCGTCGAAAAAGCAGATCGAGCCGCCGCCTGCCGCGACCGTATGCACGTGCAGCATCGGCGCGGAGAGACGCACGCCCGCGACCATGGTTTCGTGTGTACGTTCGAAGGCGCCGGCGAAATGCGAAACGTCGGTCGACGTGCCGCCCATGTCGAAGCCGAGCGCGTGTGTGAAGCCGGCGCGCTGCGCCGCCGCCGCCATGCCGACAACGCCGCCTGCTGGACCAGACAGCACAGCGTCGCGGCCACGGAAAGCCGCTGCGCTGGTGAGGCCTCCGTTGGATTGCATGAAGAGGAGGTGGGAGCGCCTGGGCTTGCCGCCTTTCGGCGCCATGCCAGCTTCGAATGCATCCACGTATGAGCGTAGAACCGGTGAGAGATACGCGTCCGCCACTGTCGTATCTGCGCGGGGCACGAACTTGATCAGGCCGCTGATCTCCGAACTGATGGAGATTTGCTCAAAGCCCAAGTCGCGCGCGATCGCGGCTAGCCTCTGCTCGTGCGCGGGATAAGCCCAGCCGTGCAGGCACGCGATCGCAACCGCGCGGAAGCCATCTTCATACGCCGCCGCCAGAGCCGCACGTGCATGCGCTTCATCCAGCGGCGTCAGCACGTCGCCTTTGGCTGTCACCCGCTCGCGCGCTTCGATAACGCGCTTGTGCAGCAAGTCAGGCTTGACGATGTGCAGCGCAAAAATGTCCGGCCGGGCTTGCACGCCGATCTCGAGCGCGTCGCCGAACCCTTGCGTCACCACGAGCACGACATCGGCGCCCTTGCGCTCCAACAGGGCGTTGGTCGCCACGGTGGTGCCCATGCGGACTTCGCCGACGGCATCCAGGCCGGCGCCGTGCTCCGCGAGGATCAGCCGGATGGCTTCGCTGGCGGCGTCTTCGTAACGGCCGGGGTTTACCGAGAGCAGCTTGCGAACGGTTTGCCTGCCGTCCGGCGCGCGCGCGACGACGTCGGTGAACGTGCCGCCGCGATCGATCCAGAACTGCCACCCGTCGCTCATGCGGGCCGGACCATGCCAGCGGACGCGGCGCACGCAAGTCTTAAGAGATTGAACGCTTTGCGCCAGGGCTGCGGGCAGGCTAGAGTCGGTGAAAGACTAAAGGGAGGCGGCGTTTGAAGCCGACCGATATTCGCGACCCGGACTACTTCCACAAAGTCGTCGATTGCCAGTGGGCCTGCCCGGCGCATACGCCGGTGCCGGAATATATCCGCCTGATCGCCGATCAGCGTTACGCCGACGCCTACATGATCAATTGGAAGTCGAATGTGTTTCCCGGCATCCTCGGGCGCACCTGCGATCGGCCGTGCGAACCGGCGTGCCGGCGCGGTCGCGTGGAAGAAGCGCAGCAGGAAAAGCCGGAGCCGGTCGCGATCTGCCGCTTGAAGCGCGTCGCCGCCGACAATAAGGGCGAGATCGAACATTTGCTGCCGCCGAAGGCGGTGAAGAAGAATGGCAAGCGCGTCGCTTGCATCGGCGCCGGGCCTGCCTCGCTGACTGTCGCACGCGATCTTCTGCCCCTCGGCTATGAGGTCCACATCTTCGACGGAGACGCGAAGGGCGGCGGCATGATCCGCACCCAGATCCCGCGATTCCGCCTACCCGAGAGCGTGATCGACGAAGAGGTGAATTACATTCTCCGCTACGAGCCGGTCACGCATTTCGGCGAGCGCGTGGATTCACTCAAAGCATTTCTGGCGCAAGGCTGGGACGCGGTGTTCGTCGGTACCGGCGCGCCGCGCGGCCGTGATCTTGATTTGCCGGGTCAGAAGGAAGCCGGCGCCAATGTCCATATCGGCATCGACTGGCTCTCCAACGTCTCGTTCGAGCACACCGATAAAATCGGCAAGCGCGTCATCGTGCTGGGCGGCGGCAACACTGCCATGGATTGCTGCCGCACCTCGCGCCGCTTGGGCGGCGAGGACGTAAAGGTCATCGTGCGCTCCGGCTTCGACGAGATGAAGGCCTCGCCCTGGGAAAAAGAAGACGCCCAGCACGAAGGCATCCCGATCATCAATTTCCTCAACCCAAAGGAATTCACGCACGAGAACGGCAAGCTCACCGGCGTGCTGTTCACGAAAATGCATTGGGTCGAGGAGGACGGAAAGAAGCGGCTGGAGCCGACCGGCGAGCCGGATGTGCATTATGAGTGCGACGACGTGCTGATGGCGGTCGGCCAGGAAAACGCTTTTCCCTGGATTGAGCGCGATCTCGGCATGACGTTCGACAAATGGGGCATGCCCGTCGTCGATCCGGTGACGATGCAATCCGACATTCCGAACGTGTTTTTCGGCGGCGACGCGGCGTTCGGGCCGAAGAACATCATCTGGGCCGTCGCGCACGGCCACGATGCGGCGGTATCGATCGATCTGTTCTTGAACAAGCAGGACGTGAAGCAGCGGCCGCCGCCAGGCGTCTCGATGATGTCCACCAAAATGGGCATTCACGAATGGGCCTATGACAACGACGTCTCGCTCGATCTTCGCTTCAAAGTGCCGATGGTTGAGCCCGAGGTCGCGCTGCGCAATGTGAAGGTGGAAGTCGAGAAGGGCTTCGATCCGTTGCTCGGCTACAAGGAAGCGCAACGCTGCTTGAATTGCGACATCCAGACGGTGTTCAAAGCCGATCTTTGTATCGAGTGCGATGCGTGCGTCGATATCTGTCCGATGGATTGCATCACCTTCACAGAAAACGGCGAAGAAGCGGAGCTACGCACGCGCCTCAGCGCGCCAGCGACCAATCTCACGCAAGACATCTATATCCAGGATGGCCTCAAGACCGGCCGCATCATGGCCAAGGACGAGGACGTGTGCCTGCATTGCGGCCTCTGCGCCGAGCGCTGTCCGACCGGCGCATGGGACATGCAGCATACGCTTATTGAAATGACCCATGCGGGTTGCACCTCAAAGCCGCCGGCTAAGCGCCCGCGTGAGCCTGTCGCCGCCGAATAAGGTGAAAACTGCGTTAGCCGGTTACCCAGACGGAACCAATGTCTGGCGGGCGCGTAGGTCTGATGTGCGCGACGTGGCCTCAGGGCGACGCCGCTATGGGACGACGCCGCGCGCGCTTCGCTCATCCTAAAGGGGATCACCATGATTCGTCGTATCGCCACCGCAGCCGCGGTTAGCTTCGCTCTCGCCTCGATCGCCGCTCCGGCTATGGCTGAAACCGAGTTCCGCACCGCCGAGCCGCAAGCGTTCTCGTCGCAAGAGCTCCAACAATACGGTCTCGACGCCGCGACCACCGAGCGCGCCATCGATCTGCAAAGCCAAGGCTACGAAATCCGCGTTCTGTCGGACGAAGAAGCCGCCAACTACCAAGCCGGCATCACCGACAATCAGTGGCTTCTGCTCGGCATCCTGGCCGGCGTGATCATCATCGCGGTCGCGCTCTAATCCTATGCTTCGAGGCTTAGGTCTCGGGAGCTTAATGCTGTCGCTGTGTGTCGCGGGCTGCGCGCTTAGCCCAAACTCGACCATCGATGAGTTCGCCGACAATAGCGGCAGCAATAGCTTCGAGGTTTTCGATCGCAGAGCGTCGCCGTCGGCGCTGGTTTTGGCTGTCGAACACGACCGCCAGACCAGAGGTCCGTCGTGCGGCGCTCATGCGCTCGCCAGCGTCGTGAACTATTGGCGCGGCCCGGGCACGCTGACGGGTGATGCGCTCTACCACGATCACCCGCCCGCCGACGGCGCCGGGTATTCCATGACAGAATTGCTCACGCTCGCACGTGCACAAAACTTGCTCGCAAGTGCGGTGGCGATGCCCCAGCAGGGCCTGATCCGCGAACTTGAAGCCGGGCGGCCTGTGCTCGTTCCGGTTCGGCTCCCCTCCATTTATGTGCAGCAACGCACGCTGCCGGGCGGCGACATCCCGATTGTCGGCATTGCGCGCAATACGCTGATCTACCGCGCCGCGCGCACTTCCGAGGTCGGCAATCTGGCGATGGTGAACCATTATCTGCTGGTCGTCGGCTATGACGAGGAGCGTTTCATCGTCGTCGAGCCCGTCATGGGCTACCGGACCATTAGCGCCGATAAGCTCGAGCGATATCGCCGCGCCTTCCAGGACGCGGCCATCGTCTTTAGCGCGCCCGGCGGGGCTGCGCCCCGGCCCTCCGCCTAGACATCGACGCTTCATTTGCGGCGCGTCCCCGGCTATGAAGGGGAACCCGCGCGGAGCGTCCGGAGGCGGGCAATGAGGCGCGCGCTACGCATGTCGAAGCCCCTGGCTGCTACGAACGATTTCGTCGTTAAATTCGCCAATGTGAACGGTTCGGGTTCGGCCTCAGCCAATGGCCTCTTTGCCAAGGTGATCTTGCGCATGGGCGTGCCGGTGGGCGCGCGCAACATTTTCCCGTCGAACATTCAGGGCCTGCCGACCTGGTACGAGGTGCGCATCTCGGAAGAGGGCTGGCTCGGGCGCCGTGGCGGCGTCGATCTGATGGTCGCGATGAACCCGCAGACCTGGGACGCCGACGTCAAGTCAATCGAACCTGGCGGCTATCTTTTGTACGATTCGTCGAAGCCGTTGCCGGCGTCGAAATTCCGCGACGACATCACCATCATCGGCGCTCCGCTCACCGAATTGATCGCAGCCGAGTTTGCCGATCCGCGTCAGCGCCAGTTGTTCAAGAACATCTGTTATGTCGGCGTGCTCGCCAATTTGTTGGGCCTCGAGTCCGATGCGCTGAAGCAGCTGTTGACCGAGGAGTTCAAAGGCAAGGACAAGCTGATCGAGCCGAACTTCAAGGCGTTCGAGATCGGCCGCAAGTTCGCCGAAGAACAGCTCGCGCCGATCGCGCTGCGTGTGAAGCGCGCCGATAAGGTGGGCGATCGCATCTTCGTCGAAGGCAACGAAGCCGCAGGCCTCGGCGCCGTTTATGGCGGCGCGACCTTCTGCGCCTGGTATCCGATCACGCCGTCGACCTCGCTGGCGGAAGGCTTCGAGAAGCACGCCAGCAAGCTCCGCGTCGATGCCGATGGCAAGAAGCGCTACGCCATCGTGCAAGCTGAGGACGAGATCGCCTCGATCGGCATGGTGATGGGCGCCGGCTGGGCTGGTTCGCGCGCCTTCACGTGCACGTCAGGCCCCGGCATTTCGCTGATGAACGAGTTCGTCGGCTTTTCCTATTACGCCGAAATCCCCGCCGTGATCTTCGACGTGCAACGCGGCGGGCCCTCAACCGGCATGCCGACACGCACGCAGCAATCGGATCTGCTGCTCGCCGCCTACGCATCGCATGGCGACACCAAGCACCCGATGCTCTTCCCCGCGAACCCGACCGAGTGTTTCGAGTTCGCCGCTCAGGCCTTCGACCTCGCGGATTTCTTTCAGACCACCATTTTCGTCATGCTCGAACTCGATGTCGGCATGCAGGAATGGCTGTGCGAGCCGTTCAAGTGGGACCCCACGCGCAAGCTCAATCGCGGCAAGGTGTTGAGCTACGATCATTTGGAGCAGGGCGTCGCCTTCGGCCGCTATCGCGATGTCGATGGCGATGCCGTGCCGTACCGCACCTATCCCGGCACGCACCCGACGAAGGGCTCTTACTTCACCCGCGGCTCCAGCCACGACAAGGACGCCCGCTATAGCGAGCGCGGCGAGGATTACACCGAAGGCATGCAGCGCCTCCTGCGCAAGTGGGAGACGATGAAGAAATACATGCCGGCGCCGATCGTGCGCAAAGCGTCGCGCCGCACGCCCGATGGCGTCATCTATATCGGCTCGACCGGCCCGGCGATGAAGGAAGCGCATCACGCGCTCGAAGAGATGGGCGTGCATCTCGATTCGATGCGCATCCGCGGCTTTCCGTTTCAGGACGAAGTGTTCGAATTCATCCGCGACCATGAGCAAGTGTTCGTGGTCGAGCAAAACCGCGACGCGCAGCTGAAATCACTGCTGGTCAATGAGGGTGGCGTGCATCCGGCGCGCCTCGTTTCCATTCTCCATTATGACGGCACGCCGATCACTGCGCGCTTCATCGTCAAAGCCATCGCCGACAAGCTGAAGGCGGTGCCAGACGCCGCCCTCCGGGAAAACGTGACATGACCTACATCGCCAAACCGTCGCTGCATCACCCGTCGCTCGAGAAGAATGCGCTGGGCTTCACGCGCCGCGACTATGAGGGCCGTATCTCCACGCTCTGCGCCGGCTGCGGGCACGACTCGATCAGTGCTGCGATCATCCAAGCGTGCTTCGAAATCGATCTCGCCCCGCATCGGCTGGCGAAATTTTCCGGCATTGGCTGTTCGTCGAAGACGCCGGATTATTTCGTCAGCCCCGCGCACGGCTTCAACGCCGTCCACGGCCGCATGCCGTCCGTGCTCACCGGCGCCAATATCGCCGCGAAGGACCTGATTTATCTCGGTGTAAGCGGCGATGGCGATACCGCGTCGATCGGCCTCGGCCAGTTCGCGCACGCCGTGCGGCGCGGCGTGAACATGACCTACATCGTCGAAAACAACGGCGTCTATGGCCTCACCAAAGGCCAGTTCTCCGCCACGTCCGACAAAGGCTCGAAGGCCAAGAAGGGCGCGGAAAACAAGGATAGCGCCATTGATCTCGTCATGCTCGCGCTGCAACTTGGCGCCACCTATGTCGGTCGCTCATTCTCCGGCGATAAGCACCAGTTGGTGCCGCTGATCAAAGGCGCGCTTTCGCACAAAGGCACGGCCATCCTCGATGTGATCAGCCCATGCGTGGCGTTCAACAATCATGTCGGCTCAACCAAGAGCTTCGACTACGTCCGCGCCCACAACGAAGCCGTCAACCGCATGGACGTCATCACCCCGCGCGCGCCGATCGTGGCGGATTATAAGCCCGGCGAGTTGAAGGAAGTCCGCCAGCACGACGGCTCCATCCTGCGCCTGCGCAAGTTGGAAGACGATTACGACTCAACCGATCGCTACGCCGCATTGAGCTATCTCGCGCGCAAGTCTGCGGAAGGTGAGATCGTGACGGGGCTTCTCTTTGTCGATCCGGACGCCAGCGATCTGCACGACAACCTCAACACCGTCGATTGCGCGCTGAACAAGCTGGAGGATGCGGAGCTCGTGCCGCCAGTGAGCGCGCTGGAAAAGATCAATGACGGGTTTCGGTGAGGCGGTGAGGTGCGCCGCTTCGGTTTTCTTTTTCGATGGGACGGTCGAATTGGAGGGCGCCAGCTGCTCGTCTACTCGGTCGCCGTTGCTGTGCTCTCGACTATCCTATCGATGGCTTTAGCCCTCGCGATTCTTCGCCCTGATCCCGTCTTGGGCGGCTATCCTGCTGACGCGAGGTTCCTGCTCGTTTGGTTTATCGGGCAGTTGCCAGGCATCGCTTCCACCGCGTCGCTTATTGGGCGCCGTCTGCACGACTTTGGTCACTCCGCCGCTTGGGTGATTCCGATACTCGGCTACGCAGTTGTCCTTGCCACAGTCAGCATTCGGTGGCCGCAGTTCAGCCACAACTGGATTGCGCTATTACTGATTGCTCCGTGGCTCGCCCTTGTCCTCTGGCTCTATACTGGTTCTGGAAATCGAGGTGACAATCGTTACGGTGCTGTTCCTCCTTCATGAGGACGGCAAGATCTGGCCGTTCGCTCAGTGATCACCCAAACCGCTCAACCCTGAACGGCGCGAGATCAAACGCTGGCGCTTTATCCGTCGCCAGCGCACAGATCACCTCGCTCGTAATCGGCGCTTCCGTTAGCCCCAGATGCGCATGCCCGAAGGCGTAGAGCACGTTCGGCGCGGGCTCCAATCGTCCGATCGCCGGCACAAAATCCGGCAGCGACGGCCGCGAGCCGACCCAACGTTGCGGCGACGGCGAAAACTGAACGCCGAGTTCCGCCACACGATTTTGCAAGCGCCGCCATTTGCGTTCATCGCCCGGCGCGTCCGGCGAGCCGAACTCCACGAAACTCGTCGCGCGCAAGCCGCTGGTGAAGCGCGAGAGCACGACGAAATGTTCGTCGAACACCGTCGTCGGCAAATCGCGCGGCCAGTTCGTTTCGGGGCTCTGAATGTGATAGCCGCGCTCGCCGATCACCGGCGCATGCACGCCCAGCATCGCCATAACGCGCCCCGACCAAGCGCCCGCGCTCACCAACACCGCATCAGCCTCACGCGCAGCGCCCGAAGCCAGCGTCACCCGCGCTGGCGGCCCGGCGCGCACATTCGTCACGCTATCTTTCACAATCTCGCCGCCGCGCTCCACGAGCGACGCCAGAATCGCCTCGCGCGCGCCCTGCGGATCGCTGACTTGTCCGCCGCCGCTGAAGCGCACCGCCGCGTGGGGCAGGCGGTTCAGCACGCCGGCATAGCGCTCCAATTCCTCGCGCGTCGCATCGCGATAGCTGGACGTGCCCCAATGCGCTTTCGCGAACGCCGCCAAGCCGCGCTCGGCGCCTTCGGGTGTCATCCATGCGGTGAAGTGGCCGTGCGGCAGCACCATCTCCGGCTTGCCGACCAAGTCTGCGATGCGATGCCAAGCCGGCACGGATTGCTCCAATAGCGCGCTCAACGCCTCGCGCCCGCGCGCAAACTGCGCCGGATCGCACGCCGCCAGAAAGCGCATCGACCACGGCGTCCACAACGCCACATCGGTCCAGCGAAAATCGAGCGGCCCGCCGGCGCCAAAACTCGAACGCGGCGCGCGCAACACGTTGCCCCACGCCGACCACGGGCTGACCTGCTCCGGCCCCAAGTGCCCCGCATTGCCGTACGAAGCGCCGCGCTTCGGATCGCCCGGATCGATCAGTGCGACAGCCAAGCCCGCCGCCTGCAGCCGCAGCGCACACGATGCGCCCACGATGCCGCCGCCAATGATCAGAATGGATTTCATGCGCTTCCCGGATCGTATAGGTTCGCGCTATTGGCAAGCGAGGTTTCAATGCAGGTCTCATGGGCGGGCGTTTTTCCGGCGGCGACCACGCAATTCGCGCCAGACCTCTCCATCGATCTTGCTGCGACCCAACGCGTGCAGGACGCACTCGTGCGCGACGGCGTCCACGGCCTCATCATTATGGGCACGGTCGGCGAGAACAATTCGCTGGAACCCGATGAGAAACGCGCCGTGCTGAAAGCGGCGGTAGAAGCGGTGAACGGCCGCGTGCCGGTGATTGCGGGCGTCTCGGAGTTCGACACCAAGCGCGCTATAGCCTTCGCGCGCGACGCGGAGATGGCGGGCGCCGATGGGCTGATGCTGTTGCCCGCCATGGTCTATGTGCCGGCGGAGGCAGAATTGGTCGCGCATTTCCGCGCCGTGTCGGAAGCGACTGCCTTGCCGATCATGCTCTACAACAATCCGCCAGCCTATCGCGTCAGCGTCAGCGTCGAGGCGATGAAGCGGCTGTCGGATCGGCCGAACATCGTGTGCTTGAAAGAAAGCGCCCCCGATACGCGCCGCTTCACCGATCTCTATAACGCGCTGGGCGATCGCTTCATTTTGTTTGCTGGCTTGGACGACGTTGCGCTCGAAGGCTTGGTCCTCGGCGCGAAGGGCTGGGTGTCCGGCCTCACCAACGCATTCCCGCAAGAGTCACTCGCGCTCTACGACGCGACCATCGCTGGCGATCTCGAAACAGCGCGCGCGATCTATCGCTGGTTCATGCCGCTTCTGCACTTGGACGCCGAGCACGATCTCGTGCAATCGATCAAACTCGCAGAGCAGATCATGGGCCGCGGCAGCGAACGCGTGCGTCCGCCGCGCTATGTGCTGACTGGCGCGCGTCGCGCTGAGGTGAGTGCGCTGGTGGAGCAAGCTGCTGCGACTCGTCCAAAGCTCAGAGACGCGGCGTGAGGCACACGTTCCTCTGCATCGACGGCCATACTGCAGGCAATCCGGTGCGCCTCGTCATAGAAAGCGCGCCGGAGCTGCGCGGCGCGACGATGAGCGAACGCCGCCAGGATTTTATGACCCGCTACGATTGGATCCGCACCGGCCTTTGCTTCGAGCCGCGCGGTCACGACATGATGAGCGGCGGCTTCCTCTATCCGCCGACGAGTGCGGAAGCCGATGTTGGCATTCTCTTCATCGAAACCAGCGGCTGCCTGCCCATGTGCGGCCACGGCACGATCGGCATCGTGACGTTCGGGCTAGAGAACGGGCTCATCAAGCCGCGCACGCCGGGCCGCTTTGTCGCCGACGTGCCTGCGGGTGCAATTGCGCTCGACTACAAACAAGACGGCGCAAAGGTCACCAGCGTCCGCATCCGCAACGTGCCGAGCTATCTCGCCGCCGAAGACGTGCGCATCGACGCGCCAGGCATCGGCCCGCTGACGCTCGATATCGCTTATGGTGGCAACTTCTACGCCATCATCGAACCACAAGGCGCCTATCGCGGTCTTGATGATCTCGGTGCCGCGCGTATCCTCCAGCTCTCACCGATCATCCGCCAGCTCGTGCGCGAAAAGATCGAACCCGTGCATCCGCTCGATGGCTCCATTCGCGGCGTCAGCCACGTGCTCTGGGCGGATGCGCCGAAAGGCGCGGGCGCGCACGGCCGCAACGCAGTTTTTTACGGCGACAAAGCCATTGATCGCAGCCCTTGCGGCACCGGCACCTCCGCGCGCCTCGCGCATCTGCATGCGAAGGGTCGCCTCAAAGCCGGCGATACATTCGTGCATGAGAGCTACATCCTCTCACGCTTCATCGGTCGCATTGAAGGCGAGACGGAGATTAGCGGCGTGAAGGCGATCATCCCGTCGATCGAAGGCAGCGCATACGCCACAGGCCGCAACGAAATCTGGATCGACGACGACGAACCGTTCCCGCGCGGCTTCGAAGTCGTGTGAGCTATTTCAGCAGTTCCAGCATCGCCATCGCCGCTGCCGGATTGCGCTCTTTCGCTCCGCTGATGAAGTAGAGGAAAACGTCGCCCGATTTTTCCCAATCGCGGGCTGTCTTCGCCCACTTCTTCAACGCCGCTTTTGGATAACCGGTCGGCTCGTCGCTCTTTGTAAGCTCCAGGCGTGCATAAGCGAAGTCCGCTGTTGGCTCGACGATCAATGGATGCTTTTCGCTTTCGACCGTCACCACCGCGATGTTGCGCTCGCGCGCTAGTTTGAGAAACACGTCATCCGTGAAGCTTGCGTGTCGCACTTCCAGCGCGTGGCGCAGGTTTAGCTTGCCGAGTTTGGCGGGCAGCATATCGAAGTAGGCAGTCATCTCATCGAGATCGAACTTTTTGTACGGCGCCATCTGCCAGAAGATCGGGCCGAGTTTTGAACCCAACTCGCCGACGCCGGAATTGAAGAACCATTCGATCGATTGCGCCGCTTCGCGCAAGTCCTTGCGCTGCACTGCTGCGCGCGGCGCCTTTACCGAGAACATGAAATCGTCCGGCGTCGACTTCGCCCACTTCTGAAACGATGTGGCGCTTTGTGTGCGATAGAAGGTGGCGTTGATCTCGATCGCGGTCACTTTGCTCGCGGCATACTCGAGCTGTTTCGCCGCCGCGAGCTTGGGTGGATAGAAGGTCTCCTCCCACGGCTCGTAGCTCCAGCCGCCGATGCCGACGCGGATCGTCATCTCATTCGCCCGTAAAGTTCGGCGTGCGCTTCTCGGTGAAGGCGTCGACCGCCTCTTTGTGGTCGCGCGTTTCGTGCGCCAGCGCTTGGAAAGCGGCTGACAATTCGAGCACGTCGCTCAAGCGCCCATGCTGCGCCTCGCGCAACAGACGCTTCGCCAAGCGCACCGTGCGTGGCGGGTTCACGGCCACACGCTCCGCCAGCTTGCGCGCTTCGGCCATCAGTTGATCATCCGGCACCACGCGCGAGACCAAGCCGATCCGCGCCGCTTCTTCCGCGTCGATCGTGTCGCCGGTGAGGACCATTTCCGCCGCGCGCGTTGCGCCGATGGCGTTGGTCAGAATCCATGCGCCGCCGTCGCCCGGAATGATACCGACTTTGACGAAGCTCGACGCCATTTTGGCGGACGCGCCGGCCAGGCGCATGTCGCAGAGAATGCCGATGTCGAGTCCAAGCCCGATGGCGTGGCCGTTGATCGCGGCGATGGTCGCGACTTCGACCTCCGCGAGCGCCTTGATCACGGAGTGCACGCCGCGGCGATAATTGGCGCGCGTGCCGTCAGGCGTGGCGCGCGGGCCAATGCCGGAGCGTTCGCGGATGGCTTTTAGATCGCCGCCGGCGCAGAACGATTTGCCGGCGCCGGTGAGGATGACGGCGTTGATCTCCTCGTCGTCGTTCGCCTTCCACAGCGCGCCGGCCAGATCGTCGCAATCGTCCTGCGTTGCGATGGCGTTGCGGCTCTCGGGTCGGTTCAGGGTGACGGTCGCGACGCGGCCGGATTTTTCGTAAGATGCGAACGTCATGGGTGCTCCGTTGTTACGCGGGGCTTAGCCAATTTGCGCGCGCGCGACAATGCTAGTCGGTGGCCGCGTTGCCTTGGACGTATGCGATCAAGTCCTCGGTTTGCACCGGGTTTGGACCTTGGCGGCGCACTTCTACGCGCCCAGTCCCGTCGCTCGACGCCGTCACGACGATCTCCGTTTCAGCATCGGCCTGGAATGTATAGCGCGAGCCTTCCGCACTCATCGCTTCGGCGCCGTCGCGGGCTTCGAGCGAGAAGGTGGAGGTGCGGCCGTTTTCGGACACGTCGATGGCTTGCGCTTCGGCGGCGCTGGCGAAGTCGTAGGAGTGATAGAGTAGATCGCCGTCGGCATCTTCGCTGACGACGATTGTACGCCGGCCGGTGAAGCCCATGAGCCGCGTGCGCGGCATCCAGCGGCAGCTCAAGTCGCGTTCGCCGATGCGCACCGACGAGTAAACCGGCGTGTAGGCGCTGGCGGGGTTTTCAAGCATGCCAGAATTAATCTGGCGTACGTGGCCGACTTCGGCGCCATTCTGCAGCAGAGCTCGATAAACGCTGCCCGCCGCGCCGTCGCCAGCGCCCAATGTGTAGCTCGTGCGCTGCTGAATCGCGCCGCTTGGCTTTTCGTATTGCGCGACTTCGGCAACGCCGTTCCGCTCCGCGCCGAACACGAGCAGTACCGGGGCGTTCAGCGCATCGCAGATGAACCACGGCGCGGCGACGACTTGCGCAGGCGGCGTGGGCAAAGGCGGCGGCGCTTCGGGTTGGCCGCAAGCTGTCAGTGCTAGAGCGAGAAGGGCTATCGAGCGGCGCATCTTTGTCTCCTGGAGACGGTGTAGCACTGCAATTGGCGCGCGTCTTTGACCGCTGGCACCGTGCCGGCTGGCCTAGTGCATGCCGGCGAGGGCGCCGGCGGTCCAGATTAGTCCAGCCCCAACTTCGCGCGCGTCGCCTTCGTGATCGTCACCGCGCATTGCGCGTAGTCTGCCCACGGATCGGGTTCCGTCAAACGTGCGCGCATATCTTTCAGCTTGAATATTGAAGCTGAAGGGATCGTCTTCAGTTCTTGCCACGTCACCGGCACAGCGATTGTCGCCGTCGCGCGCGCGCGTGGCGAGTAGGGCGCGATCGCCGTCGCGCCTCGGCCGTTGCGCAGATAATCGACGAAGATGCGGCCCTTGCGCCTGGCTTTCGACATGTTGGCGACAAAGCGCTTGGGATCGAGCCTCTCCACTTGCTCCGCCAGCGCGCCGGAGAAGCCCTTGGCCTCCTCCCATGTGTGCTTGCGCTTTAGGTTGAGCACGATGTGGATGCCTTTGCCGCCTGTGATCATGGCGAAGGAGGGGAGATCGGCGCCGTCGAGGAGCGCTTTGATGTCGAACGCCGCGCGCTTCACAATCTCGAAGTCGAGACCTTCGTCGGGATCGAGATCGAACACCATGCGGTCGGGCTTTTCGACGTCATCATTGTGCGCGCCCCAGAGGTGGAACTCCAGCGCACTGATCTGCGCGCAGGAAACGAGGCCCAGCGCGTTCGGTACGGTGAGATAACCTTCCGCCTTGCCGTCGCTCTCCGTGATCGGGATTGTTTTGATCTCTTTCGGCATGCCGGCCATGGCGTGCTTCTGAAAGAAGGTCTGTTTGCCGACCCCATCGGGGGCGCGCACCAGGCTGAGCGGACGGTTATAGACGTGCACGCCCATGCGCTCGGACGCCATGTCGAGATAGGCCGCAAGCTCGGCCTTCGTCACGCCCGCATCGGGGAAAAGCACTTTGTCCGGATGTGTGAGGCGCACGCGCGTCTTCATCGCCGGCGCGGCTTGCTCGGCGCTCACGTCCTTCGCTGCCTTGTCGCCGCGCAGACCGAGAAATACGGCGTGCCGCACCGCGCCTTCGCTGGTGAATTCTGCGAAGCGAATTTGCGCGACCAGCTTCGGCTCCACCCATTTCGCGCCTTTCGCCGCCTCGCGTGGTACGGTCAATGCGGGTTTGGCGCGTGCGAGCTTTGTCAGCTTCTCGGAGAGCGAGGCCAATGTCTTATCGTTGAAGCCCGTTCCAACGTTGCCGCGATACTGGAGCTTGCCATCCACTTTGTCCGCCAACATAAGCGACGCGAAGGCGCGGCCCTTCAGTGATGGCTGGTAGCCGATGATGACGAACTCTTGTTCGTTCACCAGCTTGATCTTCAGCCAACTGTTCGAACGCCCGCTCTGATAGGTGGAGGACGCCTTCTTGGAGATGACGCCTTCGAGCCCTTGCTCGCGGAATGCCTCCAGCACATCGGGCCCGTTGCCTTCGAAGTGCGGGCTGAGCCGAACGGGCGCTTTTGCTTTCGCGAGCAGCTTCTCGAGCCGTGCCTTGCGCTCGCTGAGCGGCCTCTTGCGCAAATCGTCCGCGCCTTCGGCCAGCAGATCGAACACGAAATACGACACGCCTTTTGCGACGCCGTTCTCGAGCGACGCCTGGAGCGCGGAAAAATCCGTCTTGCCGCTGGCTTGTGCGACCGCCGCTTCGCCGTCGAGCAATACGTCTTTCAGATTGAGCGCGGCCAGCGCATCGGCGATTGGTTGAAATTTGCCGGTCCAGTCGAGTCCGGTGCGCGTGAACAGCTTGACGCTATCGCCGCTGACCGCGGCTTGGATGCGGTAGCCGTCATATTTGATCTCGTGGATCCAGTTGTCGCCTGGCGGCGCTTTCTCGACGCGTGTTGCAAGCATCGGCTCGACGAACGCCCATTTGGGCGCTTTCGCTGCTTTCGGAGCGCGTTCTCCGCCCTTGCTCCATACACGCGCACCGCCGGAGCGCACGTCTTCGATGGTGCGGCCTGAGACGATGCTGGTCACGCTGCGCGCGACGGGATCTTCCTTGCCGGCGAAGGCGTCCTTGGACTTGAACAACAGCCAAGGATTGCCGCGCTCGCCTTCGCGCGGCTTGATCTTGACCATGTGAAACTCGCCCTTGAGCCGCTCGCCGGCCAGCACGAATTTCAGCTCGCCCTTGGCCATGCCCTCATCGGGATCGAGCAGCCACTTCACTTTGCCGGTGTCCCAGATGATCACCGAGCCCGCGCCGTATTCGCCCTTCGGAATGACGCCTTCGAACGAGCCGTATTCGATCGGATGGTTCTCGGTGCGGACAGCGAGGCGCTTTACGCTGGGATCGAGCGACGGGCCTTGCGGCACCGCCCAGCTCATCAGCACGCCGTCATGTTCGAGCCGGAAGTCGTAGTGCAGGCGCGTGGCCGCATGCTTTTGCACGACGAACATGCCGCCGGCGTCTTTCACCGTGCCGCCGGCCGGCTCAGTCGTTTTCTTGAAGTCACGCTTGCGATTGTACTCGGCCAGATCGCCGACCGTGTCCGCCTTGGCCGCGCTCTTCTTCGTCCCGCTTTTGGCGGGCTTTTTCATTTCTTCGCGCGTTTAGCGGCCGCCTTCGCGGGCGCCTTGGCGCGCGGCGCGGCTTTGGTCTTTTCAGCCGCCGCGCGGCGTTTCGGCGCCGGCTTGGCGTCATCCTCGTCGTCGGCGACCTTGGGGGACTTCTTCGCCAGTGATTTCTTCAGCGCATCGACTAGCGACACGACATTGTCGCCATAATCGCGCGACGGTTCTTCCTGGTCGTCCAGCACTAGCTCGCCATGGCGCTCGATCTTCTTTTTGACCAGACGCTCCAGCGCGATGGCGTATTCGTCCTCGAATTTGGCCGGGTCGAATTTGGCTTTCTTGCGATTGATCAGCTCTTCGGCGAGGTCGATCAGATCGGCGTCGAGTTTGCCGCTTGGAATTTCATCGAAGAAGCTTTTCGCTGCACGCACTTCCTCGCCGTAGTGCACAGTCTCGACAACGAGGCCGCCTTCATACGGCTTCACCGCGGCGATGTAGGAGCGCCCGCGCATGGTGATTTGGCCGAGGCCAACGGTCTTTGTTTTCTTCAGCGCCTCGCAGACGACGCGGTAGGGCTCATCGGCCATCTTGCCGTCGGGCAGGGCGTAATAGGGCTTGTCGAAATAGATCGGGTCGATCGTGTCGGCCGGCGCGAACTGCACCATGTCGAGCGTCTTCTTCGAGTCGACCTTCAGCGCCTCGAACTCCTCGTCCGAGAACAGAACGTAGCGGCCCTTCTGGTACTCGTAGCCTTTGACGATCTCGTCTTTATCGACGGCGCCCACGCCAGGCGCGACTTTCTCGTACCTGATCCGCTGCTTCGACGGCTCATGGATTTGGTTGAACGAAATCTTCTCCTTGGAATCCAAGGCCGAATAGAGCTTTACCGGCAGCGCCACGAGGGCGAGCCGGATTTGCCCTGTCCATATGGGACGAGCTGGAGGCGCCATAGCTTTTCAAACACCCAAGAAGACCCGACGTTCCGTAACCGTAACATCAGAGTGCAACCCCAGCAACGCGCGTGGTTACCAGTTAACCCTCTTTGCGGGGCGCCAATTTCACTCCCGGCGCGATTGGTCTAAGACCGGGCGAACGCGTGAACGGCCCAGAGAGGCCGGCCGTATAGGGAGCTCATGACCCAATCGCACAGCCTTGATTTCGCCCTCGGCGAAACCGCGGACGCCATCCGCGAAACCTCCGCCCGTTACGCCGCCGACCGCATCGCGCCAATGGCCGCCGAAATCGATGCGACCAACAAATTCCCGCGCGAGCTCTGGCCCGAGATGGGCGCGCTTGGCCTGCACGGCATCACCGTCGCCGAAGAAGATGGCGGCTTGGGGCTGGGCTATCTCGAACACGTCGTGGCGATGGAGGAGGTGAGCCGGGCTTCGGCTTCCGTTGGCCTAAGCTACGGCGCGCACTCGAACCTTTGCATCAACCAGCTCCGCCGTTGGGCCACGCCCGAGCAGAAGCAGAAATACCTGCCCAAGCTGATCAGTGGCGAGCATGTTGGCTCGCTCGCGATGAGCGAAGCGGGCGCGGGTTCTGACGTCGTCGGCATGAAGCTGCGCGCGGAGAAGAAGGGCGATCGCTACCTGCTCAATGGTACGAAGTTCTGGATCACCAACGCGCCTGAAGCCAACACGCTCGTTGTGTATGCCAAGACCGATCCCACCGCCGGCTCCGGCGGCATCACCGCGTTCATCATCGAGCGCGGCATGAAGGGTTTCAGCACCTCCCAGAAGCTCGACAAAATGGGCATGCGCGGCTCGGACACTGGCGAGCTTGTGTTCGAGGATTGCGAAGTGCCGGAAGAGAACGTCATGGGCGGCCTCAATCGCGGCGTCGCCGTGCTTATGAGCGGCTTGGACTACGAGCGCGCCGTGCTCGCCGCCGGACCTTTAGGGATCATGCAAGCCTGCCTCGATGTCGTGCTGCCCTACGTGCGTGAGCGCAAACAATTCGGCAAGCCGATCGGCTCGTTCCAGCTAATCCAAGCTAAGGTCGCCGACATGGTCGTCGCGCTCTCCGCCGCGCGTGCCTACGTCTACGCCGTCGCCCGCGCTTGCGACGCCGGCAAAACCACGCGCCACGACGCCGCCGGCGCCATCATGTTCGCCTCCGAAAGCGCGGTGAAGGTCAGCCTCGAAGCCATCCAAGCGCTCGGCGGCGCGGGCTATACCAAAGACTTCCCAGTTGAGCGCTTCCTCCGCGACGCTAAGCTCTACGACATCGGCGCCGGCACCAACGAAGTGCGGCGGTTCTTGATTGGCCGGGAGATCATCGGCGGGGGCTAGTGATGTGGATCTATCTACTTCTATTTGTTCCGCTGTTGTTTCGGCCGACCTGGAAACTGCTTGGCCTGCTGACGCTTGTCGCAATCGCGCTTGTCGCAGTCGTCGGAGTCATGACTGGCACGCCAGCGTTGGTCACCTTGTTCTACGGTGGAATCAACGTGGTTGCCTTTGCTGCACTCGGCGCCGTGCTGATCATCATTCGACGTGCCTTCACTAAGACAACCAATTCGACTTCTGCGGAATCATGAAACTCAAATCCTCCATCGATCCCAATTCCGAAGCCTTCGCCAAGAACGCGGCGCACCACCGCGCGCTCGCGCAGCAGCTCCGCGAGCGCGCCGCACAGATCGCGCTAGGCGGTCCGGAAGAGTCCCGCGCCCGCCACACCAAGCGCAACAAGCTGCTGCCGCGCGAGCGGGTGGAGCGCTTGCTTGATCCTGGCGCGCCGTTTCTCGAGGTCGGCGCGCTTGCGGCTTACGATCTCTATAACGGCGAAGCGCCTGCGGCTGGCGTCATCACCGGCGTTGGCCGCGTTTCGGGCCGTGAAGTGATGATCGTCGCCAACGACGCCACGGTAAAGGGCGGCGCTTATTTTCCGATGACGGTGAAGAAGCACCTGCGCGCGCAAGAGATCGCGATGCAGAACAAGCTGCCGTGCGTCTATCTCGTCGATAGCGGCGGCGCGAACCTGCCGCACCAGGCCGAAGTCTTCCCCGACCGCGACCATTTCGGCCGCATCTTCTACAACCAAGCGCGCATGAGCGCCGAAGGCATCGCACAGATCGCCTGCGTCATGGGTTCATGCACGGCTGGTGGAGCGTATGTGCCGGCGATGAGCGATGAGACCGTCATCGTCCGCAACCAAGGCACCATCTTCCTCGGCGGCCCGCCATTGGTGAAAGCCGCGACCGGCGAAGTGATCAGCGCAGAAGATCTCGGCGGCGGCGACATGCACGCGCGCAAGAGTGGCGTTGTCGATCACTTGGCGCAGGATGATGCGCACGCGCTGCATATCGTTCGGCGCATCATTGCGAACTTGAACACGGTGAAGCAAGTCGGGCTTGATCTGCGCGAACCAGTCCCACCCGCGTACGAGGCGGAAAGTATCTACGGCGTCATTCCAGACGACGTGCGGACGCCGTACGACGTCCGCGAAGTCATTGCCCGCATCGTCGACGGCAGCGAGCTGGACGAATTCCGCCCGCTCTATGGCCCCACGCTCGTCACTGGCTTCGCGCGCATCTGGGGCTTTCCCGTCGCGATCCTTGCCAACAACGGCATCTTGTTCAGCGAAAGCGCTCAGAAGGGCGCGCATTTCATCGAGCTCGCCTGCAAGCGCGGCATTCCGTTGCTCTTCCTGCAGAACATTTCCGGCTTCATGGTCGGCGGCAAATACGAAGCCGGCGGCATCGCCAAGGACGGCGCCAAGATGGTGACAGCCGTCGCCTCCGCCGAAGTGCCGAAATTCACCGTGCTGATCGGCGGCTCATTCGGCGCCGGCAATTACGGCATGTGCGGCCGCGCGTACTCACCACGCTTCCTCTTCACCTGGCCCAACTCCCGCATCTCCGTCATGGGCGGCGAACAGGCGGCAAGCGTGCTCGCGCAAGTGAAACGCGACGGCATGGAAGCGAAAGGCGAGAGCTGGGCGAAAGCCGACGAAGAAAAATTCAAAGACCCAATCCGCGCACGCTACGAGGCGGAGGGCCATCCGTATCACGCGACCGCGCGCTTGTGGGACGACGGCATCATCGATCCGGCGCAAACGCGGGACGTGTTGGGCTTGGCGATCAGCGCGAGCTTGAACGCGCCAATCCCAGAAACACGCTTTGGCGTGTTTAGGATGTAAACGATGATTGTGGTCGCGCTCATTGTCCTGTGGTTCTTCCCTCGATGGGCGGTCCTAGCGATTCTCGCTGTAGCGTTGGCCATTCTGAACTCTGCAATCAATTTTTTCGTTGGTCGCGACGACGAGATCGTAGGGGATTTACTGGTCAATATACCGGTATTTGCTCTAATCGGCTGGGCAATCGTCGAATGGCACGCTCGCAAGCGCGAGCGGACGCGGTCACAAGATTTAGACAAAGAGATGGAACGCGTCCGCGCCGAAATCGCTGCGCGTGAGGCTGATCCGCCGGGTGCGAATTAGATGGATATCAACACGATCATCAATCTGATCCTACTCTATGCGGCTGCCTTTATGGTCGGCTGGGGGATCATCCTCGTTCTGCTCTGGATTCGGCCGGAGTACATGTTTCTGCTCTTCTACGTGGCCGCCAACCATGTGCTTGTCTTTCTCATCTTTGACGTCTGGCGCCTGACGTGGACCGATGCGCCGACATACGCACTGAACTCTGCGATCGCAGCGGGGATAGCGCTCGCGTGGGGCGTTCCGGTAGTCGCGCTCTTCAAATGGCTGAAGACGCGTAAGACCGGGGCGGAGAGGGAGGCCGAAAGAGAAATTGCGCGCATCCGCGCCGAGATTGCCGCGCGTGATGCCCAATGAACGACCACACCCACCATCGTCATTCCGGACGCGACGAAGTCGCGATCCGGAACCCAGGGGCAACCAGCGCGTCGTTGGCCCCTGGGTTCCGGGTTCGTCGCTGCGCGACGCCCCGGAATGACGAAGAGAGTCTTGCATGCTGAAATCCGTCCTTATCGCAAATCGTGGCGAGATCGCCCGCCGCGTTATTCGCACCGCCAAACGCCTCGGCGTGCGCACTGTCGCGGTCTATTCCGACGCTGACGCCAAAGCGCTGCACGTGCGCGAGGCGGATGAAGCCGTGCACATCGGCGCGAGCCCAGCAAAAGAGAGCTATCTGCGCGGCGAGAAGATCATCGCGGCCGCAAAGCAAACCGGCGCCGAGGCGATCCACCCCGGCTACGGCTTTCTCTCCGAGAACGCCGATTTCGCGCAAGCTGTCATCGACGCGGGCCTCATCTGGGTCGGCCCGCGTCCGGACTCGATCCGCGCCATGGGCTTGAAAGACGCCGCCAAGCAGCTCATGGCCGAAGCTGGCGTGCCGACCACGCCTGGCTATCTCGGCGAAGATCAAAGCGAAGAGCGTTTGCAGAAGGAGGCCGACGCGATCGGCTATCCGGTGCTGATCAAAGCCGTCGCCGGCGGCGGCGGCAAAGGCATGCGCAAGATCGAGAAGAAGGCCGATTTCAAAGCCGCGCTGCAATCGGCCAAGCGCGAAGCGGCGGCGGCGTTTGGCGACGATCGCGTGCTGTTAGAGACGTACGTGCAGCGCCCGCGCCACATCGAAGTGCAGGTGTTCGGCGATACGCATGGCAATGTCGTGCATCTGTTCGAGCGCGATTGCTCGTTGCAGCGCCGCCACCAGAAGGTGATCGAAGAAGCGCCCGCGCCGGGAATGGACGAAGCCACGCGCAAAGCCGTCACCGATGCGGCCGTACTCGCGGCGCGCGCCGTGAACTATGTCGGCGCCGGCACCATCGAGTTCATCGCCGACGCCAGCGAAGGCCTGCGCGGCGACCGCATCTGGTTCATGGAAATGAACACGCGCCTGCAAGTGGAGCACCCGGTGACGGAGGAGATCACTGGGCAGGATTTGGTCGAGTGGCAGCTGCGCGTGGCGAGCGGCGAGACGCTGCCGCTGAGGCAGGAAGAGCTGCGCATCAACGGCTGGGCGATGGAAGCGCGGTTGTATGCGGAAGATCCATCAACTGGTTTCTTGCCATCTATCGGCCCCTTGCGCGTCCTTCAGCAACCCGAGACCGCCCGCGTAGACTTCGCTGTTGAGCAAGGTGGTGAGGTAACGCCATTCTATGATCCGATGATCGGCAAGATCATTGTTCATAGCGACGATAGAGATGCGGCTGTGCGCGATTTGCGATCTGCGTGTGCGGAGCTGCAAATATGGCCGGTGAAGACAAACGCGGCCTTTCTCGTCAGATGCCTGGACGATCCGCGCTTTGCGAAAGGGGATGTCGACACGTCGCGAGTCCAAGCGGCAGGTGACGCCCTGACAGCGAAACGAAAGCCAAGCGCTGATATTGTGTCAAAGGCTGCTGGCGCGCACATCTCGAAGAAGTGGAGTCAACCGGGCGCGCGGCGCGAACCGTGGGTGAGCGTCGGCGCGTTTCGTCTCAATGCGGCCCGGAACTCGATCGTAAGGATGCTTTGTGACGGCGATGCCATAGCTGCCGAGCCATACCGCGGTCTCGGCGAGTTTGATTGGCGTCGCATTGACGATGCAGTTGTGATCTTCGATCGCGGCGAAGCCTACGAATTCACGCTCGATACCGGCGAGCGCGCCGATGGCGAAGTCGCTGCCAGCGATGGCGCGATCCTTTCGCCCATGCCGGGCAAGATTGTCTCCGTCGCCGCCAAAGCCGGCGCGAAGCTGAAGAAGGGCGATCCGATCCTCGTGCTCGAAGCGATGAAGATGGAGCACACGCTGACTGCGCCCTTTGATGGCACGCTCGCCGAGCTCAATGCGAAAGCGGGTGCGCAGGTGAGTGAGGGCGTGTTGCTAGCGAAGTTGGAGAAGGACTAGCGCCGAGCTAACTCATCGCGAACTGCGCTTCTTCTTTCTCGGGATGACGCACCGTGTCGCCGAAGCTCTCATTCACGCCAACCACTGCCGCGGGCGGCACATTGGCGTTGCTGGGCACGTTGGCGCCGGGGCCGATCTTCGCGCCTGCGCCGACGAAGGCGTAAGAGCCGATCCGCACCGGCCGCACCAGCACGCTGGAGCCTGCGCCATCGACCTTCTTGCGCACGTGCGCGGCGAGTTCGACTTCGCGCGAAAACACGACGCGATTGCCGATGTCCATCAGATTGCGGTCGAGCACGTCCATGCGCACCGGCCATTCTACGCCGTAACCAATGCGCGAGCCCCACATGCGCAGCCACATCGAATAGAAGCCTGGAAAAATCCGCAGCAGCGATTCCAGAAACGGCAGCGCGTCGTAGACTGCCTGGATGTGGTGCGCGGCCAGCCAAGGGCAGAAGGCGCGCCCGTCAATGCAAGCAACGCCGTGCTTCAGCGGGGCCCAGCGAAACATGACGCGTTGCACCAAGGGCGGCAGGAAATAGATCACGAAGATGAAAAGCGCGGCGGTCCAGATCGAGGGCCACTCCGCGAACACCCCGAGTGCGGCGAGCGATACCGCGAACATCAACAGCGGAAAATACGCGAAGAGCCGATCCCACCCCGTCATCGACGCGCTCGCTAAGCGGCGTCGACGCGGACCGCGCCCGCGATCAGCGCGTAAAGCTCGTCGGCGCCGCGCGCCGCGCGCAATTTTTCGCGGATGTCGGCGCGGCGGAAAAAGCGGGAAACGCGCGCCAGCGCTTTCAAATGATCGGCGCCCTTATCGAGCGGTGCGAGCAGCATAAACACGAGGTCGCAAGCGCGACCGTCGAGCGCGTCGAAATTCTGTGGGATGTCGAGCCGCGCGAACACGCCGACGGGGCGCGTTACGCCGGCCACTGCGGCGTGCGGAATGGCGACGCCTTCGCCGACGCCTGTGCCGGCAAGCCGCTCGCGCATCAACACGGCGTCAAACGCGACGCGCGCATCGACGCCAGCGGGACGCGCAATCGTCTCCGCCATAGTCATCAACGCTTGCCGACGCGACACTGCCGCCAATCGGGGCAAAATCGCTTCTGGCGCGATCAGATCGCCTAGTTCGTGCATTGCCACCCTGTCTCGCGTTTCGCCGCTGCAGAAGCGGCGCCAACGTTTGCAGAAACCTTAAGTTCCGTTCGCTTTCCGCGCCCGCTCCGGATCGATCCAGCCCACATTCCCGTCGGCGCGCCGATACACGACGTTCAATCCGCCATTGGCGGCGTTTCTGAACATCAGGGCCGGCGTGTCCGAAAGATCGAGCTGCATAACCGCCATCGAGACGGTCATGGTGCGTACGGCGACCGTCGTCTCGGCGATCACAAGCGGCGGATCCTCCGCCGGCGCCGGCGCGTCTTCGCCAGCATCACTCTCTTCCTGTAATGGCGCGAGCACATACGATGATGCGTCCTCGGCGGGAAGGGGAGATTTGTTGTCGGCGTGGGGATTCCGCAGTCGCCGTTTGTAGCGCCTGACGCGCTTTTCGAGCTTCTCCAGCGCGTCGCCGAAGGCGCTATGCGCATCGCCGCCATGGCCGCCGGCTTGCAGTGAGATGCCAGATGGCAAATGCACGAGGCAGTCGACGGCCATGCCGACGCCGCCGCCGTTCTTGCTGACCGTCACGACGGCGTCTGTCGCGCGTTCGAAATATTTGCTGACGCTGGCTTCAAGTTCAGATTCGATGCGAGTTCTAAGCGCTTCGCCGACATCCATCTGCCGACCGGCGACTTGTACGCGCATGAAGACCTCCTTGTTTGCCGCGAGCCTTGCGGGGAGCCTTCGAGACCGGATCCCGCCCCCCTGGGACAGTCCCGATGCCAAGCGCTTAAGGTAGGCCTCGGGGCGGGTCGGGTCAACGCGTAGAGGGCGCAAAGGGCGCCGAGAATGGACGGTTCGCCGCATCCGCGAGCAATGCTCTTTTAGTCTGCCCCACAATGGCCCATTTGTGCGCTGGCGAGGGGAAGATGAGCGCAGAGAATACGGGTGGTGCGGCGGCGTCAGCGCGCGCGACTCAGTGGCTCGATCTCACCGCTATCGTGTTTTGCACCTTGGCGTGGGGCACGACTTGGTATGCGATCACGTTTCAACTCGGCGTCGTCGATCCCGTTATCTCCGTTACATATCGCTTCGCGCTCGCGGCGGGATTGTTGTTCGCGTGGTGTTTGCTGCGCGGCGAGTCGCTCAAACTCAAGCGTGCGCAGCACGTGGCGGCGTTGGGTGTCGGCGTGTCGACGTTCGCGATCAATTACACGCTCGTCTATTGGGCTGAAGAGCGCGTGACGTCGGCTGTCGTCGCTGTGGTGTTCGCAGCTATGGCGTTCATGAATCTCATCGGCTTTCGTATCGCGTTCGGCCAGCGTGCGCCGGCCCTTGCGTGGGGCGCTGCGAGCCTTGGCATTGCCGGCGTCGCGCTGCTCTCTTGGGAAGAGCTTACGGGCGCGAATTTTGGGACGCGCGCCTTGGTCGGTCTCGGCCTCACTTTTCTCGGCGTGATCGGCGCAGTGGTCGGCAACATCTATGCGCGCCGTGGTGAAATCGCTGGCGCCACGGTGGCGGCGTCCACGGGCTGGGCGATGGCGTATGGGGCGGGGACGTTGGCGCTGTTCGCGCTCGCCACCGGCCGCGCCTGGGCATTCGAGCCGACCTGGGCCTACACGCTTTCGCTTTTCTACCTTGCCGCCATCGGCTCGGTGATCGCGTTTCTCTTGTATTACGGCCTCGCGCGCCGGCGCGGCTATGCGACGGCTTCCTACATTTCCGCGCTGGCGCCGCCTGTGGCGATGACGGTCTCGGCCTTGTTCGAGGACAAAGTCTGGGGTCTCTTTGCGCTCGGCGGCGTCGTGCTAGTGATCGCCGGGCAGTTCCTTCTGCTGCGCGCTAAGCGCGCTTAGGGCAGCGCGCGCAGCGCCGCCGCCGCGCCTGGCAACAGCACATCGTCTTCAGTACTTTCGCTCAGGCGCGCATTGATCCATACGGCTTGCAGGAACGCCATGATGTTGTGGCGCTTCGCTAGTCCCGCTTGCGATGCATAGGCTTCGCTCCAGGCATTGAGCGGCGCGGGATTCATGAGCTGCTCGAACCAGGCCGTCCACTCCGCTTCCGTGAACGCGCCGCGCCGGGCGATGAAGAGGATCGGACGCATTAGCCGCTCGGGCTCGCCATAGGTGTAGAAGTGCGTTGTCGGCGCGACTTGGCTCGCCACTGCATCGCGGATCGCCGCCATGTGGGCGGCATTGTTAAAGTTCGGATCGAGCACGATCTGCATCAGCAAATCCGCGCCGTGCGCGACGCCATGACGCCAGCCCTCGCGTTCATCGAAGCCGCGATAGTCACGCACGCCGCGCACATACGCGACGGAACGCGCGACGATCTCGTCGTACATAGCGTCATCGTAGTAGCCATTAATGCGGTCGGCGCGCACCAGCTCCGAAAGCGCAAGCGCCGCGAACGGACGCGCAAAGCCATCCGGATCGGGCCCGCGCATCATCGCCAGCGTCTCGTTGGTGAGATTGGTGCGCGTCGCCACCGAAAGCTGCTCGCTCCGCAACAGCCGCGTCAGGCCCTCATACGCCACTTGATCGCGGAAGAACGGATCGGGCGAGGCAAGGCACGCGACCAGCCCATGCGCAAACCGTTCCCGCTCGCCCGCATCCGCAATCGCAAACTCCGCCGCCCGCAACGCCTCCAGCGCCGCGCGGTCATAGCCCGCCGGCGGGCACGCAGGCATTTGTGTCGCGCCCGCCGGCGCGGTGGCGCAGGCGGCAAGGAGGAGGGCGGCGGCTAGGGCGGTGTGTTTCATGGGCGCGAGTGAGCGCCTTGATACAAGCGTGGGCAAAGCGCTTGCGACGAATGGCGGTAAACTTCGGCCCACTTGCAATGTGCAACCATTGCACATATAGTGGTGGCGCATGCCAAGGCTCGCGCGCTTCTCGAACACCGAGATCGCGATGTATTTCGCCGATCACAACCCGCCGCACTTTCATGTGCTCGGGCGCGATGGCGCCGCACAGGTGTCGATCGACGAGCTTGAAGTGATCGCAATGAGCGGCCGCATCGATTTGAACGAAGCTTTGGCTTGGGCGGCGGAGAATAAGGTGTTGTTGCGCGGCAAGTGGGAAGAGTTAAGCGGATCATGATCGGCAAGATCACAAGCGTTGCGGTGCTCGACGGCGAGCGCCTGGAAATTGGCTGGGACGACGGTCACGTTGCGCCGGTCGATCTTGCTGACGTGATCGCCGCGCGCAAAGCGCTGGCGCCGTTGAAGAAGAAAGGCGAATTCGCGCGCGTTGCGATCAGCGCCGACGGCTGGTCGCTCGAATGGCCAAGCGGCGTCGATTTCGGCGCGCAGCAATTGCGCCGCTGGGCCGACGAACAAGCCGGCGAGATCATGCGCGTCGAAGATTTCCGCACCTGGATGGACAAGCATGGCCTGACGCAAGAAGCGGCGGCGCAAGCGCTGGGTTTGTCTCGCAGGATGGTCGCGTACTATCTCAGCGGGGAGAAGGTGATCCCGAAGACGGTGATGCTGGCGACGGAAGGTTGGGCGATGCGGGAGGAGGCGTAGTGGTTAGCGCTTCGGAGCTTGGCGTTGTACTCGCCTTGCTTGGGACGGTTGGAGTGTTTGTGTTCGGCGCGCCGTTCCGGATTCGTCGTTCCGGAGAAACGATTACGTTTGTGTCCGACAACCCAAACAGCAGGGCTCAAGCCGCAGACAGGCTATTCGATGTGCTGAGCTGGGCGTCATTGGTTCTAATTATTGTCGGAGCGGCGCTCCAATTGACCTGATCTAAAACCCAGCCGCCAGCTTTCGCTTGCGCTCGACGCTGCTCGGTATCCGTAGGCTTTCGCGATATTTCGCGACCGTTCGGCGGGCGATGTCGATGCCTTTTTCGCGGAGGATTTCGACGATGCGGTCGTCGCTTAGGATTTCGTGTTCGGCTTCGCGGTCGATCAGGCCTTTGATCTCGTAGCGCACGGCTTCGGCGGAATGGCTCTCGCCGCCGTCGGAGGCGTTGATCGAGGCGGTGAAGAAGTATTTCAGCTCGAACACGCCGCGCGCGCAGGAGAGATACTTGTTCGATGTCACGCGGCTGACGGTGCTCTCATGCATCTCGATCGCGGCGGCGACGGTTTTCAAGTTTAGCGGCCGCAGATGCGCGACGCCTTTGTCGAAGAAGCCATCCTGCTGGCGCACGATCTCGCGCGCGACTTTTAGGATCGTCTTGGCGCGCTGGTCCAAGCTCTTCACCAGCCATGACGCATTCGCCGCGCATTCGGTTAGGAATTGCTTGTCTTCCTCGCGCTTGGCTGTCTTCGACACCGTCGCGTAATAGCGCTGGTTCATCAGCACGCGCGGCATGGTGTCGGCATTGAGTTCGACCAGCCAAGTGCCGTCCGGCGCCTGTTTGATGTAAACATCCGGCGCGACCGATTGCACGTGGCCGCCGCCAAATCCGGCGCCTGGCTTCGGCGTCAGCGCGCGCACCTCGGCGACCATTTCCAGCAAGTCTTCGCGATCGACATCGCAAATGTGCTGCAAGCGCTCGAAATGGCCCTTCGCCAGCAGATCGAGATTGCCGATCAGCTTTTCCATCGCCGGATCGAAGCGGTCGCGGTCCTTCAGTTGCAGCGCCAGGCATTCGGCGACATCGCGCGCCATGACGCCGACAGGCTCGAAGCCTTGCATGATGGTGAGCACGCGCTCGACGCGCGGGTAAGGTGCGCCGATGCGGCCGGCGATCTCCAACAGATCGGCGCGCATGTAGCCCCAATCGTCCACCGCATCGATCAAGGCGGCGCCGATCATGCGATCGACGGCATCGAGGCCGGCTTCCGTGAGTTGTGCGTCGAGATGCTCGGCGAGCGTGATGTCGTTCGCCAGCGTCTCCTCGATGCCGGGCATGTCGTCGAAGCTCTTGCCTGACGAGGCTTTCGACCAATCGGTGAGGGGCGCCGCACCCGCTTCTGCTAATTCGTTGGCGCTCAAATCCGGGGCCATGTCGGCCACTGAGATATCGAGTGCTGCTTCCGCCGGCGCCATGCCGCTATCGAACTCAAGCGCTTGCGCGTCGCCACTATCGCTGGCGGCTTTCGTGGCTTCGGCCGAACCTTCCTCGCGCTCCAGCAAGGGATTGCGTTCGAGTTCGCCTTCGACGAATTCCTGAAGCTCGACATTGGAAAGCTGCAGCAGCTTGATCGCCTGCTGCAATTGCGGCGTCATCACCAGGGCCTGGCCCTGGCGCATCTCCAGACGGGGGGTCATCGCCATCGCGGGCCCCAGTCTAGTGGTAATCTTTGCCGAGATACCTTTCGCGCACGACCGCCGAAGCCATCACCTCTTGAGGTGTGCCTTCGAACATCACTTCGCCGTCGAACATGATCGATGCACGGTCCACGATCTGCAGCGTTTCGCGCACATTGTGGTCGGTGATCAGAACGCCAAGCCCGCGCTGTTTGAGAAACAGCACAAGCTCGCGGATGTCGTTGATGGCGAGCGGGTCGATGCCTGCGAAAGGCTCGTCGAGCAACATGAAGGACGGACGCGTCGCCAAGGCGCGTGCGATTTCGACCCGACGCCGCTCGCCGCCCGAGAGGGCAGACGCAGGCGCATCTTTCAGGTGATCCACGCGCAGTTCGGCGAGCAGCCCGTCGACGATTTCGCGGCGCTTCGAGCGAGACCGCTCGGAAAGCTCCACGATCGACATGACGTTCTGTTCGACGGTGAGACCACGGAAGATCGACGGCTCTTGTGGGAGATAGCCCACGCCAAGCCGCGCGCGTTGGTACATAGGCAGTGTTGTGACGTCCTGGCCGTCCAACAAGATTTGCCCTTGGTCCACGCGTACGAGCCCCGTAATCATATAGAAGCAGGTGGTTTTCCCTGCTCCGTTGGGGCCCAACAAACCAACGACCTCGCCGCGATTGACGGTGATGGATACATCCTTCACCACGCGGCGGCCGCGATAGGATTTCCCGATCGAAACCGCGCCTAGACCGCCTTGTGCGGACTGGGCCTTGGCCGAACGGCTTGCAGCGCCCTCAGGGCTCATATGCACTCACCGCGGCTAAGATTTCGTAACGATTGGACGATCACTGGCGCGGTTGGCCCGAATTTTGCCCGCCTTCGCTGGGGACAAACACCCCGCGCACACGCCCGCCGCCCTGCGGACGGATCACGGTGCGGCGGTTGCCGATGTTCAAAACTAGGGTTTCGCCCCGGATTACGTTCTCGTCCGACGCCACCACGACATTGCCGGAGAAGGTCACGCTATCTTGCGCGATCTCGTAGACGGCGCGGTTGCCGCGCGCCGATTGCGCTGGGCGCACATAATAGACTTCGCCCTCCGCGATCATGCGTTCGATGTCGCCCGAACCCAGGCCGCCTTGCTGCTGTCCGGCAGCGGCGGCGGTCGAAGCGCTGAAGAACAGCGTAATGCGATCAGCGCGCAGGCGCGCATCGTTTTGAACAATGTCGACATCGCCGACGAGCACGAGACGGCGCTCGGTGTCGAAATATTCGAGATTGTCGGCGGAATAGGAGACAGGCCCGCCGCTCTCGCTCAGTTGAGCGTGCGCGGGCGAAGCCGCGAGAGCCGTCATCAGCAGAGCGCCGGCGGCGATAAAGAAGGCTGTAGGCCTCATTGCGACGGCTCCCCGGTCTGCTCTCTGCGGTCAGGAATCTGGCCGCGGACACCGCCCCGAAGCACCAATGCCCGGTCGCTGTCCCGTAATTCATAACTTTCGGCCTGGAGCACGCCAAGGGGTCCGGCGCCGGTGACGCCCCCGCGCCCGGTCAAAGTGCCCGCTTCCAGGTCCACCATCATGTAGGGGGTGGTGAACCGGTTGCCGCCACGGTCCGAAAACAGCACCTCGCCGTCGAAAATGACGGTCTTGGCCGCTTCGTCATAGATGCCCCTGGGGGCCAGCATGATTGTTCCGGCTTCGGTCCGATAGACCGGGGCGATCAGCTCGATCGGCTGGCCCTCGCCGGCCGCCCGCTCAGCCGTCTCGGCCGAGAGCTGGTAGGGGCCGCCGCCCTCGGTGCGCCCGATGAAGCGCGGGTTGATCATCCGCAGCGGCTCGGCCGGGGCGTACTGGCCGGCGTTAAAGCCGCCTTCGATGGCGTAGAGCACCATGAACACGAACACGGCTGCGAACGACGCGCCCGCGCCGGCAACGAAAAACCGCCGCAGCGCCGCGATCAGCCGCGAGCGACGGCGGGCGCTGCGCAGCGTGGCGGCGCGCTTGGGCTCCCAGTCGAAGTCGGCAAAATGGGCAGTTGCAGTCATGTTCCTCCGGCTTGTCGCCCGGCCCGGGGGCGGAAGCAAGGCGAGGCGGCGGTCCGGCGAACGCGTCGATCCGTACTGCCTCTGGCGGCCGCGGCGCCGCGCACTAGATACCGGCACTCAGCGGCAGAGGATTGAGGACGATGCGGGTTTTGACGTTTGCGACGGTTGTTCTTTTCGCCGCCTGCAACGGCGCGCCGAGCAATGGCCAGACGGCCACGCCGGGTGCGCCGGTTGAGCAGGGCCGGGCCAACGCCAATTTCCAGCCCGCATTCGAAGGCCAGACGCGCGCGCCTGCGCTGACGTCCGGGGTCGCGATCGAAACGCAAGAAATCGCCGCCCGCCTCGATCATCCGTGGGGCATCGTCGTTTTGCCGGACGGCAATTTGCTCGTCACCGAACGCGCCGGGCGCCTGCGCCTGATCACACCGCAAGGCCAAGTCTCCGATCCGCTCACGGGCCTGCCGGCAGTCGATGCGCGTGGGCAGGGCGGTTTGCTCGATCTCGCACTGTCACCGACTTTCGCTGCCGATCGGCTGATCTATTGGTCCTACGCCGAGCCGCGCGGCAACGGCACGAACGCGACAGCCGTCGCGCGCGGCCGGCTCAACGCCAACGCTACCGGCGTTGAAAACGTGCAGCGCATTTTTCAGCAGAATCCGGCCTGGAATTCACGCGGCCATTTCGGCTCGCGCCTCGTCTTCGATGGCCAAGGCCGCCTCTACATCACGCTCGGCGACCGCCAAGGCGACGACTCGCGCGGTCTCGCGCAGGATCGATCGGTCACCATCGGCAAAGTCGTGCGCATCAACGCCGACGGCACGATCCCGTCTGACAATCCATTTGTTGGCCAGGCCGGCGCGGCGGCTGAAGTTTGGTCCTACGGTCACCGCAATGTGCAAGGCGCCGACATTCACCCGGGCACCGGTGCGCTATGGACGATCGAGCACGGACCACGCGGCGGCGATGAGCTGAACCTCACGCAAGCCGGCCTCAATTACGGTTGGCCGGTTATCTCATACGGCATCGAATATCGCGGCGGCGCCGTCACCGGCGGCATCGCCGTCCAAGACGGCATGGAGCAGCCGAACTATTATTGGGATCCGGTCATCGCGCCCGGCGATATGGATTTCTACCGCGGCGAGCTGTTTCCGTGGCGCGGCGACATTCTGATCGCCGGGCTGGAGACCGAGGCGCTCATTCGCGTTCGTGTCGATGGACCTCGCGTGATCGGCGAAGAGCGCTTCAATCTCGGCGTCGGCCGCATCCGCGACCTCGCCGAGGCCGCGGACGGCTCAATCTACGTCGTCACCGACGAGGACAATGGCCGCGTGGTGCGGCTGACACCGCAATAGCCCGCCCGCGACTACTCGGAGCCGCTGGGTGCGTCCGCCGGTGCATTGAGCGCCTGCAGACGCGCCTGCAGTTCAGCATTGGTGCGCGCTTGCGCGGCGATGCCGTTATAGACTTCGATCGTGAGATTGTTGCGCGCGAGAATGCCGCGGATTTGCTCGGCCGCCTGCGCGCGCTCAGTTTCCGTTCCTGATGTCAGGGTGGCGTTTAGCGGCTCGATCTCGGCGCTGGCAGTGACGAACGCGCGCAGCTGGTCGTCGCTCAGGCTATCGCCGACCGCCGCGACAGCGATGCGGTTGCTGAGCGTCTGATCTATCTGCGATGCTTCAAGGATCTGGTTGTATTGCTCTGGCGTAACGCCGGCTTCCTGCAAGATTTGGCTGATCCGAATCTGGTTTTGCTGCTGCTCTTCGGTCGTCGTGCCGGGCGTTAGCTGATTGATTTGCGAGCGGGCGGCGACGAACGCATCGATCTGCGCGTCAGTGTAGCCGGTGGTCGCTTGCGGCGCTGCCGGCGGCGGCGTTGTTGTTTGCGCTTGTGGCTGTTGCGCCGAGGCGCTTTCGCCGTTGCTTGCGCACGCCGCCAACGGCGCCATGCCAGCGATCAGCGCCGCTGCTGCGGCCATTGAAGTAAAACGGATCATCTCAAACTCCGGGTTCCGCTCGCCCGCCCGCACTTTTTCTACGCATACGGTAGCGAACGGTTCCCAAGTTCCTTTAGGTTCCTCTGATTCAGAGCGAGCGCGCCGCGACGAGGAGACGATCGAGCAGCGCATCGAGCTCGCGCCGTTCGCGTGCATCGAGTGCGCTGAGCAATTTCTCTTCCGCCGCCAACGCGATCGGCGCGATGCGCGCATGGACGCTTTCGCCTTGCGCTGTCAGCGAAAGATTTTGCCGCCGCGCGTCGTCGGCATCCGCGCTCGCCCGCAAGCGCTTAGCCACCACCAGCCGCGCCACCGCGCGCGACACCGCGACCTTGTCCATCTCGGTGGCCTCGGCGATCTCTTTCGCCGTCAGTCCTGGCCGGCGCCCGAGCACGGCGATGATGCGCCATTCTGGAATGGTGAGGTCGAAGGTCTTGGCATAACGCGCCGCAATCGCGCGCGAGACGCGGTTCGAGAGGATCGAGAGCCGGTAGGGGAGGAAATCCTCCAGAACCAGCAAATCGGCCGGGCTCGGTTTCTGCTTTGCGCTTGCCATTGGTTTCAGATGAAACTAAATCGGAGGAAAGATCAAGCCGCCGAGGAAACGTCATGGCCGACCTGTTCGAAAATCCGCTGGGCACCGATGGCTTCGAGTTCGTCGAATTCACCTCGCCCGAACCGGATAAGCTCGCCGCGTACTTCGAACAGATCGGCTTCACCGCCGTCGGCAAGCATCGCTCAAAGAATGTCGTCCGCTACAAGCAAAACGACATCAACTTCATCCTCAACATGGAGCCGTCAGGGCAGCCGGCGGATTTCCGCTCCGCGCATGGCCCCTCCGCCAACGCGATGGCCTTTCGTGTGAAGGATGCGAAGCACGCGCTCGAAGAAGCGGTGAAGCGCGGCGCCAAGGCGGTGCAATCGCCGGTCGGCCCCGGTGAACTCAATATCCCAGCGATCGAAGGCATTGGCGGCGCTTATATCTATCTGGTTGATCGCTACGGCGCCGATACCATCTACGACATCGACTTCGAACCGATCGCCGGCGCCGATGAGTCGAAAAACCAAATCGGCCTCACCTATCTCGATCACCTCACGCACAACGTCTTCCGCGGCAACATGGCCAAGTGGGCGGACTATTACGAGCGCATCTTCAACTTCCGCGAAATCCGCTATTTCGACATCGAAGGCAAAGTCTCGGGTCTCTTCTCCAAGGCAATGACCAGCCCCGATGGCAAAATCCGCATCCCGCTCAACGAGAGCAAAGGCGATCCGGAGAAGGTCGATCAGATCGAGGAATATTTGCAGCGTTACAAAGGCGAGGGCATCCAGCATTTGGCGTTCGGCACGAACAATCTCTACGACGTCGTCGATCGGCTGCGCGCGCGCGGTGTTGAGTTGCAAGACACGATCGAAACCTATTTCGATCTCATCGACAAACGCCTGCCAGGCCATGGCGAACCCGTCGAAGAGCTACGCAAACGCCGCATCCTCATCGACGGCGCGCCGAGCGAAGGCCAAGGCCTGCTGCTGCAAATCTTCGGCAAGGACGCGGTCGGGCCGATCTTCTTCGAATTCATCCAGCGCAAGGGCAATGAAGGGTTCGGCGAAGGCAATTTCAAAGCGCTGTTCGAGTCGATCGAACTCGACCAGATCAAGCGCGGCGTGTTGAAGGCGGGATGATGCGCGCGCTCCTCGCGTTCGCGCTATTTGCGCTCGCCGCCTGCGCCACGGCGCCGGAGCCAGCTCCGCGCTGGTCCATCGTCGTTCACGGCGGCGCCGGTGTCATCGAACGCGCGAACCTCACGCCCGAACTTGAAGTGCAATACCGCGCCGCCATGCAGCGCGCGCTGACCACGGGCGGCGCCATCCTCGAACGCGGCGGCTCGTCGCTCGACGCTGTCGAAGCCGTCATTCGCGAAATGGAAGACGATCCGCTGTTCAACGCTGGTCGCGGCGCAGTCTTCACGGCGGAAGGCGCGAACGAACTCGACGCCTCGGTCATGGACGGTCGCACCCGCGCCGCGGGCGCCGTCGCTGGCGTTACCACTATTCGTCACCCGATCAGCCTCGCGCGCGCCGTGATGGAGCGCTCGCGCCATGTCATGCTCATCGGCGAGGGGGCCGAGGCGTTCGCGCGCAGCCAAAGCCTGGAAGAGGTCGATCCGTCTTATTTCTTCACGGAGCGCCGCTGGCAGCAGCTTGAGACAAATTTGCGCGACAACAATCTGCCGATCCCGCAGCGCCCAGCCGGCGCGCCGCAAGCGCCGCGTGCTGAACTCGTTTATCCAGACGATCACCAGTTCGGCACCGTCGGTGTCGTCGCGTTCGACACCAACGGCGATATCGCAGCCGGCACCTCGACCGGCGGCACCACCGGCAAACGCTGGAGCCGCGTCGGCGATGCGCCGATCATCGGCGCAGGCACATATGCGCAGAACGGCGTCTGCGGCGTGAGCGCGACGGGCACAGGCGAGTTTTTCATCCGCGTCGGCGTCGCGCGCGATATTTGTGCGCGCATGCAGTTCAACGGCGAGAGTGCTCAAGAAGCGGCCGACGCGGTGATCGCCGAAGTCGGCGCCATGCTGAATAATCAAGGCGCTGTCGGCGATGGCGGCGTAATTGTGCTCGATGGCTGGGGCGGCGTCGCCTGGGCGATGAACACGCCGGGCATGTACCGCGCCGCCCAAACCGCAGGCGCCGACCCCATCGTGCAGATTTTCGCGGACGAACAATGAGCAATCGTCGCTCCCTCATGGCACTAAAGCCCGGCTCGCTCGTTGATCCTCTGGGACTCTCCGGTCCCCGGGGAACATCTCATGTCAACGTTCGTGATCTACGCGATCGGCTATCTCATCCTTCTCGCCGGCTTGGTCTATGGCGCGGTACTGCTAGGCGTCCAGACGCAATGGATTGTCGTCGGCGCGCTCGTCATGCTGGGCCTTGGCATTGCGCTGGGCGTCGGCAAGACGCGCACGAAAGACGTCCCCACCGATCACCAACCCTAAGCGCGGCGCGTCCGGCGCGCGCGCAGGAGCGCGCACCATGGCGATAACGTCAGGCATCCATCACGTCGCCTATCGCTGCAAAGACGCCAAGCAAACCGTCGAATTCTATCGCGACGTGTTCGACATGGATTACACGACCGCGTTCGCCGAGGATCACGTCCCGTCGACGGGCGAGTACGATCCGTACATGCACGTCTTCCTCGACGCGGGAAACGGCAACGTGCTCGCCTTCTTCGAACTGCCGAACCAGAAAGACATGGGCCGCGACGAGAACACGCCAGCCTGGGTCCAGCACATCGCGTTCAAAGTTGAGAGCTTGGATGCGCTGATGGCCGCAAAAGCGCGGGCCGAAGCCAAGGGCCTCGATGTGCTCGGCCCGACCGATCACGGCATTTTCAAATCGATCTATTTCTTCGACCCAAACGGCCACCGTCTCGAACTCACCGCCGACACAGGCACCGCCGAGGAGTACGCCGAACTCAAGCGCGTCGCGCCAGCCATGCTCGAAGAATGGAGCCGCACCAAAAAGGCGCCGCAACACGCCGCCTGGCTCCACGAAAAAGCCCGCGCCGCGCACGCAACGAAGTCGCGGATCGGGGAATAATCGGCATGACGTTGGGGCGCGTCCGCGCTAGAGAGGACGCATGCTGAAGCTCTACGATTACTGGCGCTCCTCCGCCGCCTATCGCGTCCGTATCGGGCTCAATCTAAAGAACGTCGATTACGAGTCCGTCCCGATCAACATCGCGCCCGGGACGGATGAGCAGATGCGTGAGCCGTATCGCTCCAAAAATCCGCAAATGCGCGTGCCGGCGCTGGAGACCGAGCAGGGAATCATCACCCAATCGCTTTCTATCCTCGTCTGGCTCGATCAAACCTATCCGAACCCGCGGCTTATGCCCGCCGATCCATGGCTCGGCGCGCAAGTCCGCTCGTTCGCCACCACGATCGCCACCGATATTCATCCGCTCAACAACACCAGCGTGCTGACGCGCCTAAAGCTCGAGTTCAGCGCCAGCGAAGAGCACATCGGCGAATGGTATCGTCACTGGATCAAGCTCGGTTTCAACGCGCTCGAACGCCAAGTCGCGGATCATCCAGACACCACCTACGTCTTCGGCGATGAGCCAACGCTTGCCGACGTGATGCTTGTGCCGCAAATGGCCAATGCGCGCCGGTACAAAACCGACCTCACGCCATTCCCGCGCCTCGTCGCCTGGGACGAAGCCGCCCGCAAGCATCCCGCCTTCATCAAAGCCGCGCCGGAAAATCAGAAGGACGCAGTGAACTAATGAAACTCGCTTCTCTGCGCCACGGTCGTGACGGCCGCCTCGTCGTCGTCTCCGATGATCTCGCCTGGTATGCGGTCGCCGGCCCTGAAGTGCCGACGCTGCAGGCCGCGCTCGACGACTGGACGCACGCCGAGCCGCGCCTCAAGGCGCTGAGCGAAGGTGTGAATGCCGGCACGATCTTGCGCGAGCGCTTCCACGAGCGCGAAGCCGCTTCGCCGCTCCCGCGCGCCTATCAATGGGCCGATGGCTCGGCTTACGTGAACCACGTCGCACTCGTGCGCCAAGCGCGCGGCGCTAAAATGCCGGAGACGTTTTGGACCGATCCGCTCATGTATCAAGGCGGCAGTGATGTTTTTCTCGGCCCGCGCGACGCCATTCCGCTGCAAGACGAAGCCTGGGGCTGCGACTTTGAAGCGGAAGTCGCCGTCATCGTGGACGATTGCGAAGCGGGCATCAGCGCCGATGAAGCGAGGAAGCGTATCCGTCTCGTGATGCTCGTGAACGATGTCAGCTTGCGCAATCTCATTCCGGCCGAACTGGAGAAGGGCTTCGGCTTCTTCCAATCGAAGCCTTCATCGGCCTTCTCGCCCGTCGCGGTCACGCCCGCCGCACTGGGCGACGCGTGGCGCGATGGCAAATTGCATCTACCCATGCACGTGACGCTGAATGGTAAGGCCTTCGGCGCAGCGAACGCCGGCGAAGACATGACATTCGACTTCGGCCAACTCATTGCCCACGCCGCTAGAACCCGCGAACTCGCCGCCGGCACGATTATCGGCTCCGGCACAGTCTCTAATCGCGGCGAAGACGGCGGCCCTGGCAAGCCAGTCAGCGAAGGCGGCCGCGGCTATTCCTGCATTGCCGAACAACGCATGATCGAGACGATCCAGTCGGGCAAGCCGAGCACCGCATTCCTCAAGCATGGCGACACCGTGGAAATCGAAATGCGCGACGCCAAGAATCACTCGATCTTCGGCAGGATCGAACAGGAAGTGGTCAAAGCCTAGAACGGGATGCGCGCGCCATCCCAGGCGAACGCATTGCCGCTGTCCGCCAGCGTCAGGCGATCGATGACCGAGAGTAGACGTTCGGCGCTATAAGCCGGCGTGAAGAGCTTTTCCGCCGCGACGCCGCGCTGGAATGGCCGGGACAAGTCGGTATCAACCGTCCCCGGATGCAGCGCGACGCAGATCGCTTGCTTGCGTGAGCGTGCCAGCTCGATCGCGCAGGTGCGGACGATCTGATGCAGGGCGGCTTTAGAAGCGCGATACGAAGCCCAGCCGCCGAGGCGATTGTCCTCTATCGATCCAACGCGCGCTGAGAGCGCAGCAAACACCGACTTACGGTCGCGGGCCAGCAGCGGCAGCATGTGCTTGGCGATCAGGGCCGGTCCTGTCGCGTTGACGGCGAACGCATGCGCGAAGCTGTCGCCGCTGAAGTCGCGCCAAGTCTTTTCCGGCTGCATGCTGCCTTCGTGCAGTACGCCGGTCGTTACTAATACGAGATCAAGCGGGCCGCCCTCGCTGATACAGGCCGCGGTGTCGGCGATCGTCTCTTCGCGCGTGATATCAAACTGAAATGGCGTGACCGTGGGGCGCTCGGCGATCACAGATGAGCGAGAGCCGGCATAGATGCCGCCGACGCGGTCGTCCCCCGCCAGAAGGTCGAGCAGGGCGGCGCCGACGCCGCCGGTCGCGCCAAAGAGTGCGACACGCATTGGCGCGCCAAAACTCGTGAGCGCGCTCACTTCAGGCCGTCCAGAAAGATGCGCGCATCGTTTGCGATCTCGTCGCGACGTTCATCGCTCATGCGGTCGAGCGTGCGATACATCGGCGCGATGCGCGGATTGCCACCCAGTATCGTTCGATTGCGCGCCAGAAAATCCCAATAAAGATAGTTTAACGGGCACGCTTTGGGGCCGCTCTTAAGCTTCACATTGTAAGCGCAACTTTTGCAGTAGTCCGACATGCGATCGATATAGGCGCCGCTCGCTGCATAAGGCTTCGAGGCAAGCAAGCCGCCATCGGCGAACTGGCTCATGCCCATCGTGTTGGGCGCTTCGACCCATTCGTAAGCATCCGCGTAAACCGCCAGATACCATTCATGCACCTGAAATGGATCAACGCCCGCGAGCATGGCGAAATTTCCGGTGACCATGAGCCGCTGGATATGGTGCGCGTATGCTTCGGCTTTGGTTTGGCCAAGCGCGGCGGCCATGCACACCATGTCAGTTTGAGCTGACCAATAAAACCAAGGCAGATCGCGCGTTGCGCCGAGCGCGTTGCGGCGCGTGTAGTCCGGGCCCTCGCGCCAATAAATGCCGCGCACGTACTCGCGCCAGCCGAGGATTTGTCGAATGAAACCTTCGACGGCATTGAGCGGCGCGCGTCCGGTTCGGTATTCAGCCTCGGCGCGGCGGCAAACATCGCGGGCATCTAGTAAGCCGATGTTGAGATACATCGAGATGACTGAATGATAGAGGAACGGCTCGCCGCTCAGCATCGCGTCTTGGTAGTCACCAAAGCTGGGCAGGGCTTCGTGCAGAAAGTGCGTTAGCGCCAGGTCAGCCTGTTCATGTGTCACGCCAAACCAGAACGGTTCGAGATCGCCAAAATGATCGCCGAACCGTTCGGCCACGAGCTTTAGCACCGCTGTGGTCTCTGCATCCGGTGCGAACCGCGGCGGTGAGGGCATGAAGAGATCAGCTTCGGCTGGCTTTCGGTTCTCGGCGTCGAAATTCCAGCGTCCGCCGGCAGGCGCCTCGCCGTCCATCAGAAAGCCTGTTTCTGTGCGCATGAGCCGATAGAAGTATTCCATCCGCAATTGGTTGCGGCTTTGCGCCCAGGTGCGGAATGCGGCGTGGGAACAGATGAAGCGCGTATCCTCGCGCACCTCGACTGGCAGGCCGAGTTCGGTCTCCCAGCTTTCCATCTCGATCGCGAGACGATGTTCGCCGGCTTCGGTGACCACCACCTCCGCAGGCTGCAAATCCGCTACGGCTCTTTGCAATTCGCCCCGGAGCGAGCCGCTATTTTCAGTGTCGTCCAACGCCACATAGCGCACGGTGACGCCGTCGGCGCGCAGCCGCCTCGCGAACGCGCGCATGACGGCAAGCACAAAGGCAATCTTCTTCTTGTGATGGCGCACATAAGTCGCCTCGGCTGACGCCTCGGCGAGCAGAACAACATCGCGCGCTTTATCGAGATCGCGCAGCGCTGCGATGCGCGGCGTTAATTGATCTCCCAGAACAAGGCGTAAAGCATGCACCACGCGCCGGTTACGTGCGGCCGTCTAGCTTGGATTGGAGTTCGACTGGGATTATCATCGGCTTATGGTCAAGAACGCCAACGGTAAGCGGCTCGAGAAATCTAACCTGCCGCAGAAGATTTGCGCGACGTGCCGCCAGCCCTTCAGCTGGCGCAAGAAATGGGCGCGCGATTGGGCAAATGTGAAGTACTGCTCTGATCGCTGCCGGGATACCGACTAGATCTCGCGTCGCGGCGCCGCTGTAGCTGTGTCACCGGTGTTCGGCGTGCCGCGCGGCTCTATTAGCAGCACGTGCGCTTCGTTCTCGGCGAAGGGTGCGTGCTCCACGCCTTTGGGGACGACGAACACTTCGCCTTCTTTCAGCGCCACATCGCCGTCGCGCATGCGGATGATAATCTCTCCCGCCAGCACCAGGAAGAAATCGTCTGTGTCATCGTGTTTGTGCCACGGAAATTGGCCGTGAAGCTTGACGACCATTAAGTCGTGACCGTTGAAGCCGCCGACCACGCGCGGTTGCCAATAGCCTTCGAACTGTTTGAGCTTGTCGGCGAGATTGATCTTCATGAGTGGGCGAAGATATCGGTTTCTTCCCAGCCGGCGAGATCGAGCGCGGCGCGTGAGGGAAGGAAGTCGAAGCACGCTTGCGCGATTTCGACGCGGCCTTCGCGCGCTAGCATGATGTCGAGCTTGTCTTTCAGCTGGTGCAAGTAAAGCACGTCCGACGCCGCATAGGCCAGTTGCGCATCGCTCAGCTCGGCGGCGCCCCAATCGCTTGATTGCTGTTCCTTCGAAATGTCGCGTCCGAGCACTTCCTTGGTGAGATCCTTCAAACCATGCCGGTCGGTATAAGTGCGCACAAGTTTCGACGCGACCTTTGTGCAATAGACGGGCGAGGTGACGACCGAGAGATCGCGCATAAACATCGCAAGGTCGAAGCGCGCGAAATGGAAGAGCTTGAGAATGCCATGATCTGACAGCACGCGCTTCAAATTTGGCGCGTCATAGCTAGAGCGATCGAGCTGCACGAGATGGATCTCGGACTTGCCGTCGGAGAGCTGCACCAGGCAAAGCGGGTCGCGCACCAGCGACAGCCCCATCGTCTCGCTATCGACGGCAACATGCCCGTCGAACTTCACGTCATCGGGCAGATCGCCACTATGCAGATGGACGACCATGTTGCGCCCATCGGCGGTGAGGGAGAGTTTGCGTGTCATGGGGCGCGGGCTTAGTCCAATTCGTGCGGGCAGGCCAGAGGCGCTCACGGCCCCGTTCTGAGCCGCACACCCAGGCGCAGCGCCTGTGGCGGCCCGCGGCTCCCGTTCCCGCCCGCCGTTTCCGCCGTTTCGACCGCGGCATCGAGCGCATTGTCGAGCGCGGCATAGATGGAAACCGTATCCGTCAGCGCTTGCTCGGCGCGCAAATCGAGCACCGCGGCCGCCTCCAGCACGCGGCTATTCAGATCATCCTCGAAGCGATCGCTTTCATAGCGCAGGTCGGCAGAGAGGGTGGTCTCCTCCGTCGCGCGCCAAACCAAGCCGGCGGTGGCGCTCCATTCCGCCGCTTGCGCCGGCCGCAAGCCATCGAGCGATCCGCCATCGAAGCGGGCATCGGTGTAGCTCATCGCCGCGCGCCATGAGAGCGTGGCGC